>JARFQW010000183.1 GCA_029287575.1 Gammaproteobacteria bacterium | reverse complement strand
GGCCCCACTCGCCGGCTATTCCCTGGGCACCGGATTGCAGGCGCCCGTCGATCACGAGTCCGCCACCCACCCCGGTTCCGAGAATCACGCCGAACACGGACGCGGCGCCCCGGGCGGCACCGTCTGTGGCCTCCGATATGGCAAAACAGTTGGCGTCATTCTCGATTCGCACCGGCCGTTCGAGACGCTCGGCAAGATCCGCGCCGAGGGGGCGATCGTTCAGCCACACGGAATTGGCGTTGCGCACCCGGCCGTTTTCCGGGGACAGGCTTCCGGGAATACCCATGCCGAGGGTGCCCGTCCGACCGGTCAGCGACTCAACGGCCCTGACCAGCCTGGAGATCTGATCCAGGCAGCCCGCATAGTGGCGGATCGTGGCTTCGCGGGATCGCTGGAGCACGACGCCGCCCTTGTCAACGGCGATGATTTCCGTCTTGGTGCCGCCCAGGTCGATACCGATGTGCATGGCCTATTCTTAACACGACCCTTGCCGACAGCGCTTTCGCGACGGCATACCCGGGCGAATCGAGCCGAGATCAGACAACACCATGAAGCGACGTGATTTTCTCAAGTCCGGCGCGGCGGGCCTGACAGCCGCGGGCCTGTCACCCTGGCTCGCCGGGTGCTCGGGCCCGGCGGGACGCCATGACTTTCCCGCCGCGGAGTCCATTGCCAGTCTGGGAGGCCAGCTGGACCCGGTAAGCTGTGAAATGCTGTACCTGGCGTCTCTTGCGCCCAGCGGGCACAACACTCAGCCCTGGCAGGTGCGGATCGAGCGGCCCGACCGCTGGTTTCTCGAACTCGCGCCGCAGCGACAGCTGAGCGTCGTCGACCCCGCCCGGCGCGAGGCCCTGTTGTCCGCCGGTGCCTTCCTGGAAAACCTCGCGGACGCGGGCCGGCACCATGGCCGGCCGGTCGAACTGGCCGGCGCCGACAGTGAGAACGGGCTTGCCATCCTGTTCGTGGGCTCCAGCGAAGCGCGGCCGGCGAACCTGGAAGCCATCGCGAACCGGCGCACGCTGCGGGGACCCTTCGCGCCACGGCGGATACGGCGGGCGGATGTCGCCGAGTTCCTCCGCGACACCCGCGATACCGAGTATTTCCCGCCCGACTCCCGCGAATCCGGCTGGCTGGACGAGGCCACCGTGGAGGCTCTTGCCGCGCAGTGCCGGCGATTACCGGTGATGGAGGAACTGTCCGAGTGGATCCACTGGTCGGACGACGCGGCCAGACAGCATCGCAAGGGGCTGACACCCGCCGCCATGGGCATCAACGGTTTCACCGGCTGGTGGGCGCGCCATTTTCTCGAGTCCGAGGACGTCCTGAGCCAGTCCTTCGCGGAGGCCACTATCCGGCAAACCAAGGAGGAAATCGGCTCCTCCGGCGGTTGGATCGTGGTTTCGGGCGCCGGCGATTCCAGCGAAGGCCTGCTGAGCGCCGGTCGGCAGTGCGAGCGCCTCTGGCTGAAGGCCCGGGCCCTGGACGTGGCCATCCATCCCATGAGCCAGGCCCTTGAAGAGACACCCTGGCGGACGGAAGTCGGCACGCGTCTCGGCCTGGACGCTCCGCCGCAGTTCCTGCTCCGCGTAGGCTACGCAGCCCAGTATCCGCCCCCGGTCAGTCTCCGGCTGCCACTGAGTGCCTTCGTGACGATCAGCTCGGGATCCGACGTATGAACCGGCAGTTTCCGGAGTCGGCGGCGGCCCTTCCCGGAGCGGGACTGAGTCCCCGGACCGGCGGCCCGATCACAGGCATTCGCTTTCCGGCCCGGGTCCATATCATCTGCAGCGTGGCCGATGGAGACCTTTCGCCGGAATGATCAAGACTCTGCACGTTCTGCAGCACGTGGACTTCGAGGGCCCGGGCAACATCGCCGCCTGGGCCCGGGACCGGGGTGTCGATCTGCATCCGGTGATGCGTTTCGCCGGCGCCCCCCTTCCCAGAACCGCGGCCCACGAGGGGATTGTCTCCCTGGGCGGGCCGATGAGCGTGCATGACGAAGCTGCCCATCCATGGATACGGCCGGAGGTCGAGTGGCTGCGGGAACAGGCCGCCTTGCAGCGGCCAATACTCGGTATCTGCCTCGGAGCGCAACTGCTGGCCGTCGCGCTCGGCGCAACCGTGACTCGGTGCTCTGAAAGGGAAATCGGCTGGTTTTCCGTCATACCGGAGGAGCCTTCCAGCAACGGATCCTGGCTGGATCCGGCCGTCCCTGTCTTTCACTGGCACGGCGAACAATTCGATCTGCCGCCCGGCAGCCGGCGCCTGGCCTCCACCGAAGCCTGCCCAACCCAGGCCTTTGTCCGAGGGCGCTCGCTCGGCATACAGTTTCACCTCGAAACCACACCCGGCATTGCTGCCGCCCTCACCCGGGCCTGCGCCGACGAAATCGATGACAGCCCCCGGGTGCAGAGCAGAAACGAAATCCTGGCGGACGCCAGCGCATATGCGAGGCTTCGCCAGCAGCTGGATAGGCTGCTCGACGAGTGGTTTCCGACACGCCCATGAGGAAGGCTACGACCCAGGGCCTGGCCTGCCTGCTTGCGCTCCTCGCGCAACCTTCCTCGGAGGCCTACACCAGCGACAGTCCGGTATCCGCGCCGAAAGCCGAAGTCGTCGTGATGCTGCACGGCCTGGGACGCAGGGCGCAGTCCATGGCGAAGCTGGCTGACTACCTGTCGGAACGGGGTTACCGCGTGCACAACCTGGGCTACGAGTCCACCGACTACTCCCCGGGTACCCTTCTGGCGGATCTGGATGAACGCATACGGGCGTGCTGCGAGGATGCCGGGCGCCTGCACTTTGTGGGCCACTCCTTGGGCGGCATCCTCGCCCGCGCCTGGATTGCCGATACCCGGCCCACGAACCTCGGCCGGCTGGTCATGCTGGCTCCGCCGAACCAGGGCAGTCTGCTGGCCGACCGGTTTCAGGACCGCTGGCCGGTTTCGAATCTCATGGGTCCTGCACTGGAAGCCCTCGGAACCGAGCCGGACAGCCTTCCGAAGAGCCTGCCACGGCCCGACTATCCGGTCGGAATCATTGCCGGGACCGGCACCGTGAACCCGTTTGGCACGGTCACGATTCCGGGCGAAGACGACGGCATCATATCGATATGTGCCACGCGTCTGGAGGGCGCGGCGGATTTCCTGATCGTGAATGCGTCCCACGCGTTCATCATGCGATCAACGGAAGTGGCGGAAAATACCGCCGCGTTTCTGGCCACCGGGCGGTTTCTTCACGACGCCCCCGATACGATCACGGGCTGCCCGGACGACTGGCCCGACCAGGGGACGCCCGCCGGGTAAATCCGGTCAGGGGGCCAGCCGGTCCACGGTCCAGCCGTCGGCGGCCCGCCGATAGAGAAAGCGGTCATGGAGCCGGTCCCGTCCACCCTGCCAGAACTCGACGTCCCGGGGCCGAACCCGGTAGCCGCTCCAGAAGTCCGGCATCGGTACGTCACCATCGGCAAACTTCCTGCGCATGGATTCGAGCTGGGCGGCGAGAATCTGCCGTGATGAAATCACCGAGCTCTGCCTGGATACCCATGCCCCGAGCTGACTGCCCCGCGGGCGGCGCGCGAAATACCGCATCGTTTCCGCCCGGGACACCTTCTCCGCAGCGCCGCGTATGATGACTTGCCGCTCCAGCGGCTGCCAGAAAAACAGCAGGCAGACATGCGGGTTGGCCTCGATATCCGCGGCCTTGCGACTCCCGGTATTGGTGAAAAAGACAAAGCCATCGGCATCAAAATATTTCACGAGCACAGTCCGGGCAGTGGGCCGCCCGTCAGCGTCCACCGTCGACAGGCTGACCGCGTTGACTTCCGCAACCTGGGCGGCCTCGGCATCGCGGTACCATGCTTCGAACTGAGTGATCGGGTCGCCCTTGAGCTCGGCCCGGGAGAGCATGGCGCGCTCGTACTCCCGTCTGATATCCCCTAGATCCATGTTGACACCTCGTTTTCCCGAATTATGCACCGCCGTCTTCTGGCGCACAGCGGTGTTTCTGGCCGCCGGACTGGCCCCCCTTCTGCAGGTCGCGTGTACCGGTCAGCCTGACCCCTCGCCCCTGGCCGATTATGCGTCCCGGCTGGCCCGGACGCCGAACGGCTCGCCGCATCCCCTACGCCGTTTCGTACCCCCTCCGTATCCGGACGCAGACGACCGACAAGTGCCTCGTGCCGACGTTCGCGTGGGCCTCGGCGACTTCCTGGATCTCAAGGCCTGCGGTCTGAGGTCGCTGGTGGCCGAACGCAACAGCGCGCTCGGCAAACTCGAGGGAGACGGGCTCCGCCTGGTCTACGAGCATGCGCTGATCACCGGACTGACCCGGTGCCTGAGACGGCTGGAGGAGTCCGGCAAGGATCCGGCACTGGCGGCATCGCTGCGGGAAGTCCTGGAGGCCAAGCGGCTGGATACGGGACCCATGATCTGGAACGCGACGATCGGGAGCCGCGAGTTTGCCGCCCTGTACCGCGTCTCGGCCCCGGCCCTCGATCCGGTCAGGGCCGAACCGGCTCCCGATAAAGCCCTCCGGGGCCTCGCGGAAATGGTGAGTCGCTACGGGCAGGAGGACGCATCGATATCCCGGGATGTGCTGATCGGGTATTTCGAAGACCTCGAGCGCAGCGGCCATGGCGGACGACTGGCCAAGTCCCTGGGCCGGGCCACCGGCGAACTTGCCGTGGCAAGCCAGGCCCTTGCCACCATCTCCTGCCCGTCTTCAACCGAGACGGACCTGAAGGCCGCACGAGAGCGTTTCGAAGGCGGGGACGTGGCGCAGTGGCTGGCCGCCCTATCGGCGGCAGGAAGCCGCTGGCAACGAGCCCTGGACCGGCTCCTTGCAGCGCAATCCGTTGCGCCGCCGGAAGGCTTCATGGACTACTATCAGCAGCTGATGAATCCCGCAAACGACAAAGGAATCTGGCCCGCGTTTTTGGCCGCGTACGGGCAACACCGGAACGCCTGGTCGGAATTTTCCGCCCGCTGCACGAGCAGGGAAGACTGACGTGCAGCTCGTACTCTTTGCCCTGTTCGTATTTGCCGTGAACGTCCCGTTCGGCTGGTGGCGCCAGAGCGTGAGAAAATTCTCCCCGCTGTGGTTTGTTGCCGTGCATGCAGCGGTGCCCCTGATCATCGCGGCGCGTCTGCTGACCGAGTACGGCTGGCACTGGTCCCAGGTGCCGGTTTTGGTTGCTGCCTATTTCGGTGGCCAGTGGGTGGGTGCCCGGGGCCGGGCCCGCAGCCAGACTGGATCCAGCCCGGGCTGACAGCGTGTCGGCAATCCGCGACATGGATCACAGCCATTTATGGCCCTAAGGCCTATGTTGAATTCGTCATAAATCACTTCCCGGCGCAATGCTTCGCCGGGAACGGTACGGCGGAGATGACCCGGAACACTGGACATCGAGGGACTCGCGGCGGCGCCGGCTGGGCGGGGGTCCTGCTGTTGACGTCGTATGCCGCCCTGGCCGCGGCGCCCGGCAACGCCCCCAAGGGATCGTTTGGCGAACTTACGGTCAGCAACGGCGAACGTGCCCGGGAAGCACCGGAAATGCCCGCCGCGCTGAGCGCTCCCCAGGCCCTCGGATCCACCGTGTCCAACTCGGCGCCACGGGCGGACCGACCGGACCTCGATGTTTCCATGGACTTGCCGGACATGCCGGCGTTCGCCCCCGAGTTCCGTAACGCACCCGAGCTCGGCAGCTTCGAACCTGCCGTGAACAGAGAGCCTGAACTGGTGAACCGGGTCGAGCCGGAGTATCCGAGAGAGGCGCTTCTCAGCAGCACCAATGGCTGGGTCAGGGTGGCCTTCGACGTGCGCCCTGACGGTCGGGTGGAAAACGTGTCGGTGGTCGAGGCCAGCCCCCAGAGAATCTTCAACCGGGCCGCGATACGGGCAGTCAAACGCTGGGTCTATGCGCCGTCTCCCGGCGCGGGCCCCGGAGCCCGGCGGCTGGAACGGATGATCGAATTCCAGGCTGTGGAGCCGTGACCCCCCGGCCACTGATTTTTGGCGCGGATCGGCGCGCCAGCCCTGAAGTCGCAGGCCTCGCGCCCCGCTAGTCCTGCTTCTCCCCGGAATCCAGCCGGGCCCGGAGGGAATCGACTTTTCCCTCCAGCTCGATCACGTTTCTCGTCAACGGGTCGAGATTCTGGGGGACGAACACGCCGTCCGGCGGGCCGGCCAGCCGGGCCCTGACCCGGCGCACGAATTCCACGTCCTCCAGATGGGCAAGCGCTTCTCCTTCGACCGCGTGGCGTGGCCGCATATGCGGTGACAGCTCGCGAACCGCCAGCTCCCACGCTGCCTCGAGGGAAGCCACGTCCGGTTTCTCCCGATAGAGCCACCAGACCACCTTGGTGACCCGCGCCGGGTCCGGCGCCACTGCCTGGCTCACGCCGGGATTCTTGATTGGCTCGCCTTGAAGCAGGTGGTGCTCGACACGTTCCCGAATGCTCATCCCGTATCCGACCCACAACAGGCTGTCACGGGCATGGAACGCGTAGACGCCGGGCTGCGAAGGAATATCCGCGGTGCTGAATCGGCTCATTAGGTCCTCCTATGCCACCGGCGACCAGGCAGCCGGCGCCGAATCCGGCGCCGGCCCTTCCCGATAACCGTTCCGGCCTTGCCAATGAAGCTCACTGGAATTATGGCGCTCGCCAACACCGACGGATATGCGCAGTCTCCGAAACACGCCAGCGACGTATCTCTGGAAGAGTTAGCATTGCAGGCCCGACTTCTCCAAGGCCTTCTCCTCATGAAGCTCTACGATGCGCCGCTCGCCCCCAATCCCCGTCGCGTGAGGATCTTTCTCGCCGAAAAAGGCATTGAGGTGCCACGGGTGGAGATCGACATCGTTGGCGGCGAGAATCTCGGCGCCGATTTTCTCGCCATCAATCCCCGCGGCCTGTTGCCCACGCTCGTCCTCGACGACGGGACCACAATCGACGAATCCGTCGCGATCAGCCGCTATTTCGAGGAGCTGCAGCCGGACCCGCCGCTGATGGGCACGGACCCCCGGTCCCGGGCCCTTGTTGGACGCTGGCAGCGACTGGTCGAGTTCGACGGCGGTATTCCCGTGGCAGAGGCCTTCCGCAACAGTGCGCCGAACTACGCCGACCGAGCAGTGGCCGGACGCACCGGCGATCCGGCGATTCCCGAACTGGCGGCCCGCGGCCGCGCCCGTCTGCAGGCGTTTTACGACCAACTGGACACCCGCCTGACGGACGTCCGCTACATCGCCGGTGGCGGGTTCACCATTGCGGACATCACGGCACTGTGCATTATCGATTTCGCCCGGGCGATCAAGCTCGGCTACGGCGAGTCGCGCCCGCACCTGGCCCGGTGGCACACCGAAGTGCGGGAGCGGCCCAGCAGCAGGGCCTGATCCGGAGCAGCCCCGGTCGCCGGGTACGACCGTTCTCATCCGCGCTGAAGACCATCACGCCTCATTCTCCACCCGGTCAGCGCGCAACAGCCTCGGCAACATCCGGGTATCGGTCGCGACCTCGGCGCCCGGCGGCACTTCGACGGGCAGCGTTCCCGGGCGCACCAGGGCGACGACCCGCATGCCGGCCGCGGTAGCCGCCATCAGGCCGGGGGTCGAATCCTCAACGACCGTGCAGTGTGCCGGGGGAACGCCGATCAAGCCGGCCGCGTGCAGAAACAGGTCCGGCGCGGGCTTTCCTTCGGACACGTCTTCGGCGCTGAACACCCGCGATGACGGAAAGAATGCCCCGAGCCCGGTGAGCTGCAGGCTGCGGCGGATCTTCGCCTGGCTGCCGCTGGAGGCGACTGCGACGAGGCGGTTCGCGGCGGCGAGTGCCGTCAGCACGTCTCCGATGCCGTCCACGGGCTGGAGGCGCGCCTCGAACACCGCGCCCAGCCGGGTCTCGAACCGCGACGCAAAACCCTCGACGTCGGGGTGGGGCGTGAGTTGTCCAATAATGCGCTGACAGTCCGCAAGGCTTCGCCCGGTAAAGCGGCGATGGATTTCGGCGTTCTCCAGGTGCAGTCCCAGGGCCGCCAGCTCGCCGGCCATCACTTCGAGGGCCAGCGGCTCGGAGTCGACGAGAACGCCGTCGCAGTCGAATATGACGGCCCCGGCCGGACCCACTCCCCGTCTCAAGCCCCGGATTGAGCGAGCTTCTTCAGCCGCTCTACCCGCTCCTCGGTCGGAGGATGGGTCGAGAACAGGCTGGCAAGGCCCCCGGAGAACGCTGACAGGGGATTGACCTGGGCCAGCGGCGCCATGGACGGCGCAATATTCATCGGTGTACGCCTTGCGCCGGCCTGCAGCTTCTCCAGGGCACTCGCCAGCGCCAGCGGCTTGCCCGAAATTTCCGCGCCCGCGGCGTCGGCCTTGAACTCCCGAGAACGGCTGATGCCGAACTGCAGAATCATCGCGGCAATCGGCGACAGGATTGCCAGCAAGGGCGCGAGGGCCGAGCGCTGGCCCCGCTGCCCGCCCATGGGCGCGTAGGCGCCGACCCGCGCGAGATTGGTGATCGCTCCCGACAGGCTCGCCGAAATGGTCTGCAGCAACATGTCACGGTTTTTCACGTGCCCGAGTTCGTGGGCCAGCACGCCTTCAAGCTCATCGGCATCGACGAGGTCGAGCAGGCCCCGGGTTACGCACACAACCGCATGCTCCGGATTTCTGCCAGTCGCAAATGCATTGGCCTGCCGCTGCGGCGCAATGGCCACGGTCGGCATTGGCAGACCGGCGTTCTGACGAAGCCGGTCAACCATGGCGTACAGTTCGGGGGCCTGTTCGGGGCTGACCGTTTCCGCCCGGTAGGCCTTCAACACCGTCTTCGACGAATTGAAGTACATGTAGAAATTCATGATGAAGGCCAGCCCGAGGGCCGCCAGCATGCCGGTCTGGCCCCCCACGGCCCCGCCCACGACGCCAAACAGCGCCGTAAGGCCGGCCAGAAAGACAAACACCTTGACGTTGCTCAAGATCGCCTCCCGCTTCCGTCAGCAAGTGAGAGTCTAGCAACGGATCAGGCGTCGGGCTGGGCCTCCGGCACTGCCTTGGCGAACGCGTCGAGTTCCAGGCAGGCGGTATTGATCCGGCGAATCTCCGGATACGCCTCGAGATCGCATTCATAGCGGATCGCGTTGTAAACCTGCGGTATCAGACACAGGTCGGCCAGCGAAGGCGTGTCTCCGTGGCAGTAACGCCCGGTGGCCCGGCTGTTTCTGAGCAGCGCCTCCAGTGCGTTGAACCCCTCCGAAATCCAGTGCCGGTACCACTGATTGCGCTGGCCTTTGTCCGCGCCGAGATGGTTCCTGAGCCACTGCAGAACGCGCAGGTTGTTCAGCGGATGGATATCGCAGGCGACAATCTGGGCCAGAGCGCGCACCCTGGCCCGGCCCGCGGCGTCGGCGGGCAACAGGGGCGGTTCGGGGAAACGTTCGTCCAGGTACTCGATGATTGCCATCGACTGTGTCAGGACGACTGCGTCGGTCTCCAGAGTCGGCACGAGGCCCTGGGGATTGAGGCGGCGATAGGTGTCGGAGTGCTGTTCCCCGCCGTCACGCACGAGATGAACACCCGCGGTACGCCAGTCCAGCTCCTTCAGACCCAGGGCGATGCGGACCCGGTAGGCAGCGGAGCTGCGCCAGTAGCTGTGCAGGGCGAGACCGCTCACGTCGGTCAGGCCGCCTCGACGGTGTGCTCGAGGCGGCCGAAAATACTCTGCCCGGCGGCATCCAGCATTTCGATCCGCACCGTGTCGCCAAATCGCATGAATGGGGTTTTCGGCTTGCCTTCAGCAATAATTTCCAGCATGCGCCGTTCGGCGAGGCATGAGGCCCCGACGCTCTCGTCCTGGTTGGCGATCGTGCCCGAACCAATGATGGTGCCCGCCCCCAGGGGCCGGGTCTTCGCCGCGTGCGCGATCAGCTCCGGGAAGCCGAACTGCATGTCCTCGCCACATTCCGGACGGCCGAACAGTTCACCGTTGTAGTGGGTGAGTAAAGGCAAATGGATCTTGCCCCCCGACCAGGCGGAACCCAGCTCGTCGGGCGTGACCGCCACGGGAGAGAGGGCTGACCGGGGCTTGGACTGGACAAATCCGAAACCCTTCCCGAGCTCGGCGGGAATCAGGTTACGCAGCGAGACATCGTTGATCAGGCACAGGAGCCGGATGCCGGCTTCCGCCTCATCTGCGGAAACGCCCATGGGCACATCGCCGGTAATCACACAGACCTCGGCCTCGAAGTCGATACCGAAATCCTCGCTGCCCGCCGGAATCGTGCCGCGCGGCGGCAGGAAGCCGTCCGATACGGCCTGATACATGAGCGGATCGGTCAGGAAGCTCGGCGGCATCTCCGCTCCACGGGCCCGACGCACGCGTTCGACATGCGGCAGGTAGGCGCTGCCGTCGAGAAACTGAAAGGCCCGCGGCAGCGGTGAGGCGAGGCCGTTCCAGTCCAGGTCAAATGCCGCGCTGGCGGACCCGTCTTCGAGCCGGCCGGCCAGCACCGCCAGATCTGTCTCGACGTCGGCCCAGTTTTCGAGCGCCGCCTGCAGGGTGGGCGCCACCGCATCCGCCTTCGCCGCTCTGGAAAGGTCCCGGCTGACGACGATCAAGGTGCCGTCGCGGCCGCCTTCGGAAAGACTCGCTAGCTTCATGTTCGCAGATCCTTTCTGGTTTTTCGGAACGGCGCGGGGCCGCTACCCCGCGGCCGGCGGTTCAGGCCCGCCACGAATCCACGTAGCCGTCCCATTCCACGGTTTCGGCGAGCGCGCTCACCTCGAGCGCATCCCGCGTATCCAGCATGACCGCCACTTCATTGGTACCCGGCGCCTTTTGCTGCAGCATGTTGCCCAGAGCCTTCGGGTGCGGGCCATGAGTGAAGCCACAGGGGTGCAGAGTGATCATGCCGGGATGAATGTTGTCACGGGAGAAGAACTCGCCGGCGTGATAGAAGAGGACCTCATCGTAGTCGTCGTTGTTGTGGAAAAACGGCACTTTCAGCGCGTCGGCATCCGTTTCGAACGGGCGTGGCACAAACGTGCAGACGACGAACCGCCTGGCGAGAAATGTGGTGTGAGCTGACGGCGGCAGATGGTAGCGGTGACTCATCAGCGGACGGATATCACGCCAGTTGATCCTGACGGGTGCGAGGTCACCCTTCCAGCCCACCGCGTCCAGCGGATTGTACGGATAGGTGATCGTCGAAAGTTGACCACGGCGCTTCACGACCACGCGCCATTCGTCGTCCGCGGACTGAGCGCGAAATGCGTCGTCGATCGCCGGCGTATCCAGCATCGCTTCGTCGAAAATGGCGTGCGGCCCGACCAGGCCCTTGTCCGGCAGGCGGTAGCTGTCGTTGGTGGCCTCGATCAGAAGCATGTCCATGGCCGATTCGCATTCGATACGCCACATCGTTCCCCTGGGGAGCACGACGTAGTCGCCGGCCGTGATCGCGAGATGACCGTAATCACAGAACATCTCGCCCGCCCCTGAGTGCACAAAGATCAGTTCATCGCCGTCGGAATTCCGTACCAGATGGTCCATGCTGTTATGCAATGTCCAGTAGCGAAAGCCCACATGGGCGTTGTGCAGAAGCACCGCCGCGTCCCAGGGCGAAGGCCCGTGGCCGCGGAGCTTCCCGGCATCGAAGGCGCGCGGCCGCAGCGGCCCCTCGAATCGCGACCAGCCCGTCGGCGGGCGGCGATGGTACATGTGCGTGGCCGGGCCGAAAAAGCCTTCCTTGCCCAGCTCGCGCTCATAGGTGCCTTCGGGGAGAGCGGCGTGGGCCTGCCGGGAGGCTTCGCCCTCGATGCGCGGAAAACTGATCCACTTGTTCACCGTAAGCCCACCCTCAGATCACGCCACGGCGCATCTGATCGCGCTCGATGGATTCGAACAGGGCCTGGAAATTGCCTTCACCGAATCCCTCATTGCCCTTGCGCTGAATGATCTCGAAGAAGATGGGACCGATACAGGTCTGGGTAAATATCTGCAGTAGCAGCTGGCGCTGGGTCCGGGTATCGGCATCGATGAGAATGCGGTTGGCGCCCATTCTCTCGAGATCTTCGTTGTGGCCCGGAATACGCTCGTCCACCATCTCGTAATAGGTGTCCGGCACGTCCAGAAATTCCAGGCTGCGGGAGCGAAGCTGTTCAACGGTCGCGTAGATGTCGTCGGTAAACAGGGCAATGTGCTGGATACCCTCGCCCTTGTATTCCTCCAGGTACTCGGCGATCTGTGACTTGTCGTCGGTCGCCTCGTTGATGGGAATCCGCACCATGCCGTCCGGGGCCGTCATCGCACGGGAGACCAGACCGGTCTGCTGACCCTTGATGTCGAAGTAGCGGATTTCCCGGAAATTGAATATGCGCTCGTAGAAATCGGCCCAGGTGTCCATGTTGCCCGGATAGACGTTGTGGGTCAGGTGATCGATGTACGTCATGCCGTAACCTTCGGGATGCCGATCCACGCCCTCGATGTATTCGTACTCGGTGTCGAAAACCGTCCGGTCACCGTAGCGATCCACGAGATACAGCACGCTGTCGCCGATGCCGTGTATGACCGGCGTCTTGACGGCCAGGGTGTCGCCGCGCTCCGTCACCGGGCTCGCCCCGTTGGCCAGCGCATGGGCCAGCGCCTCGGGCGCATCGGCGACACGGATGGCGAACCCGCAGGCACACGGCCCGTGGCGTCGGGCGAAATCGGCCGCGAAGCTGTCGGACTCCTCGTTGACAAGGAAGTTGACCGCGCCCTGCCGATACAGGGTGATCGCCAGATCCCTGTGCCTGGCCACGGCGGTAAAGCCCATGCGGCGAAACAGGTCATGGAGAACTTCCGCATCCGGTGCGGCAAATTCGATGAAGTCGAAACCGTCGATGCCCAGGGGGTTCGATGGGGCTGCTGTCATGGGGGTCTCCTCCAGGTCATGACAACGCCAGCGCCCAGCCCAACAGGCGGGCTTGAACGCGGACGGTGAAATTAGTTACATTTGAAACTAATTATACGGCCCAGAGGGCCTTCGCAACAAGCTGCGGCGCATCATGAACAACCTGATTCTCGAGGACTTCCTGCCCTATCGCCTCTCGGTGTTGTCGAATACCGTGAGCGCGGCGATGGCCGAAGCGTACTCGGACCATTTCGGCCTCTCGATCGCTGAATGGCGGATCCTGGCAGTACTCGGCCGATTTCCCGGCATTTCCGCCGGCGAGGTAGCCGCGCGGACCGCGATGGACAAGGTGGCGGTCAGCCGCGCCGTGGCACGGCTGACCTCGGCCGGGCGGATCCGCCGGGAATTCGCGGATGCAGACCGGCGCCGGTCCATGCTCGAGCTCACCGCGGACGGCGAGCGCATTTTTACCCGCCTGACACCGGTCCTGCTGAAATACGAACAGGCGCTGCTGGACGATCTGCCGGCCTCGGACCGCAAGCGCCTTGCCGGCGTCCTGGAGCAGCTGCTTCAGCGAGCCCGGGCCCTTGGGCCGCCGGCGCTGGAAGACGAGGCCGAAGACGCCTAACCCAGCTCGGTCCGCACGTCGATCAGCTCGGGGAACAACCGGATATCCAGCGCCTTGCGCAGAAAATTGACGCCCGACGATCCACCCGTGCCGCGCTTGAAGCCGATGATTCGTTCCACGGTTTTCAAATGGCGGAAACGCCAGAGCTGGAAATTGGCCTCCAGGTCCACGAGTGTTTCGCACAGGTCATACGCGTCCCAGTACGTGTCCGTGTTCTCGTAGATGTCCTTGAGCACCGCCACCACGCCATCGTGGCGCTCATAAGGCTGGCGCCAGTCTCTTTCGACCCGCTCGGCCGGCACCGGCAAACCCCGCCGGTGCAGATAACGCAGAAACTCGTCATACAAGCTGGGCGCCTCCAGGACGGACCGCAGGCGTTCGTGAAGCACGGGATCGTGCGAGAACACCGACAGGTAGGCCTCGTCCTTGTTGCCGAGCAAAAACTCGAAATGCCGGTACTGGGCAGACTGGAAGCCGGACGCCGGTCCGAGCACGTGGCGAAACTCGGCGTACTCGCTGGGGGTCATCGTCTCGAGAACGCTCCACTGGTTGAACAGCTGCTGCTGAACGAGCTTGACGCGGGCAAGGATCTTGAAACAGGGCTCGATGGTGTCGGCGCGCAGATTCGCGATCGCCGCGCCGAGCTCGTGCAGGACCAGCTTGAACCATAGCTCGGCTACCTGATGCTGGACGATGAACAGCATCTCGTCATGGTGGGCCGGCTTGCTGAGCGGGAACTGGGCGTCGAGGACCCGGTCAAGGCGCAGATATCCCGAGTAGGTCAGCCGGTCCGCAAGGTCCCGATGGATCCCGTCCTCCAGTTCGCGCCTTTTCATGTTCCCACCTCGGCCTCAAAGGTTTCGCATTGCAACAGAAATGTTGCGTCGCATCAAGCAGTTGCGGCCCGGTGCCGGGCGAGAAACCATGTATAATCCCGCGCCACTTAAGCCCCGGCGCTGATGGGTTTCAGGCCCGGGCCACCCGAAGCCATCCATCAGGCGCCCGGATCCGTTCGGGTGGCGGGCCGGCTTGAATTTCAGGAGGAGGTCTTCATTGAAGACGATTGCCCGTTTCGAGGTCCCGCACCGCCAGATCCTCGACCCGGAGGGCCGGCTGGTGGACGAACTGCCTGGCTTTGCCCGCGATTCGGAGGAGGTGCTGAAAATGTACCGCCTCATGACTCTCACCCGCATCTTCGACACCAAGGCGGTCAACCTTCAGCGCACCGGCAAACTGGGCACCTACGCATCCAGTCTAGGGCATGAAGCCGCGCATGTCGGTGTGGGCTCGGCCATGCGGATCGAGGACTGCTTCGCTCCGATGTACCGGGAATACGGCGCGCAGCTGTGGCGCGGCGTGCGCATGACCGAGGTCCTGCTCTACTGGGGCGGGGACGAACGCGGGAACGACTTTTCCGGTCCAGCGCATGATTTCGCCTGGTGCGTGCCGATTGCCACCCAGTGCCTCCACGCAGCCGGTGCCGCGATGGCCTTCAAGCTGCGCGGTGAACGCCGCTGCGCCGTCTCGGTCATCGGCGACGGCGGCACCTCGGAAGGCGCGTTCTACGAAGCACTCAATCTGGCCGGCGCCAGACAGCTGCCCGCGGTGTTCGTGGTGGTCAACAACAAGTGGGCGATCTCGGTGCCGCTCGAAATCCAGACCGCCACGGAAACCCTCGCCCAGAAGGCCGTTGCCGCCGGTATCCGGGGAGTTCAGGTTGACGGCAATGACGTGCTCGCCGTCCGCCAGACCATGGAAGAAGCACTGGAGCAGGCGCGCAACGGAGACGGCCCCAGCCTGGTGGAGGCCGTGACCTACCGGCTGAGCGATCACACGACGGCGGACGACGCGAGCCGCTACCGTGACAAGGAAGAAGTGGAAGATGCCTGGCGTTTCGAACCGTTGATCCGGCTGCGTGCGTGGCTGGATGCCAGCGGCTTGTGGGACGACGACCGGCAGGCCGCGCTGGAAGCCGAATGCGCAGGCGAGGTGGAGGCAGCGGTGGAGGAATATCTCGAGACCGCCCCGCAGCCCGTGGAGTCGATGTTCGACTACATGTACGACAAGTTGCCCGACGCCATGGAGGAGCAGCGCGACACGGCAATCCGCTACCAGGAGCACCAGGGAGGTTCCCACTGATGGCCAAGGTCACGCTGATCGAGGCTGTGACGATGGCACTGGCCTGGGAAATGGAGCATGACGAGCGGGTGATGGTTCTGGGCGAGGACGTCGGTGTCAATGGCGGGGTCTTCAGGGCAACCGCCGGGCTCCAGTCGCGCTTCGGGCCCGATCGGGTGATGGATACGCCGCTCGCCGAGAGCATGATCGCGGGCATGTCCATCGGCATGGCTGCCCAGGGCATGCGCCCGGTCGCGGAAATTCAGTTCATGGGATTCATCTACCCGGCGGTGGACCAGATGATCAATCACGCCGGCCGGCTTCGGCATCGAACCCGAGGCCGGCTGCACTGCCCCATGGTGCTCCGGGCGCCGTTCGGTGGCGGCATCCATGCGCCGGAGCACCACTCCGAAAGCACCGAGGCACTGTTTGCTCACATGCCCGGTATTCGTGTCGTCATCCCCTCCTCTCCCACTCGCGCCTACGGCCTCCTGCTGGCAGCCATCCGCGACCCGGACCCGGTGGTATTTCTCGAACCGAAACGAATCTATCGGCTGGCCAAGCAGGAGGTTGCGGACGACGGGAAAGCGCTGCCGCTGGACACCTGTTACATCCTGCGCGAGGGCGCGGACTGCACGCTCGTTACCTGGGGTGCTTCCACGCTGGAGACGATGAAAGCCGCAAGCGCCCTCGCCGAGGACGGAATAGACTGCGAGGTCATCGATCTGGCGACGATCAGTCCCATCGACATGGAAACGATTCTGGAATCGGTCGAGAAGACCGGCCGGCTGGTGATCGTTCACGAGGCGGCAAGGAGTTTCGGCGTCGGCGCGGAAGTCGCCGCCGAAGTGGCCGAAAAAGCCATCTACGACCTCGAGGCGCCGATCCAGCGAGTGACCGGGTACGACACGGTCATGCCGCTGTTCCGGCTGGAGATGCAGTATCTGCCGGGGATTCAGCGGATTGCCGATGCCGTGAAGAAGACCTTCGAAGACTAGCGCGCATGATCGGGAGCACATCATGAAGACGTTCAATCTGCCGGACCTTGGCGAGGGCCTGCCCGAAGCAGAAATCGTCAGCTGGCATGTCAAGGAAGGCGACACGGTGCGCACCGACGAGCCGCTGGTCTCAGTGGAGACCGCCAAGGCCGTTGTCGAAGTCCCCTCGCCCTACACCGGCGTGGTCGCGCGCCTGCACGCCGGCGACGGAGACATTGTCGAGACAGGCAAGCCACTGATCGACATCGACACCGGCGAGGGCGAAGCGGGCGACGCCGCGCCGGAGCAGCCCGACGGGTCCGAGAACGACAAGTCGGCCGCTTCGTCGGGAGACCGAGACACCGGCACCGTGGTGGGTGCCATGCCGGTCAGCGATGAGCTGGTCGAAGAAACCGCTATCGCGGGCGGGAGCCGGCGCCGGAGCAAGGGCCGGGTGAAGGCGGCGCCGGCGGTGCGCGCCCTCGCGCGGCGGCTGGGCATAGACCTTCAGTCGGTCAGCGCAACCGGCCGGCATGGACGGGTGACCTCGGATGATGTGCGCGCCCGCGCGGAACAGGCTGCCGGCCGGGGGTCCCGCCCCGCACGCGCACCCGCACCGGTGGCGCCGCTGCCGGCGGGCAAGCCGGAACCGCTGCGCGGCCCCCGCCGGGCCATGGCGCAAAGCATGTCCGCTTCGCGGGACTCGGTATGCCCGTGCACCATATTCGATGATGCGGACATCCAGGGGTGGCTGCCCGGACAGGACATCACCGCCCGGCTGCTGAGGGCCATGGCATCCGGCTGCCGGGCCGAGCCCGCCCTGAACGGGTTCTACGACGGAGAGGCCCTGAACCGCCAGCTGGAGGCCCGGGTGGACATAGCGATCGCCGTGGATACACCCGACGGTCTGATCGTGCCGGTGATTCGCGGCGTCGAAGGAAAAGACTCGGCGGCTCTTCGGGAGGACCTGAACCGGATCAAGGTCGCTACCCGCGAGCGGACGGTCAAACCCGAGGAGATGCGCGATTTCACGATCACGCTGTCGAATTTCGGCATGATGGCCGGCCGCTATGCCACGCCGGTGGTCGTACCGCCAACAATCGCCATCATGGGGTCCGGCGGGATCCAGCATGATGTCGTGCCGGTCCTGGGCGGCATTGAAGTCCACCGGCGAATTCCGCTGTCGTTGACCTTCGATCATCGCTGTGTGACCGGCGGTGAGGCCTGTCGATTCCTCGCCGCTGTCAAAGACGATCTGCAGAAACCGGATTAGATCCAGGCTCGCGGCAAACCCGGGGGACGCTAGAATAGGCACAGCATCGGCTGCATGCCGGAGAACAAAGCGACCATGTATCGCCGCACCGCAGACGCCCGCAAGCGCCTGATTGAACGCACGGGGGAGATCGCCCGCGACGCTTCGGATCGCGGCCGTATCGGCGACATGCCAGGCTTTCTCGACCAGTACTACCGCACGGTTGGGCTGGATGATCTGCGCGTCCGCAAGCCCGAGGACCTGGCCGGTGGAGCGCTGGCCCATGTAGCCCTCGCCGACCAGCGCCTTCCGGGCACGCCGCTCGTACGGGTCTACAACCCGGAGCGCGAAACCGACGGCTGGCAGTCGTCCCACACGATCGTCGAGATCGTGAATGACGATATGCCCTTTATTGTGGACTCCACCGCCATGGTCGTGAACTCGCGCGGGCCCTATGTCCATCTCACCGTGCATCCCGTGCTGCGCGTGCAGCGGGACTCAGACGGCGCCCTGATCCGCGTCCTCGACGAGGACGGCACGGCGCCCGACGCTATCAACGAGTCCTTTCTGCGTCTGGAAATCGACCGGGACTCGAATCTCGCGAGCCTCGATGCCCTGCGCGATGAGTTGCTCGCCACCCTCAGTGACGTTCGATCCGCCGTCGAGGACTGGGGAATCATGCGCACCCGGGCTCGGGAAATCGCGGACGATCTGGACCGCAATCCGCCGCCGCTGGACCCGGAGGTGATTGCCGAGAGCCGGGCGATGATCGAGTGGATGGAAGACGAGAACTTCACCTTCCTCGGATACCGGGAATACGATCTGGTCACCCAGGACGATGCCATCGCGCTGCAGGCGCGGCCGGGCACCGGCCTGGGGATCCTCCGCAATCCCAGCCGG
Organism: Gammaproteobacteria bacterium; assembly: GCA_029287575.1. Taxonomy (GTDB): domain Bacteria; phylum Pseudomonadota; class Gammaproteobacteria; order Steroidobacterales; family XN24; genus JARFQW01. The sequence continues at coordinate 20,138 of JARFQW010000183.1, read as the reverse complement.
GCCCCCCGCAGTTCCGGCCGGCCCCTGTCCGCCTCGATCCGCAGACAGGTTCGGTCCAAGGACCTGCTGGTCATTACCAAGGCGAATGCCAAGGCCACCGTCCATCGGCCGGGCTATCTCGACTACGTCGGCGTGAAGACCTTCGACTCGGCGGGCAAGGTCACCGGCGAGAAGCGCTTTCTGGGGCTGTGGACTTCGGTCGCCTACAGCCAGAGCCCCCGGGACATCCCGCTCCTGCGGGCCAAGATCCGCCAGGTCATGGACAGCTCGGGCTTTCGGTCCGACAGCCACGGCGGCAAGGCGCTGCTGCACATCCTCGAAACCTACCCGCGGGACGAATTGCTGCAGGCCACCGTCGCGGAGATCTTTCGCATCAGCAACGGGATCGCGAGCCTTCAGGAACGGCAGCGGGTCAAGCTGTTTCTCCGCCGTGACGCCTTCCGGCGCTTCTATTCCTGTCTGGTCTTCGTGCCGAGGGACCGTTACAACACCCAGGTCCGGGAGCGCATCCAGGACATCCTGATGGAGGCCCTCGGCGGCACCGCCGTGGAATCGACAGTCAAGATGTCCGAGTCGAATCTCGCACGGGTCCATCTGATCATTCGCACCGACCCGGAAGCGTCACCACGTATTCAGATTCGCGGTCTCGAGCGGCGCCTGGAAGACGCGGTACGAACCTGGAAAGACCGGATCCGGAGCGAACTCGTGGACCGGCTGGGCGAGGAGACCGGACTGGATCTCTGGCGCAAGTACGCGGATGCGTTTCCGGCGGCCTATCAGGAAGACGTGCCGACCAGAGAAGCCACCTTCGACATCGAGCGGCTGGATGCCACGGTCGCCAATCCCGACGAACTGCGGATGAGCCTCTACCGGCCGCCTACGTTCCCCGAGCAGCACGTGCGCTTCAAGCTGTTTCGCGCCGAGGAGCCGCTGCCGCTGTCGGATGTACTCCCGATGCTGGAGAACATGGGCCTGCGGGTGATCAGCGAGCGTCCCTACAAGGTCCGTCTCGACTCGGGGTTCGTGGTCTGGATCCAGGATTTCGAGATGCGCTTGTCCGTCGACCGGCGCCTGAACCTCGCCCGGGCAAACGAGTCGTTCCAGGCCGCTTTCGACAACATCTGGCACGGGCGGGCCGACAACGACAGATTCAACCGGCTGATCCTGCTGGCCGATCTCGACTGGCGAGAGATCTCACTGCTGCGGGCCTGTTCACGCTATCTGCTACAGACCGGGATGCCGTTCAGCCAGAGCTACATGGAAGAGGTTCTGACCAGCCATCCCCGCATCGCGGCGCTGCTGATCGACAATTTCCGGGCCCGGTTTGACCCGGCAATGCCCGAAAAGCGCCGGGAACGGCAGGCGCTGAGCACTGCCCAGGCCCTGGACCATGCGATGGACTCGGTGGTCAGCCTGGACGCGGACCGCATTCTGAGCGGCTTCAGGGCGGTGATCCGCGCGGCACTGAGGACAAACTACTTTCAGCCGGACCCGGACGGGCAAGCAAAACCCTACCTGTCGCTGAAGCTCAATCCGGCGCTGATCCCGGATCTGCCGAAGCCGCGGCCGCGCTTCGAGGTATTTGTTCACTCTCCCACCGTGGAAGGCGTCCACCTAAGGGGCGGCAAGGTCGCCCGGGGCGGGTTGCGCTGGTCCGACCGCAGAGAGGATTTCCGCACGGAAGTTCTCGGCCTGATGAAGGCCCAGGCCGTCAAGAACGTGTTGATCGTGCCGGTGGGCGCGAAGGGTGGATTCGTCTGCAAGCGGCTTCCCTCGGGCCCACGCGACGTGTTGATGAAGGCCGTTGTGGGCTGCTATCGGACGTTCATCCGGGGCCTACTCGACATTACCGACAATCTCGTGGACGGGGAAATCACGCCGCCCGGGGCCGTCGTGCGCCACGACGGCGACGATAACTATCTCGTCGTCGCCGCGGACAAGGGCACGGCGACGTTTTCGGACATCGCCAACGAGCTGGCTCTCGACTACGGATTCTGGCTGGGAGATGCCTTCGCGTCCGGCGGCTCGATAGGTTACGACCACAAGAAGATGGGTATTACGGCCCGTGGCGGCTGGGAGGCCGTCAAGCGGCATTTCCGCGAGATCGGCATCGATGTCCAGACCCATGAATTCACGGCCGTTGGAATCGGCGACATGAGCGGCGACGTGTTCGGCAACGGCATGCTCCAGTCGCGGCATATCCGGCTGAACGCGGCGTTCAACCATCTGCATATTTTCCTGGATCCCGAACCCGACCCCGGGCGCAGCTTCGACGAGCGCCAGAGACTCTTCGAAATGCCCCGCTCCGGCTGGACCGATTACGATCCGACGCTCATATCCCGGGGTGGCGGTGTTTTTGAACGCACCGAGAAACTGATCCGATTGTCCCCCGAGGTGCAGTCCATGCTCGGGATCGAGGATAAGAGCCTGACACCCGACGAGCTCATCCGGGCAATTCTGCGAATGCCCTGCGACCTGCTCTGGAACGGAGGTATCGGCACCTACGTGAAGGCCGGTATCGAAAGCCACGCCGAGGTCGGTGACCGCAGCAGCGACAGCGTCCGGGTCAATGCCGGGGACCTGCGCTGCAAGGTAGTCGGCGAAGGCGGCAACCTCGGCGTCACGCAGCTGGCCCGGATCGAGTTCGGGCTGCACGGCGGACGTATCAATACCGACTTCATCGACAACTCGGCGGGTGTGGACTGCTCCGACCGGGAGGTCAACATCAAGATCCTTCTCAACCAGGTCGGCAAACGGCAGCGGCTGACGCCGGCGCGCCGGGAAAAGCTCCTGATGGGCATGACCGACGAAGTGAGCAACCTGGTCCTGAGGAACAACTACCTCCAGACCCAGGCGATCAGCCTCATGGAAGTACACGCCGCCGAACGGATCCGGGAACATGCCTGGCTGATCCGCCTTCTCGAGAAAAACGGCGTGCTCGATCGCGAACTCGAGTTCCTGCCCGGCGAAGAGGCCATCGAGGAGCGCCGCAAGGCCGGCCGCGGACTGACCCGGCCCGAACTTGCCGTTCTCATGAGCTACAGCAAGATCGCGCTGTATGCCGACATGATTCGCTCGAGCGTTCCGGAGGATGCGTATCTGGGCAAAGAGCTGGTCAGCTATTTTCCGGCGCCGCTGCGCAAACGCTATCAGGACCAGATGAGTGATCACCCGCTTTCACGGGAAATTGTCGCCACGCTCGTCACCAACAGCCTCGTCAATCGCATGGGGTCCGTGTTTGCGTTCCGGATGCAGGAAGAAAACGGTGCGGATGCCGCGGCGGTGGCACGCGCGTTCAGCGTCGCCCGGGAGGTCTTCGACATCCGCTCCGTCTGGCAGGACATCGAAGCGCTGGACAACTCCGTGCACGCGAACGTCCAGTACTCGATGATGCTGCAGACGCAGCGACTGATAAAACACGCGACCCAGTGGTTCCTCGACCGCCGCGACCTCATTGGTGACATTGCCGCGGCAGTGGAGCGCTACCACGCGGGCGCCAGCAATCTGGCCGGGAGCGTCGAGGACGTGCTCTGCGGGCACGAGCAGACCCGCTACGAGGAGGCCCGCGACCTGTATGCTGAAACCGGGGTGCCGGCGAAACTCGCAGAACGCATGGCGGCGCTTCGCCCGATGACCGCCGTGCTGGATATTCTCGAGGTCGCGGAGACCACGCAACGTGGCGCTGCCTTCGTGGCAAGCGTGTATTTCCGGCTTGGGGAAGATGTGCATCTGGACTGGATTCGCGATCAGATCGAGCGGCTGGCGGTGGACGGTCACTGGCAGGCCATGGCGCGTGGCAGCCTCCGCGAGAACCTGTATACCCTCCAGAGCCGGCTCGCGGAACAGGTCGTAAGGGGCGGATCGGAGAGTTCCGCCACGGAGGCCGTGGATGCCTGGCTGGAATCCCGGTCAGAACGCGTCGAACACATACGCCATACAACCCGCGAGATGCGGGCCAGCGGTCCGCTGGACTTCCCGACGGCCTCGGTGGCCCTTCAGGAAATTCGCCGGCTCGCGCACGGATAAAGGAGAGTCCCGATGGCTCAGGAGCCGCTGATCGCCGTTTTCGTGGATTTCGAGAATCTCGCGCTCGGCGCGCGAGATATGAAAGGTGAGGGGAAGTTCCGGATCGAGCTGGTGCTAAAGCGCCTGCTGGAAAAGGGTCGCATCGTATTCAAGCGCGCCTATTGCGACTGGAGCGGTTACCGGGATTTCACCCGGGAATTCCACGCCCAGGGGGTGGAAATGATCGATATTCCCCAGACGCGCCAGGGGGGCAAGAACAGCGCCGACATCCATATGGTCGTCGACGCAATCGATCTCTGCTATTCGAAATCTCACATCGACATTTTTGCGCTCATATCCGGTGACAGTGACTTCTCGCCGCTGGTCTCCAAGCTCAAGGAGAACGACAAACGCGTTCTGGGCTGCGGCGTCAAGAGCTCCACGTCCGACCTGTTGATCACGAGCTGTGACGAGTTCATCTACTACGACGACCTCGCCAGACAGGCGAAGAAAGTGCGTGGCCGGAAGACCGCGAACAGAGACAAAAAGACCGAGGCCATGGAGCGGCTGGTCGAGATCGTGGAGTCGCTGGACGCGGATTACGATCAGCTCTGGGGTTCCATGGTCAAACAGACCATTCGGCGGGTTCATCCGGGATTCAGCGAAACCTACTACGGCTACGGCAGCTTTTCCGACATGCTGAAAGACGCCCAGGCCCGGGGCCTCATCGAGCTCGACTATGACGAGGGCAAAGGCAATTTCAAGGTGCGGCCGAAGTCTACCTGACCACGGCCATCCGAAGACGCGCTGGCCCCGGTCGAATCGTGCTGGCGCCGATCCGTCGTGCCCTGCCTGGCGGACGGCAAGACCCTCCTGAACGTGGCCAACGGGAACAGCCCGGGCGCGCTGCCAAAGAGGCTCGAAGGCCTTTCGGATGACCGCCATGCCGGGCTGGAGATCCCGCCCGGTGTTCCACTCCCCGACTAGTTTGACGAAACGCTTCTCTCGCGGGGACGCCGGTACGCCGGCGACCCGGTCAGCGGGAAGGGAGCCGATCCAGCTCGTAGAGCTTCAGGTAGCGCACCGCCCGGTAGTAGGCAGACAGGATCGACCAGACAAGACCGGGAAATCCGTTCAGTACGTTGCCATGCACGAAATAGTAAGTAAGAAACGCCACCGGCAGACGAACAGCGAAATCCCATGCTGATGCCGTTTTCCCCCGGCTCCGCATCTTGTGTGCAACGGCCGTTGTGTACTTGTTGAACTTGTCGAAGTAGTCATCCAGGTCCCGGTAGCTGTAGTGGAGCAGGGTCCCGTCGAGCCGGCCGGCCGCGCCCTCGATCTCCACCCGTTCGTGAACCGGCACATCCTGCACCGCGCCTCTTCTGCGATCGAACAGACGCAGCACCGGCGCATTGGACTCGCGGCCGAACCGGAACTCCCGGCCGAGAAAACACAGACGCCGCTGGACTTCGTAGCCCGCACGGGGCGGCTCTCCGGCGGCCAGCAGGCCGCGGATCGAATCCGCCAGCTCGGGGCTCACGACCTCATCGGCATCCACGCTGAACACCCAGTCGTGGGCGGCCTGCTCCACGGCATGGCGTTTCTGCGGCCCGTACCCGTCGAAATCGCGGTGCAGAATCCGGCACTTCGGGGTGGCGGCAGCGATCTTGAGGGTGGCGTCGGTGCTACCGGAATCCACGACGAGGATCTCATCCGCCCAGTCCAGAGCCGCCAGGGTGCGGGGCAGGTCCTGCTCTTCGTTGAAGGTGATAATGACGGCGCTGACAGCGATCATCGGTTCATCATATCCCAGCCCGGCTTCACATCCGGCACGGCCGGTACGGACGCACGCCGCGGCCATGCGCTATGGTTCTCGTGTCTGCCCTGGCGGTAACTCCCCGACGCGGGCAACAGGCAGTGGTCGAAGGTGAGCAAGCGTGGCCGGCAACTCCCGCAACGAAAGCGTCGATGAAGCCGAGGTAGAACGTATCCTCGATGCCGCCCGGCACGCCGAGAACGTCCGCACCCGCCGGCGCCGGGATGCCTTGCGGGAGGTGTTTGTCCTGGATCAGCGCTTCGTGTTGAAGCGCTTTACGTGGGACCCCGGCACCCAGCATCCCCGGCCGCTGTGGAAAATCGAGCATGAGGCCCTATCGCGCCTCGAAGGGCTGCCCTTTCCGCGTAGCGTGGGATACCGCCGCCGCGACCACGACAAAAAGGCAATCATGGAGTACGTGCGCAGCTATCTGCCTGGCTCGCCGGTGGACTGCTTCGGGCTGGTCGAGGCCCGCCAGGCGGCGCGCCTGCTTGCCGCGGCCCACGCCCGGGGCGTCGTGACCGATGACGCGCTGAAGGGCAATTTTCTCACCCTCCAGGACGGAGACCTCGGGTTCGTGGATCTCGGCAGGGCCCGCGTCTATCCCCGACCCACCCCCGCCATGGTCCTCTTCGTCGGCCGGGAGCTGGCAAAGTTCCGGCGCCACTGCCTCGAACATCAGCCGGAACTCGTGACCGCCTTCGAGGAGGCCTACTTCGATGCCAGCCCTCTCAAGGCTTCTCAACAGGGCTGGGCCAAACGGGTGGCCGATGTCACCGTGAACCTGAGGCGCTTCCGCAAGGGGGTCATCCAGAGTCGCCCCGACAAGGCCTGAATCCACCCTTGATTCCCGGTGGCCGGTCCGAGGCCACGGCGGCCGGCATTTGATCGTCTTCCCCCCGGATTGTTCCACGACTATCCTTTGCGTCTCTTCGAAGCCCCGTGATCCGGAAACGCCATCCTTCAGGCCTATTGAGGTAACCCACGATGCGACGATTCATGCTCTGGCTGGCGGCCACCGCTCTCCTGCCGACACCGCTGTTCGCTGAACTCAGCTCCACGTGGACGGCGACCTCGGACTACGTGTTTCGAGGCATCAGCCAGACGGCGGAGGACCCCGCGCTACAGGGCAGCATCGACTTCGAGGGCGACAGCGGCGGCTACGTGGGGCTGTGGGGCAGCAACGTGGACTTCGACGACTGCTGTAACGAGGACATCGAGCTCAACTGGTATGCGGGCTATGCGCCGGAGTTCGGCGACGATTTCTCCCTGGACATGGGGATCATCTATTACAACTACCCTGGCGCATCGGACGGGCTGGACTACGGCGAGGTCTATTTCGGCGCCGGCTGGCGCTGGCTGGATGCCACCTACTACTACACGGACAATTTTTTCGGCATCGGCGAACCGGCCTGGTACGTGGACGCCAACGCCTCATTCGACTTGCCTCTGGGGCTTTGGCTCGGCCTGCATGCCGGCTATACCGACGGTGACGCTCTCGATGAGGAATTCGCCGACGATACCGGGCTGGAGGAATACGCCGACTGGTCGGTGGCTCTGGGCCGAAGCATTGGCAACTTCGACCTCGAGGTCGGCTACTACGACACGGATCTGGACGGGGACTTCAAGGACACCGGCGGCGCCAACGCGAACGACGACCGGATCGTGTTCAGCGTCACGACCACGTTCCCCTGGTAGTCAGTCCACCGGGCCGAGCACGGCCTGCGCCTTCTCGCGGCCCAGGTCGATGAGCATTTCCGCCTTGTGGTAATCGTAGAATGTACAGACATTCCGGGGGATCTCGATCACGATGTCCGGCGAGTAGGCCGCCAGCTTCATCCGTGAAATCGATGTCTGCATGGTGTCCACGGTCATGGAGATGAGGTCGAAGATACCGGGAACTTCCGGGGCCCCCAGATCCACGCCCGCGGCGGCGATATCCAGCGCCCCTTCCTGTCTGCCGTTGAGAGTCACGGCAATGATCAGGTCCACGTCGTGATTCAGCGCCGGCGCAATCGGCACCGGATTGAGCAGTCCGCCGTCCACCAGCACCCGCCCCATGTGGTGATGCGGCGTAAACACGGTGGGCATCGCGGTAGACGCGCGTATGGCGTCGAACAGGGGCCCGCTGTTGATCCAGACCTCGCGCTGTTCGTGAATATCGGTCGCGACCGCGGTAAACCCGATGTCCAGGTCTTCAATATTGCGCTCGCCGGTCAGGTGTTTGAGTTCGGCGATAATGCGTTCGCCCTTGAACAGGCCTTGCAGACCAAAGGACAGGTCCAGCAGGCTGATGATGTCCCGCCGCTGGAGTCCCCGGGCCCAGGCCGCATAGGAATCCAGCTTGCCGGCCGCGTAAATCCCGCCGACCACCGCGCCCATGGAACTGCCGGCGATGTAGCGGATATCGAAACCCAGGGCGATGACGTGCTCGATGACGCCGATGTGGGCAAGGCCCCGCGCGCCGCCGCTGCCGAGCACCAGGGCAACGCTCTTGCCGGCAAAGGGCGGAGCGCTCATCGTCTTCAGTCAGCCGGCGGCCCGAATGCGGGCGCTCGCTTCTCGAAGTTCGCCGCAACCGCCTCGAGCTGATTTGGCCGGCCGAACAGGCTCCCCTGCAGCTGTGCTTCGCGGCGCAGTCCGTCGCCCGCGGACTCGGACCAGGCCTCGTTGAACAGCCTCTTGGCGGCGCGAATTGCATCCGGGGACTGCGCGGCGATGGTCCGGCCCAGAGTGACGGCCGCATCCAGCGGTTTCGGATCGACGCGGGTTACGAGGCCAATGTCTGCCGCCTCCTCCGCCGGCACGACCCGGCCGGTGTAGGTCAGTTCCCGCGCGAGGTCCGCCCGGATCAGTCCGCGCAGGGTCTGGCCGGCCGACATGTCGGGAATCAGTCCCCAGCGAATTTCCATGACCGAAAGGCGCGCCTTCGGCCCGGCGATCCGGATATCCGCGGCCAGCGCTATCTGCAGCCCGCCGCCGAACACCTCGCCGTCGAGTGCCGCAATAACGGGCACAGGCAGCTCGCGCCAGCCCCACGCCACTCGCTGCGCCATGTTGTAATCCTTTCCGGGTATCGGCCGCATTAGCGACGGCACGAGATCTGGCGCGGCTGCGAACGAGGAAATGTCCAGGCCGGCGCAGAATGCCGCACCGGCCCCGGAAAGAATGACCACGCGAACCTCCGGGTCCGACGAAAGCCGGGTGAGGATCTCGTCGAGGGCCGCAAACATGTCCGGGTCCAGGGCATTCTTTTTATCCGGTCTGTTCAGACGGACCAGCGCCAGCCCGGCATCCATGTCCAGTTCGATTCGTTCGCTCATTGCTTTGCTCCGTTGCGGATAACCACTGCCCCGGATGCCGCGAGGGCATCCACCTCGGCGGGTTTGTAGCCCGCGATCGTTTCCAGTACTTCGCGGCCGTCGGCACCCTGGGGCCGCGGGGGACGCGGTTCTCCGGCCTGGCTTCGGCTGAACCTCGGCGCGGGCGCATTCTGCATCACGCCGCCGACCTCGGTGAACGTGCCCCGTGCGGCATTGTGGGGGTGATCAGGCGCCTCCGAGAGCCCCAGCACGGGCGCAAAACAGACGTCGGTTCCCTCCATGATCCGGCACCACTCGTCCCGGGTGCGGGTCCGCATGACGTCCGCCAGCACCTGCTTCAACCCGGCCCAGGCCGTTTCGTCGGGCGGCACGCCCAGCCGGAATCCATGCGGCCCGAAGCGGTCCTTATCCAGACCGGCCTTTTCGATCAGCAGCTCATAGAACGCAGGTTCCAGCGACGCGATGCTGACAAAGCGGCCGTCCGCGCACTCGTAGGTATCGTAGAAGTGAGCCGCTCCACCCAGCACGTTGGAGCCGGTGTCGTCGCGGAACATTCCCATCGCCCGGAATCCCCAGAACATCGCCATGAACGACGCCGCCCCGTCCAGCATGGCCGCATCGACGACCTGGCCCCGGCCCGAGGACTCACGCTCCAGCAGCGCACAGACCATGCCGAAGGCGAGCAACAGCCCACCGCCGCCAAAATCTCCCACGAGGTTGAGCGGCGGCACCGGCTTGCCTCCGATCACACCCATGCTGTGGAGCGCCCCGGACAGGGCAATGTAGTTGAGATCGTGTCCGGCGGCGTTGGCCAGCGGGCCGTTCTGGCCCCAGCCGGTGACCCGGCCATAGACCAGGCGCGGATTTCGGGCCTGGCAGGCGTCCGGGCCGAATCCGAGGCGCTCCGCGACCCCGGGTCGATAACCCTCGAACAGGGCATCGGCCTGATCCGCCAGCCGCAGCAAGGCCTCCACGCCGTCGGGATCCTTGAGGTTCAAGGCAATCGACCGGCGGCTGCGAGCCAGCGGGTCGGGGAGCGCGCCATGCAGGGGCAACAGGGGAAGCCGCTCCACCCGAATCACGTCCGCGCCCATGTCGGCGAGCATCATTCCGCAATAGGGACCCGCACCGAGCCCCGCGACTTCGATGATGAGGCGGCCGGACAGCGGGCCCATCAATCGTGTTCCGCAAGTGCGGCCAGTGCGCTGCGGTACTCCGAATGCAGTCGATCCACGAGATCCGCGGTAGCCGGCACATCGACGATATCCCCAACCCCCTGGCCCGCCGACCACACGGTCTTCCAGACCTTGGCCTCGTCGCCGATCGGCTTGAGCTGCCCCTGGCCCAGACCACGGGCGGTCAGTTCGGCGAGATCATAGCCATTGGCTTGCAGACTGGCGCCGAGAAAATTGGCCGGGACTCCGGAGATCGCGTCGCTGTAGACGATGTCGCCCGCGGCAGACGACACGATCATGTCTTTGTATTCCGCCGGGGCGCGGCTCTCCCGGGTGGCGATGAACCGGGTGCCCATGTACGCAAGGTCCGCCCCCAGCGCCCGGGCCGCGGCCACATGACGGCCATCGCCCATGCATCCGGCCAGAAGCACCGTCTTGTCGAAGAACTGCCGGATCTCGGTCACCAGCGCGAACGGGCTCATGCTGCCCGCATGCCCGCCCGCGCCGGCGGCCACGGCAATCAGCCCGTCGACTCCGGCATCCGCCGCCTTGCGGGCATGGCGCAGGTTGACCACGTCGTGGAACACGACGCCGCCGTAGCCGTGGACCGCATCCACGAGGTCGGCCACCGCGCCCAGGGAGGTGATCACAACGGGAACCCGGTGTTTCACACACAGCTCAAGGTCGGCTTCCAGACGAGGATTGGTCCGGTGGACAATCAGGTTCACCCCGTACGGCGCGGCGTCCTCGCCAAGCGGCTCCAGGGTCTCCCGGATCTCGGTCAGCCACGCCTCGAAGCCCTCAGAGGACCGCTGGTTGAGCGCCGGGAACGTCCCAAGAATGCCGGCCCGGCTGGCCTCGATGACCAGTTCCGGCCCGGAGACGAGAAACATGGGCGCGGCCACGACGGGCAGCCGAAGACGGCCCCGCAGACTCTCCGGCATGGCCATCGATCAGCCTCCCTGCCTGGGGTCGAGGCCCAGGCCGCGGGCAACGATTTCGCGCATGATCTCGGAGCTTCCCGCGTAGATTCTCGAAACCCGGGCGTTGGCGTACATACGCGATATGGGGTACTCGTCCATGAACCCGGCCCCCCCATGGAGCTGCAGGCACTCGTCGGTCACCCAGCCCTCGAGCTCGCTGGCGAGCAGCTTGCCTTCCGCCGCCACCTCCGCGGTCAGCTTGCCGGCGTTGTGATCCATGACCAGTCGGTCAATGAATACCTGGGCGGCGTCGATGCGGGTCCGCATGTCCGCCAGCTTGAAGCGGGTGTTCTGGAACATGGCGATGGGCTTGCCGAAGGCCACCCGTTCCTTGACGTAATCCACCGTCGTGCGGAAGGCGGCCTCGGCCGCCGCGACGCAGCCCACCGCCACGATGAGCCGCTCCTCGGCCAGAAAGTGCATCAGGTTGTAAAAGCCCTTGTACGGGTCGCCGAGCACGTTCTCCGTCGGTACCCGGACATTGTCGAAAAACAGTTCGGCGGTATCCTGGGACTTCAGGCCGAGCTTTTTCAGGTTGCGGCCGCGATTGAAACCTTCCATGCCGCGCTCGACGAGAAACAGGCCGATGCCGTGCGGATTGTCCGGAACCGTGCGCGCGGCCACCACGAACAGGTCACCGTTGATGCCGTTGGAGATGTAGGTCTTGGATCCATTCAGCAGCCAGTGATCGCCCTGGGCCTCGGCCCGGGTCTTCATGCCGGCCACATCGCTCCCCGCGCCCGGCTCGGTCATCGCGATGCCGAGAATCGTATCGCCGCTGATGCACCCCGGAAGCAGGCGCGCCTTCTGTTCATCCGTACCGAGCTTGCCGAGATAAGGCCCGACAAGGCGGTTGTGCAAGGTCAGGCCGAACCCGGGATCCCCGTGGTGGGCCAGAGACTCGATCAGAATCTGCTCGAACCGAAAATCCTCGACACCCATCCCGCCGTAGGCCTCGTCCGCCCACATCAGGCAATAGCCCTGCTCACCGGCCTTCTTGAAGGTCTCACGGGGGACGATTCCGGCCGCATGCCACTCATCCAGATAGGGCTCGACTTCCGACTGCAGAAACCGGACCACCGAGTCCCGGAATATTTCGTGGTCTTCTTCGAAAATGGCGCGGTCCATGAGTGGGCTCTCCTCCGGTTTGTATTTTTTAGATGACGAGCGGGTTGTCTATCGTCCCTGGAAAACGGGTTTGCGCTTTTCGAGGAACGCCTGCACGCCTTCCCTGGCGTCGTCACTTTCCAGGCACGCGTTCTGCAGCATCGCTTCCAGGCTGATCGCTTCACCGAATCCCTGCGTCGCGGCCCGGCGCATGGCGAGCTTGGTCCGGCCGAGCGCCAGCGGCGCGCGCTCCGCCAGACTCTGTGCCCAGGCGACGGTATGCTCCTGCAGGTCAGCCGCCGGCACGACCCGGTTCGCGAGCCCCGCGGAGAGACACTCTTCCGCACCGAGGCGCGCACCTTCGGCACACAGCTCGTAGGCCCGGTAGTAGCCCAGCTGGCGGGCAAGCAGCCAGGTCGCTCCGCCGTCCGGAATAATGCCGATGCTCGAAAACGGCGACATGATGTAGGCATCGTCCGCCATGACGATCAGGTCGCAGGCCAGGGCAAACGACATCCCGATACCGGCGGCCGGTCCGCCCACGGCGGCAATGACCGGCTTGTCCATGCCAGCGATGAGTTCCAGCGCCGGCTTGTACTCGGAGTTGAGCACGTCCTCGATGCGACGGTCGGTCGGGAACCCTCGCTTCAGGTCGGCGCCGGCACTGAAGCGCCCGTTGGCTCCGGTCAGGACGAGTGCACGGATCTCCCTGTTCCCCGCCGCGTCGATCAGGGCCTTGAGCAGATCCGAAGCGAGCGCCTCGTTGAACGCGTTCAGCACCTCGGGCCGGTTCAGCGTGATCCGGGCCACAGCGCCCAGTGCTTCGTATTCGACGGTCGAGAGATCGGTCATGATGACTCCCCGGGAAAGCGGGCGGGCCGGCGTACCCGGCCCGCCCCGGTCGGTTGTTATCCGTGCATCCGGGTCTGTGAGCGAAGCCACTCCGACGGCCGGAAACGCTCACCGTGTGCATCGGCCAGACGATCACATCCGGCCACGAAGGCGTCGACACCGATCGTATCGATGTAGCTCAGGGTGCCTCCGGTCCACGGCGGGAACCCCCAGCCGAAGATCGATCCGATGTCGGCCTCCGCCGGCGTCGTGACCACACCCTCCTCCACGCAGCGAGCCGTCTCCAGCGCCTGGATGTACAGCAGTCGCTCCTTTACGGCCTCCACGTCCGGCTGCTCCTCGGCCACGGGATAGGCCTCGGCAAGACCCGGCCAGAGGCGCTTCTTGCCGCCCTCGGGATAATCGTAGAAGCCCTTGCCGTAGCGCTTGCCCAGGCGCTTGAGGTCATCGTGGAACTTCTCGATCACCGCGTCTGCGGGGTGGGAGGGATAGTCGTCTCCCAGATCAGCCCGGGTCTGCTTCATGATCTTGTACTGCAGGTCGATCGTGACCTCGTCGGACACCGCCAGGGGCCCCACCGGCATGCCGGCCATCTTGGCCGCGTTTTCGATCAGCGCCGGCTTGACGCCCTCCGACAGCATGGCCAGGGCCTCCTTCACCGAGGTCGAGAAGACCCGGCTCGTGTAGAAGCCACGGCTGTCGTTCACCACGATCGGGGTTTTGCGGATCTGCCGGACATAGTCCAGCGACCGGGCGAGCGCTTCGTCGGAAGTCTGCTTGCCGACGATGACTTCCACCAGGGGCATTTTGTCCACCGGGGAGAAGAAGTGGATGCCGATAAAGCTCGCGGGCCGGCTGGAGGCCTCGGCCAGACCGGTGATCGGCAGTGTCGACGTATTGCTCGCAAAGATCGCCGACTCCGGAATCACGGCCTCGGCCTGAGCGGTCACACCGGCCTTGATTTTCCGGTCCTCGAACACCGCCTCGATGACCAGCTCACAGCCGGCGAGGTCCGCGTAGTCCGTGGTCGGGGTGATCTTGCCGAGCAGCGCCTCGGCCTTTTCCTTTGTCGAGCGGCCCCGGGCGATCTGCTTGTCCAGCAACGCGCGGGAGTAATCCTTGCCCTTGTTGGCCGACTCGATGGCCGTGTCCAGCAGCACGACATCCATGCCCGCGCGGGCGGACACGTAGGCGATGCCGGCACCCATCATGCCGGCGCCGAGAATACCGAGCTTTGTCACCTTGCTTGCCGGCACATTCTCGGGCCGCCGCGCCAGCTTGTCCGCCTTGCCCTTTTCCACGAACAGCGTGCGAATCATGTTGCGCGCCACCGGTGACCGGAGCAGCGAGGTGAAGTATTCGGACTCGATCTTCAGGCCGCGGTCGATGGGCAACAGGCTGCCTTCATAGACACAGGACAGAATTGCCGGCGGCGCCGGATAGTTGTGCTGGGTCTTGCCGGCTACCAGGGAGCTGCCCACGGTAAACGTCTGGAACAGGCTCGGGTTCGTGGCCCCCTTGCCTCCGGGAATCTTGAAGCCTTTCTTGTCCCAGGGCTGTTCCGGATCCCCCTTTTCGAGTATCCATGCCCGGGCCTTGGCCATCATGTCTTCGACGGAATCGGCCAGTTCATCCACGAAGCCCAGTTTGCTGGCCTTTTCCGGGGACACGTGCGTGCCTTCGGCGATCAGGGGCAGCGCCTGCTCGATGCCGATCAGCCGCGGCAGCCGCTGCGTGCCGCCGGCACCCGGCAGGAGACCGACCTTGACCTCCGGCAGGCCCAGCACCGCCTTCGGATGATTGAGCGCCACCCGGTAATGACAGGCCAGGCACACTTCCAGGCCGCCACCCAGGGCGGTGCCGTTGATGGCCGCAACGAAGGGCTTGCCGCAGGTCTCCATGCGGCGGAGACCTTCCTGCAGCCGCCAGGAGAAATCCCAGGTCTCCTCGAGGCTCAGGTCCCGATCGAACAGCCCCAGGATCCACGTGAGGTCCGCGCCGGCAATAAACGAGTCCTTGGCGGAGGTCACGATGACGCCCTTGACCTGGTCGTCGCCGGCCGCGTTTTCCACCGCGGCGCCGAACTCCTCCATGAATCCCTCGAACAGGACATTCATCGACCGGTCTTTCTGGTCGATCGTGATGACGGCAATGCCGTCGCCGTCCACGGTATAGGTGATGCTTTCGCTCATTGATTCGTTTCCTTTCAAGTCCACGTCGGCCGGGTCAGACCCGCTCGATGATGGTCGCGGTACCCATGCCGGCGCCGATGCAAAGCGTGCACAGGGCGGTGCTGGCTCCCCGGCGCTCGAGTTCGTCGAGCACGGTGCCCAGCACCATTGCGCCGGTGGCGCCCAGCGGATGGCCCATGGCGATCGCGCCGCCGTTGACGTTGATCCGGTCGTGGTCGATGTTCAGACGGTCCATGAACCGCAGCACAACCGATGCAAAAGCCTCATTGAGCTCATAGAGGTCGATATCGTCGGCATGCATGCCCGCCCGCTCCAGGGCCTTTTCCGCGGCCGGCTGCGGGCCGGTCAGCATGATGGTCGGCTCGCTGCCCACCGACGCAAAAGCGCGGATCCGCGCCCGCGGCTTGAGACCCAGGTGTTCCCCCATCGCGTGGCTGCCAACCAGGACAGCGGCGGCCCCGTCGACGATGCCGCTGGAATTGCCCGCGGTGTGGACGTGCTGAATCTCCTCGACCTCCGGATAGCGCTGGATGGCCACCGCATCGAACCCGCCCTGCTGCCCATGCATGACGAAGGACGGCTTCAATGCCCCCAGATCCCCGGCTGTCGTGCCGGGGCGCATGTGCTCGTCCCGGTCCAGCATGACCCGGCCGAGATGGTCCCTGACCGGAAGAATCGAGCCCGAGAAGAAGCCCTCATCCCAGGCGTGGGCGGCCCGGCGCTGGCTCTCCGCGGCGTAGGTATCCAGATCGGCACGGGAAAACCCGTCGAGCGTGGCGATCAGATCGGCACTGATCCCCTGGGGCACGAAATACGTCTGATAGGCCACGCGGGGGTCCGACGCCATGGCGCCCCCATCGGAGCCCATCGGAATCCGCGACATGCACTCCACGCCGCCGCCGATGGCCAGATCGCCCTGCCCGGACATCACCAGCGCGGCCGCCGAGTTGACCGCTTCCAGCCCGGAGGCGCAAAAACGGTTGATTTGCTTGCCCGGAACGCTTTCTGCATAACCGGCGGCGATGGCGCCGACCCGGGCGACATTGGCGCCCTGCTCGCCAATCGGCGTGACGCAGCCGAGGATCACGTCCTCTACCTGCGAGGTGTCGAGCTCATTGCGGTCGCGCAGGCCTCCGAGAACCTGCGACACCAGTTCGATCGGGGTGACTTCGTGCAGCCCGCCATTGTTCTTGCCTCGGCCGCGGGGCGTGCGGACGTGGTCGAAAATATACGCGTCGGTCATGGTTCTCCTCGCTGTGCAGAGCGTGCCGCGCCCCGCACCGGCCCGTCCAGGGAGCCCGGCGTCTGGCACGGCGGAATCCGGATCCGGGCAGTCAGCCCGGACCCTGTGTCAGCGGGACCTGGCCCGCCGGAGCCTCGCGCGCCGGATGCAGATCTCCAAGGAGAAGCGGCCCGCCGCACGCCAGGCGAAAGAATTATAGCGAGTTAAACGAGCGTTTGCTCCGCGGATTTCCCCGGCCGGTCAGGACCCCTCCCGGGGCTTGCGGACTTCCTCGAGAATTCGCGCCTCGAGATGATCGAAAAAGGGATTGAAGTGCAAGCGCATGAACAGCTCCACGGGCACCCGGAGCACGCCCCGCTCGCCCCGTGGCTGAAGCAGCCCCAGCGCCACGATTTCGCCCATCTTCTCCTTGCTGTCCACGCCATAGACCGGGTCATTCACTGGGAACGGAATGGCGATGTGTGACAGGGAGTAGACGCCGACGGGCCAGTCGGCTTCCAGATCGATGGTGCCCAGCGGCCGGGCTCCCGGACCCCAGCGCCGGGCCTCCGCTCCCCGGTCGTCCTCACTGACGTTTGTCACCAGAGTCAGGGTATAGGGATGATCTTCGGCGATCAGGGTGTCCAGGAGGGTCTGATGCCGGGAACGGATCAGCGCCTTGACGCTCTCGTAGCGATTGATGTCATAGAGCACCAGTTCGCTACCGTTGTCCGGGAGCTGGTCATAGAGGGCGTTGACTGTCGATTTTGTGAGCACGGTGGAGTCCACCAGCGATTGAAAGGTCAGCACCGGCGGCATGGCGTCGAATCGCCCCGCCTCGACGAGCTGGTCGATCTGGTCCTGGACCACCAGACTGAGATCCCAGCTCTGATGGCCTGCTTCCTTCGGAAACGAGTTGTACTTGTAGGGATCGAATTCCGGGTAGACGGAGGTCCAGCGGAACTTCTCGAAGTACGGAATCCGCGAAAGGATCCGGTGCCAGGAGGCCAGGGCGGCGAATTTCGTGATGCCGACCGCGGGCGAGAACAGCACGAGGCCGTCCGGCGTCGCCGACCCGGATTCCAGGCGGTCCAGCGTCGCCTTGAGCACCAGCGCGCCGCCGTTGGAATACCCGAAGAAAAACACCGGCGCATCCGGACCGGCCACCTGGCGGGCATGGGCCGCGGCCAGGTTGACGATCGTCAGCCATTCCGGCCACGCGGCCCGCAGGAGTCCCGCGGGAATGGTGCCGTGCCCCGGCATGCGCGGTGCCACGACGTGCAGACCCTCGTTCTGCAGAATCCGACCGATCGCCCGCATGCTGTAGGGCGCATCCGTCAGACCGTGTACGAGCACCGCCACGCCGCGCGGCGCGTCCACCGGCAGTTCGAAGGAGCGGTTCCAGTCGCGGCCGGCGCGCGGCGGATAGCTGTCGCTCTCAGGATTGTAGCGATTGAAAAAGTCGCCTTCGGCATTCGCCGAGACGTCGATCACCTTGGCTTGAAGTTCGTCAAACACCCGGTCCTCGAGAGCCAGGTAGTCCTGCCAGGTGGTCACGTCTCCGACCCGGTCCGCCCGGTATTCCTCGGTCAGCTCCACTGTATGCCAGACCGCCAGGTCGGGCTGGCGCCTGGCATCGAAGGCCCGGACCAGAATCAGGGTGAATACGATCACCGCGAGAATAAACGCTGTCCGAAAGATCAGCCGAAACAGTCGACGCATGAACTCCTTCCCTCCCCGGGACGGGCAATCGCCGTCCGGAGCGCCTGGAAAACTGCCCTTCAGGGCGCCGCTGTCACGCATGCCGGCGGGCCGGCCCCCTTGAGCCCGTGGGTCTTGTGTGTCTATGTTAGCGCGCCCCGTCCCGGAAAGTCCGGGCCATTGACGGACCTGGGATAACCGCCCCTCGTGACTGATTCCATCGACATCGGCGTACTTGATTCAGGCGTGGGCGGACTGAGCGTTCTCCGGGAGATACGCGGTCTGCTGCCGGACACCGCCCTGGGTTACATTGCTGACTCGGCCTTCGTGCCGTATGGCCGGCTCTCGGCGGAAACCATCATCGAACGCACCTGCGCCCTTGCCGACATTGTCGTGGCACATGGCGCCCGGATGGTCGTGGTGGCCTGCAACACCGCCACCGCGGCGGCCGTGCCGACACTGCGCACTCGTCTCGAGGTGCCCGTGGTCGGCATGGAGCCGGCGGTGAAGCCGGCGGCCCAGGCCACCCGCAACGGCACGATCGGCGTCCTGGCCACGGTGGGGACCCTGAACAGTGCCCGCTTCGCCGCATTGCTGGATCGATTCGCGGGGCCGGTCGAGGTGATCACGCAACCCTGTCCCGGCCTGGTGGAATGCGTGGAGCGAGGCGATCTGGACAGTCCGGAGACCCGGCTGCTGGTCCGCCGGTTCGTCGAGCCGGTGGTCGCTGGCGGAGCGGACACGCTCATCCTCGGATGCACGCACTACCCGTTCCTGCGTCCGGTCATCGAGGATTGCGCCGGACCGGGGGTCGCCCTCGTGGATACGGGCCGAGCCGTTGCCCGCCAGGTGGCCCGGGTATGGGAGAGCCAGGGCGGGGGCGGCTCAGGCGGCAGCGCCCGATTCTGGACGTCTGGCTCCCTGGCGCAGCTGCGCCATGCCCTGGACGTACTCTGGGCGCCGGGCGCAACGGCGGCGACCCTGCCCGGTGACGGCGGCACGAATCACGCCTAGCGACGGGACAGTGACCCGAGCACCCCGCGCATCAGTTCACGGCCAAGACGGCCACCGAGCTGCGACCCCAGGCTGCGCAGGGCGCTCTTGAGCGTGGCCTCCACGTAACCCTGCCGGTTCGCACCCGGCTTTTTGCGGGTCGTCTTTCCCCAGGACGGGGTCTTGCTTGCCGCAGCGGCCCGCTCCGCCCGGGCCTTCAGAACTTCGTGGGCCGACTCCCGATCCACGGCCTCGGCATACCGGGCTCCGACAGGGCTCGCGGCCAGCACCCGGGCCCGCTCTGCCTCGTCCACCGGGCCAATGCGTGAGGCCGGGGGACGGACGAGGCAGCGCTCTACCTGGCCGGGAACGCCTTTCGCGCCGAGCGTGGAAACCAGCGCCTCGCCGACCGCCAGTTGGGTGATGGCCGTTTCGGTGTCCAGCGACGGATTCTGCCGAAACGTCTGGGCCGCCGCCCGGACGGCCTTCTGGTCCCGTGGCGTAAATGCCCTGAGCGCGTGCTGCACGCGGTTTCCCAGCTGGCCCAGCACGGGATCGGGCAGATCCAGCGGGCTTTGCGTCACGAAAAACACGCCGACACCCTTCGACCGGATCAGGCGGACCACCTGCTCTACCTTGTCCAACAGCGCTTCGGGCGCGTCATCAAACCGCAGATGCGCCTCGTCGAAAAAAAATACGCGCCGCGGCCGATCCGCGTCCCCGACCTCCGGAAGTTCCTCGAACAGTTCGCTCAGCAGCCATAGCA
>JARFQW010000160.1 GCA_029287575.1 Gammaproteobacteria bacterium | reverse complement strand
TGGTCTCGTGGGCTCGGAGATGTGTATAAGAGACAGAGACTCCGGCGTGCCAGGCACGCAGATGAAACGGCACATACTGGACGAGTTCGCCATCGCGGCGAATCAACGCATGGGCCGATACCCGCAGATCGCGGATTTCGTCGAAGTACGGATGACCACCCTCCGGCAGGCGGTTCGTGAAAAGCGCATCGATCCAGGGCCCGCCGTAATCCCCGGGCGGCAGGCTGATGCAATGAACCACGATGAGTTCTGGCCACGAGCCCGAAGGCCGGGGGTCGCAGTTGGGAGACGGAACCCGGCGCGTCTCAGCCAGCCAGCCAGTGGCAACATCGATTTCCATCGTCCACGATCATGCCGCGACCCCGCGCGCCTGCCAAGCCCGGGTTGCGCGGACTGTACCGTCGAACCATCATGCAGGCCATGAAACCCGCTCTGCCGGATATCCAGACCATGGTTCGCGAGCTGGTTCGCCACCCCTCGGTGAGCAGCGTTCAGCCGGACCTGGACATGCCCAATACGGCCGTTTGCGAATTGCTCGGTGCCTGGCTGGAGGACCTCGGCTTCTCGGTTCGCATCGATCCGGTTCCCGGCCATGCCGGCAAAACCAATCTCGTAGCAACCCTCGGACGGGGTGACGATGGTCTGGTTCTCTCCGGCCATGCCGACACCGTGCCCTGGGACGAACACCGCTGGGACACTGACCCGTTCGCCGGCACCGTCCGGGACGGCCGTCTGTACGGGCTCGGGGCCACGGACATGAAGGCCTTTTTTGCGGCGGCCTGCCATGCGGCGTCGCGTTTCCGCGCCGGGCAGTTCAGACGGCCGCTGGTGATCCTCGCCACCGCCGACGAAGAGAGCGGGATGAGCGGCGCGCGCGCGCTGGCGGACGCCGGTGACCGGCTCGGAGCCTGCGCGGTGATCGGAGAACCCACGGGGCTGGCGCCGGTCACCCTGCACAAGGGAATCCTCATGGAGGCCATCCGTCTGGTGGGCCGCTCGGGCCACTCCAGCGACCCCGCGCTGGGTCGCAGCGCACTCGAAGGCATGCTCGAAGTCGCCGACGAGCTGGGCCGGTTCCGGGAGGACCTCCAGGCACGCTGGCCGAGTCCGGCATTCGACGTCCCGTATCCGACGCTCAACCTCGGCCGGATCGCCGGCGGCGACAATCCGAACCGGATCTGCGGCGAATGCGAGCTGCTGATCGACGTCCGGCTGGTGCCGGGGATGACCGTAGCCGAAACACGCCGGGAGCTGCGCGCCAGGGTGCGCGACCGGCTTGGCGGGTCCGGTCTGGAGCTCCAGTTCCGGCCGTTGTTCGAAGGTGTGGACCCGATGCGCGACACCAGCGGAACCGCTCACGCCGAACGCTGCTGCCGCCTCAGCGGAGCCGGCACGGGGGCCGTGGCCTTCGGGACGGAAGCGCCCTTTTTCCAGACCCTGGGCATGGACACGCTGGTCATGGGGCCCGGCGATATCCGGCTGGCTCACCAGCCCAATGAATTCGTCGAGCTCGACGAGGTGTCACGCTGCGCAGACCTGCTCGAACGCCTTATCCACGAATACTGTCTGGCGCCGTGAACGATCTCTCCAACGCCGTGCTCCGTGAACGGGACCTGGCCGTGCTGTGGCATCCCTGTACGCAGATGAAGGACCACGAATGGCTGCCCATGATTCCCATCCGTCGGGGGCGCGGAGTCTGGCTCGAGGACTTCGACGGGAACTGGTATCTGGACGCCATCAGCAGCTGGTGGGTCAATCTGTTCGGCCACGCCAATCCGGGCATCAATGGCCACATCCGCGAGCAGCTCGAATCGCTCGAGCATGTCATTCTCGCAGGCTTCACTCACGAACCGGTCGTCGAGCTGGCGGAGCGTCTGGTGGAACTGACGCCCTCCGGCCTGGAACGGTGTTTCTTCGCTGACAACGGCTCCGCGGCGGTGGAAGTCGCGCTGAAAATGAGCTTTCACTACTGGCGCAATACCGGGCAACCCGCGAAAACCCGGTTCGTCGCCCTCGAAAACAGCTATCACGGTGAAACCCTCGGCGCGCTGGCCGTGGGCGACGTGCCCTTGTACAAGGAAACCTACGAGCCGCTGCTGATGGAAATCATGACGGCACCGTCGCCGGACTGCTACGAGCGTGAGCCCGGCATGTCCTGGGAGGAGCACAGCCGGCTGCGCTTCGAGGCCATGGACCGGCTGCTGGCCGAGCACGCCGACACCGTGGCGGCCGTGATCGTCGAACCCCTCGTTCAGTGCGCGGGCGGCATGCGCATGTACCATCCCGTATACCTGAGCCTGCTGCGCGATGCCTGTGACCGTTACGGGGTTCACCTGATCGCCGACGAGATCGCGGTGGGCTTCGGCCGGACCGGGACCCTGTTTGCCTGCGAGCAGGCCGGTATCACACCGGATTTCCTCTGTCTCTCCAAGGGCCTGACCGGTGGGTACCTGCCGCTGTCCGTGGTGCTGACCGGCAATGCGCTCTACGAGGCCTTTTACGATGATTACGAGCGCCTCACCGCGTTTCTGCACTCGCATAGCTATACCGGCAACGCCCTGGGCTGCGCGGCCGCGCTCGGGACCCTGCAGCAATTTGGTCAGCGCGATGTCATCGGCGACAACCGGCAGCTCGCGGCCCGGATGGCGGCAGCCACCGAAGGTCTCAAGGACCATCCCCACGTGGCCGAGATCCGGCAGACCGGAATGATCCTGGCGATGGAACTGGTGCGTGACCACAACACCCGCGAACCCTTTCCCTGGCAGGAGCGACGGGGACTGGCTGCCTATCAGCACGCGCTGACGGAGGGAGTCCTGCTCAGGCCCTTGGGCAACGTCCTGTATTTCATGCCGCCGTACGTCATCACGCCGGGAGAAATCGATCGTCTGGCCCGGGTGGCCGCTCGCAGCATTGACGCGGCGGTCGCCGAATCTGCCTGATGGCCGTTCGCCGGCGCATCCATCATCCCGCCCCCCTGGAGGAAGACACCGAGGTCCGGCTGTCGCCCGAGGCCTCCGGTCACCTGGTCCGGGTATTGCGGCTGACTCCCGGCACGCCGCTGATCCTGTTTGACGGCACCGGTACGGAAGCAGACGCGGTGCTCGTCAAGGCCGACCCGAAGCGGGCGATCGCTCGCGTGGGCCGGATTTGGCCAGGCACCGCCGAAGCACCGCTGGAACTCGTCCTGATTCAGGGCTACAGCCGCGGCGCCAAGATGGACATCGTGATACAGAAAGCGACGGAACTGGGCGTTTCGATGATTGCGCCGGCGCAATGCGCGCGCAGCGTAGCCCGGGTGGATGCCAGCCGGGCCGCCCGACGGGCCGGACATTGGCGACAGGTGGCGGTGTCAGCCTGCGAGCAGTCGGGGCGGAGCCGGGTGCCGGAAATTCAGGAGCCCACTACGCTGGAAAAGGCCTTACGGGTTCGCCCTGACCTCCCCGGCTTCGTGCTGGACCCGGCGGCTGCGCGGACTTTCGTCGACGTTCCCCGGCCCACGGCGGGTCTGCGCCTGCTCGTGGGCCCCGAGGGCGGGCTATCGGAAGACGAGGTGCGCCTCGCGGCGGAGGCCGGATTCCAGCGGGTCCGCCTGGGGCCGCGCATCCTGCGCACGGAAACCGCCGCTATTGCGGCTCTTGCCGTCGCCGGCTTTCTCTGGGGCGATCTCGCCCATCCCTCGCCCGCATCGGCGCCGCAAACCTGAGCCAGCCTCAGCTCGCGCCGACCAGCATTGAATCCAGTCGCTCCAGATCGGGAATCACGGGCCGTTCGTTCACCATCCGTACCTGACACAGAACCGGCCCCGGCATCCGGTCCTCGGAATGGTCGGGGGCCAGTACGGCGGGGTTGACCCGAACCAGCTGCGGAAGCCCCTGGCTAAGGACGGCCACCGCCTCGTGATGACGGTCCTCCGCCAGCCCATGGAGAACGACCGCGCGAGCGCGCCGGCCAAGCTCGGGGCGATCCTCTCCGCAGGCGGTTTCGAACGCCACCAGCGGTGCCACCCGATCTGCCCAGCCGACTTCACCGAGCAGCCATTCCGGACCGATGTCCTTGATGCGAAGCCGCCCGAGACCCACGACCTCGGCGACGCAGCTCCGTGGCACAAGCAGGCGCCAGCGCGATAACGGAATCAGCAGACAGTACAGCTCGGAAACGTCGTTATTCATCGCCCGCACCCCCGCCGGTGCGACTACGCGTGCTCACCAGGGCATCGACGGCCGCCAGCAGCTCGCTCTCCTGATAGGGCTTGCCGAGATAGGCGTCCACGCCGGCCTCGATGGCCCGGGCGCGATGTTTCTGGCCCACGCGCGAGGTGATCATGATGATGGGGATCTTTTTCAGCCGCGGATCCGCCCTCATGTGGGCCGCGACTTCGTAGCCGTCCATGCGCGGCATTTCGATGTCGAGCAGGACGATATCCGGTGTCTGCTCCTGGAACAGCGTGACCGCATCGACCCCGTCCTTGGCGGTGACCACCCGCATGCCGTTGCGTTCCAGCAGGCGTTCGGTCACCCGCCGCACCGTGATCGAGTCGTCCACCACCATGACAAAGGTTCGCGCGTCCTCGTCCGCCGTGCGCGGCGGCGGCAACGGGACATCCTCACGAACCTTGCGGCGGATCAGCGCACCCGCGTCGATGATGAGCACGATGCGGCCGTCGCCGAGAATGGTCGCGCCGGAAATGCCCCGGATGCCCGAAAGCTGCGGCCCGAGCGGCTTGACGACCACTTCCCGGGCGCCGAGTAGCTCGTCGGTCAAGAGACCCGCCGTACGGCCGCCGGCGCGAACGAGAAGGACCGGCACGGTCAGACCCTCTTCCGTAACGGCCGCGGCCTGGCCTTCGACGAGGCTGGCCAGGTGGGTAATGGGATACTCGTCCTGTCCGTAGCGATAGGCAATGGCGTCGTCGCCGATATAGCGGTCCAGCTCTTCCCGCCGGATCCGGACCACGCCCTCCACTGTGGGCAGCGGCAGGGCAAACAACTCTTCTCCCGCACGCACAACGAGCGCCTGGGTAATGGCCCTGCGGAACGGAAGGCTCACTTCGAAACGCGAGCCCTTGCCGGGCTCACTCTGGATATCCAGAGTGCCACCGAGGGCGCGTATCTCGGTTTCCACCACGTCCATGCCGACACCCCGGCCGGCGGACTGGGTCAGCTCCCGGGCCGTGCTGAAGCCCGGCGCCAGAATCAGCCGCGCGGCATCCCCCGGGCTGAGCTTCTGCCCCGGGCCGACCAGTCCCAGCGTTTCGGCTTTTCGCCGAATCGCATCGAAGTCCAGGCCGCTGCCGTCGTCGCTGACGGCAATGAGCATGTCGGCGCCTTCGCGCTTCAGCTCGATATGTATCTGGCCGGTTTCCGGCTTGTTGCGCGCCGCCCGCTCATCCGGACGCTCGATGCCGTGCACCACGGCATTGCGCAGCATGTGCTCCAGCGGAGCGAGAACCCGCTCGGCGACACCCCGGTCCAGCTCGACCGTGCCGCCGTCGAGATCCAGTTCGGCGCGGCGCCCGCTTTCGGCAGCCGTCTGGCGGACGATACGACTCAGGCGCGGCGCGTAGCGGTGGAACGGCACCATCCGGGTCCGCATCAGGCCGTCCTGGAGTTCGGTGATGACCCGCGCCTGCTGAAGAAGCAGGGTATCCGCCGTACGCGCCTGCTCGCCCAGCAGATTCTGGATGCTGCCCACGTCCGTCGCCGTTTCCGCCAGGGCTCGAGACAGCTGCTGGATCGTGGAGTAGCGGTCCATTTCCAGTGGATCGAACTCGCCCTTGACCTCGATCTCACCCTGGTGGCGATGAAGGATCTGGGCCTCGGTCTCCATCTCCAGCTTGCGCAGCTGATCCCGCAGCCGGGAGACCGTCTGGGACAGTTCGTCCAGATTGAATTCGAGGGAGCTGAGCTGCTGCTCGAGGCGAGCACGATAGATTCCCACCTCACCAGCGGCATTCAGCAACGTCTCGAGCAGCTCGGCGTCCACCCGCGTGGTTTCCGCCCGCTGCACGGCGGTCGCGGGACTCAGCGCGTCCGGAGCCGGCGACGCACCCGGCGCTTTCGCGGCGGCCACGCGCGGCACTTCCGGCGCGGGAGCCGCCGGGGGCGGCGGCACTGACGGCGCCGGCGGCGCCGCGAGATCCGGTGGCGGAATGGGTCCGGGCCCCTCGGCGTCCGGTGCCATGGCCGCGGGTCGAACTTCCTCGACCGGCACGGCCTCGACCGGGGCTTCCTCGACCGGGGCTTTCTCAACCGGGGCGTCCTCGACCGGGGCTTCCTCGATGGGGGCTTCCTCGACCGGGGCTTCCTCGACCGGGGCTTCCTCGACCGGGGCTTCCTCGACCGGGGCTTCCTCGACGGGGGCTTCCTC
>JARFQW010000159.1 GCA_029287575.1 Gammaproteobacteria bacterium | reverse complement strand
GTGGGCCCGTGACACGGATGCTTGAGCGCGGCGAGCTTCACCACTTCGAGACGCCCATCCGACCGCTACTGGGATTCCCGGACACCGTCCATCCCACCGACGGTCCGCTATCGTCCACAGACAAGCTGCCGATGCGAGAGCCGGACTACCTGCAACTGGTGGACTTTACGGGGAGATTCGTCGTGGCCGGCAAGCGTGGGCATATCGAGGCCTCGGTCGCTTCAATCCTGGATCGACTGGGACTCTCCTCCTCGGAGTGGGTACAAGCCAGCACGGGCTTCAGACAGAACTATCGCAACGGCGACCTGCGTCTGACAGCAACAGGGTGAAGGCAGTCTTGCCGGGTCAGCAGACCTCGGGCCTGAGGATGGCGGCTGCGTTACAGGCGCCCAATACCGCACTTTTGGGCCGCCCCTCCGTATGACAGCACTGAGTATCGACGCTTGCTCACATCGTCATCGTGATCTGGCCTTGAGGGTGCCTGTCCTTGTGGCCTACCCTTTACGAAATGTGACGGTGGAGAGCCCTACTCTGGCCAGTTTAGTGGGCAAACCGATCCAAACTTCGAGACCATTCACGGAGATGGCTCGGAAATAGTCAGCTTCTGGGTTGGCGAAGAAGAATAGCCTGGTCAGATTGGTGCCCCAAGAGCGCCCCAAGAGTCAGGGCCAGAGGACGCTAGACCAACAACCCGCTGATTTTATTGGAGCGGGTGATGGGAATCGAACCCACGTCATCAGCTTGGGAAGCTGAGGTTCTACCATTGAACTACACCCGCTAATCCAGGAGTTACGTCTCACTCAGGTCTGGCTGAGCATAAAAGTGAGAGTACGGGGATTCTAAGCGATTCTGAGGCGATTGGAGAAGCAAAGACGCTAGAGTTCGACGCCCGGCGGCAGACGAATGTCGAGATCCAGGCTCTCGAGTATCTCGTCGGTCATCTGGTACTGCTCCAGTAGCGTCTGCCAGCGCGGGTCATCATACAGCTTCCGATACCAGGGCCGGGTCAGGTGCAAACGGATGACGTAGGAGTTTTGACGGTCGTGTTTATCGAGCCACCGGAATGCCTGGTCCTTGTCACCGATCCACGCGTACAGCTGGGCGTTGATGAGTGCAAACCCGTTTTCCTCATGCCATTCGACGAAACGGGGAAGCAGGGTCTCGAACTCTTCGTGGCGGCCGAGATCGTGCAGCGCCTCGAGGTGACCCGGGTATAGCGATCCGGGATCAGGCCCGATTTCCGGCATAGTCTCCCACGCAGTCTCGGGCTGCCCGGACAGAAGG
Organism: Gammaproteobacteria bacterium; assembly: GCA_029287575.1. Taxonomy (GTDB): domain Bacteria; phylum Pseudomonadota; class Gammaproteobacteria; order Steroidobacterales; family XN24; genus JARFQW01. The sequence continues at coordinate 17,057 of JARFQW010000159.1, read as the reverse complement.
AAGCTCCTGCCCAGTTCTACGTGCGCCCAAGACAACTCGGGTTCGAGTGCAAGGGCGTCACCCAGGACTTGCCGGGCCGAAACCAAGTCTCCCAACTGCATGTAGATTTCGGCCAGATCGGTGTAGCAGCGCATGCACAGCGGGTCTCGCTCGATGACATACTCGCCAACCCTGGCAGCCAGGTCCGATCGGCCGAGCAGACCCAGTGTCTTCATCGAGCCCCAAAGCACCTCGAAATTCGCAGGATCGGCCTCATGGGCGCGCTTCGTGAAGCGCGCGGCCGTTTCGATGTCGTTATCGACAAGCAGGGCGATCCCTCCTAGCTGTTGCAGCGCGTTGGCGTTGTTCGGATTGATCGCCAGGGCCCGGGTGGACATTCGCCGTATGCGCTCATAGGTTTGTGCAGGTGGGACATCTTCCTCGCCGACGATCCAGAGATAACGCGAGTACAGGGCCAATGCCTCGCCATAGTTCGGCTCGACCTCGAGCGCGCGCTCGATCAGCGATCTCATTCGGTCAATCTCGGCGTCCGTGGAACTGCTGTTATTGAAGATCGTTCGGGCTTGCAGATACAGCGCGTAAGCCTTTGGATCAACCCGTTTCGCGTGCGGCTCACCACCGACCAGCGAAATCTGCAGCTCATCGACGACTTTCCCCGCAACCTCGTCCTGGATGTCGAAAATATCGCCGAAATCTCGATCGTAGTTCTGTGAGAACAGGTGCGTATCCGACGCCGCCTCGACGAGCTGCACGGTAATCCGAATCCTGTCCGCAGCCGCACGGACCGATCCTTCGACGAGGTACGTAACGCCGAGGGCCTCTCCAATTTCCGGGATCGTTGCCGGACTGTCCTTGAACGAGAAGGCCGACGTCCGCCCCGCGACACGGAGCTCCGGAATTCCTGCGAGCAGGTTAAGCAGTTCCTCGGCGATACCGTCGGCGAAATATTCCAGGTCGCCAGCTTCGGAAATGTCTTCGAATGCGAGGACGGCGATCGAATTCTCGCCGTACTTTTGTCGAATCGCATCACCACGCGCCTCGGCGGCAACCTTGACTTCGCGGTCCCTGTCGCGCACGGGATCGAAGACAAACTTGTCGACGGAAAAATAGGCCACGGCGAGCACGAGCATCGCGATGATCGCGGCATCGAAACGCCGCGTACCTTTAGCGGGTGATGCGTCGGCGACGTCGCCGTCACGACGCAGACCTTCCGGCGTCCATTCGAAAATCCATGACAGGATGACCGCCGGCACGAGTCCGACCGCGAGAACCACCACGACTGCTCTGATAGCCCTATCGGACAGGCCGAACACCGGGAACAGTGTCTCCGCGACCTGAATCAACAGCCAGGCGGTCGCCACATACGCGATCGCAACACGGTGGACGTTGCGGCGCCGGATTTCACCCCACAAGGACATGGCCTGATTCTACAGGGTCAGTAAGCGCGTCAGGCGAGACCAACCGTTAGTGTGAGGCTATAACTGAGCATGCTCAGAAGGCCGGCCAGTATCAGTTGGCTACTGTCGGGTGATCTGATTCTTTGGTCCAGGTGGTCACAGGACGACGGAAATCGGGCAATTTTCAGGCAGCAGACTCAACGTCAACATCCCAGCCAGGGAATAACAGTACAGCCGGGTGACACTTTAGCGCTCTCGCCAGCGTCTTGGCCCTTTCCACGCCCAGACTGACGCGGTCGTTTTCGATCGCGGAAATCGTAGACTGCGGAATTCCGCTGATCTCAGCTAGCTCATTCTGGCTCAGCTCCTGGAGTTCGCGGAGAATTCGGACTGACTCGCCAACAGAAACTTCGATGTGGCGCTTCGCTTGGCTGAACTCCTTCATTTCTATTTCCTCCGATAGTCGTGAGCCGTCAGGTCAAGAACCATGACCAGCAGCTGCTTGTTCTTGACCTTGTATATGACTCGATACTGGTCTCCCAAGCGTGAAGAGCGATGCCCTTTCCATTCACCGCGAATCGGCTCGTCGTTGAAACCGCGAATCAAGCGAAGCCCTTCCGGCCCGGACAAGTGCACGATGTCTTTCCATTTTTCGTAACGCTTCAGTACCTGTTGCGGCATCTTTTGAACACGGCGCAAGACATTGCGATGCTCAAGAATTTGCCACATAGCGAAAATAATATATGTCTAAAATAGTATGTCAATGTGTATAACTTCACGAAACCTGGACTTTCGCGCTTTGGTCTTTCGTTTGCGCGCACAGAAGTGCGGCCAATACTGAGCATTCTCAGAAAGCCTACAGGACTCAGTCGGTAACTCTTGGGTGATCTAACTTCTTGAAACAGTTGGTCAGAGGACCACGGAAATCAAACGGGTATACGGGCGCCCAACTCAGCGACTCCGATCGGGAAGCTGAGGTTCTACCATTGAAACCCGCTTCGGTCTTGAAGCGCTCTCCCGCCATCCATGGCGACACGTCTCTGCGTTCGCCTGAACTCCTGGCCGGCCATCCTCGGCCGCCCGTTCACCCCTCGCGAAGCCGTGCTTCGCGTCGGCTTGCGCCGACCGGGGATCACCCATTGAACTACACCCGCCTCGCGGCGACCCGCGTAGTCTACTTCGGGCGTCGGACAATCCCAAGAATAGCCATTGAGCGTCCGACGGCAGAGGAATCATGGCGAGACCGTGCGGCCGTGGACTGAGTTGCCGATAACGGGGCACCACGGGTCATCACGGGCCACAAGCGAACCGCTGCGGGCAGCGCAAGAATAGCCCCATTGGGGTATCCGGGCTGGCTCGGCTTCGTCGAGCCCCAGGTCGGCCAGACCAGGCGCGGTCCGTCAGGACGCGTCCTCCAAGTCGAACACCGCAAGATAGAGCTTCTCGCCAGGTGGCAGACGGGCGACGCTACGAACCTGACGCACCCGATACGGGGGTCATCGGGATTCACCGGGTGCCGGAGATGGCAACCCGGCCCGTTGCATTTTTCTGCCGGAAAGGCGGACCTGCCCTTGTTTAGCCGATACGGCTTGGGCCACGCGTTTGCTCAAGAAGGCGTTGGGGCGTGAGGATCACAGATCCGCGGGAACCGTGATCTGCGATGTTTCGGTTCCCGCGGTGTTCACGCACAATCTGGGCTCTCGGAACGGTCAGCTCGACGAGCAGCCGCCGGTCAGACGCCCGCGGCAACACCCCGGAGAAGGTCAATCCAGTGATATGACGCAATCGAAGCTCCCCAGCCTGGCCACGAGCCGGCCACTGCGCCTGTTTGCCTTTACCTCGTTCTATATCGCCCAGGGGTTGCCCATCGGGCTGATTACCGTGGCCATGCCAGCTTGGCTGGCCGCCTCGGGCGCGAGCGCGGGCGAGGTGGCGAGTTTCGTGGCCATCACGACGCTGCCCTGGGGATTCAAGCTGTTTGCCGGCCCCATGATGGACCGGTTCCGGTTCCCGGCACTGGGTGGCCGTCGGCCCTGGGTGATGCTCGCCCAGTCAGGCCTGCTGGTCGCGCTTCTCGTCCTGACGCTGATCGGCGGCACATCCGCGGAGGTGGCGTTTCTCACCTGGAGCTGTTTTGTCATCAACAGTTTCGCCGCGGTCCAGGACGTGGCCGTGGACGGCATGGCAATCGATATTCTCCCGGAGGACGAACGGGGGCGCGCCAATGCCTTGATGGCGTTCGGCCAGGTGGCGGGCTATGCCGGTGCTGGCGCTCTTTGCGGATGGCTGCTGGTGCGCTACGGCGTCTCGGTGACGGCCGGCGCGATGGCGGCAGGTGTCGCGGCAATCCTGGTGCTGGTGACGCTGCTGCGGGAACGTGACGGCGAGAAACTGCTGCCGTGGACCGCGGGCAGCGTGCAGCACGAGGAGCACCTCCATGCCACCAGCTGGAAAGCCATCGGGGTCAATCTGACCCGGGTGCTCATCCTGCCGATGAGCCTCTTGCTCATGCTCGTTACGGTCTGCTGGCGGCTCAGCGACGGCATTTTTATCACGGCCATCCCGGTCGTGCTGACCCAGGAGTTCGGGTGGTCGAGCAACGACTACTCCACCTGGTATGCGAATTCGAGCTTCGTGGCGGCCCTCTGCGGCGTCCTGCTCGGGCCCCTCATCGACCGGCACGGCGCCCGCAAGTTCTTCATCCTTGGGTTCCTGGCCTGTTTTGTCTCGTATTTGGTGCTCGCGATGATGGCGGATGGTTGGGACCAGCCACGGGTCTGGATCATCGGCATGTTCGCCGTGAACTTCTCGATACAGATCGTGTTCGTGGCGTTTATCGCTCTGCACATGTCGATTTGCTGGCCCCGGGTCGCCGCCACCCAGTTCGCTATCTATATGGCCTGGTCCAATCTTTGCCGATCCTTCGGGGCCAAGGCGTACGGGGAAATGTCTGCGTTTCTCGAGGCTGGCCAGGAGACCCTGATCATGGCCGGCCTGAGTCTGACGGGCGCCGTGCTCCTGGTTTTCGTCCGGCTCGACCGACACCGCGAGCGCCTCGAACGGCTGCACGTACGCGAGCCGGCCGAGGACGCGCTCGCCGACGTGCCGGCGCGATTCTGAGGCCCTCCGGAGGGACGGTCGTGCCGATATGATGGTGACAGTTCACCTAATTGAGTCAGGTGAACTGTCACCGGAAGTGCGTCCTATCCCTGCGCCGGCCTGAAAGTCCCGGTGTGGATTCGCAGGGGATCGACGCCGGGACACTCCAGCGCCGTCTCAATAGCGGTCGTGGATCAGACAGGCCCGTAAGAGTAATACTCCGCCTCGATGTCCGGCGGCTGGTGGCCTCATGATCAAAGCGCGGCGCGCCGGCTCGGCTTCGTATCCAATGTCCATGGCAGACCGGTTTTGTCCGCCAAAACCGGTGCCTCTATAGTGGTCGCTATGTCGGTGACCCTATGAACCGCCCACCCCGGAACACCGTGCCGTGAGCGGGACGAGTCTGCGCCGGGTGGCGTTTCTCGCCGGCCCGCTGGTCGCGCTGCTCATGGTGGCCTACCTGCGTGGACGGGGCCTGTCGCCCGATATCGCAATGACCGCCTCGGTGACCCTCTGGTGCGTGGTGTGGTGGGTGTTCGAGCCGGTACCGATTCCCGTGACCTCGCTGCTGCCGCTGGCTCTGCTGCCACTATTCGGCGTGCTGACGCCGGCCCAGGTCGGCGCGGCCTACGGCAGTCCGCTGATCCTGCTCCTGCTTGGCGGCTTTATCCTTTCTCGCGCAATGGAGCACAGCGGCGCCCATCGGCGTATCGCCCTGAACATGGTCAGGCTGTTCGGTGCACAAAGCGATCGGCGGCTGGTGTTCGGTTTCATGGCGGCCTCGGCCGTGCTCAGCATGTGGATTTCCAACACGGCGACAACCCTGATGCTGCTGCCCGTGGCCCTCGCCGTGCTGGAGAAGTCCGACAGCAACCGGCTGGCGATCCCACTCTTGCTGGGCATCGCCTATGCGGCCAGCGTCGGGGGTATCGGCACGCCGATCGGTACGCCGCCCAACCTGGTGTTCATGCAGGTCTACCAGGAGACCACCGGCAATGCGGTGACCTTTACCCAGTGGATGGCCTGGGGCGTGCCGGTCGTGCTATGCATGCTGCCGCTCATGGCTCTCTGGCTGACTCGTGGCCTCGCCGGCGGCAGCGGCGTGGAACTGCCGGAGGTCGGTCCCTGGCGGCCGGAAGAGAAACGCGTGATGTGGGTGTTCGCATTAACGGCGCTGGCCTGGGTAACGCGCGCCACGCCGTTCGGCGGCTGGAGCGCCTGGCTCGGACTTCCCGGCGCCAACGACGCCTCGGTGGCCCTGCTGGCGGTCGTGGTCATGTTCTCGGTGCCAAACGGCCGGGGCGGCCGCCTGCTGGACTGGGAGACCGCGGTCACGATCCCCTGGGGCGTCCTGCTGTTGTTCTCCGGTGGTATTTGCCTGGCCAAGGCGTTCGTGAGTTCTGGCCTGTCGCCACTGATGGGGGAGTGGCTGACCACCCTGAGCGACCTGCCCCTTTGGCTGCTGATCGGTGTGATCTGTCTCGTGGTCACGTTCCTCACCGAGACCACCAGCAATACCGCGAGCACGACCCTGCTGATGCCTATCCTGGCGGCGGCAGCCCTGTCGGCCGGGATCGCCCCCGAACTGCTGATGGTGCCGGCCGCCATGACCGCCAGCTGCGCATTCATGCTGCCGGTCGCCACAGCGCCCAACAGCGTGGTTTACGGAAGCGGCCGCGTTCCGATACAGCGCATGGCCCGGGAGGGCGTGGTCCTGAATCTTGTCGGCGTCGTGATCGTCAGCCAGATTTGCTACTGGCTGCTGGCTTGACCGGAAATTTGCAGGGTAATTCGGGGCCGAACCGCAGTAATCCGGCGGCATGGGCCGAAACTCGACAAAACCCGGTGGGTCAGTCCCGTTACGCCGAAGCAGTCTCGTCGGCTCGTCGTCTTACTGGTACGCGACGCCGCCGGTTCGACGCCGGTCGAACACCCCGGTCACATCGCGGCCACGGATCTGAATGGCCTGGACGTCGCCGATGGGTTCCACCTCATCGAGCGTATAGCCGAGTTCCATGAGAGCATCCAGGGTGCTCCGTGCAAGGGCGTACCGCCCGTCGTCCTCGATCGAGATCGGATCCGTTTCGGGCAGAAGGGGTGGCCACTGGTGATGGAACCGGGGAAGGTCCACAGCCTCCGCCAGGGAGCGATCGTAGTCGATGCTGTGCAGGATCACCTGCAGCACGGTGCTGATGATGGTCGACCCGCCGGGCGAACCGAGAACCAGAACGAGGTCCCCCTCCGGGGAATAAACCATCGTCGGCGACATGGATGAGAGGGGCCGCTTGCCGGCGGCGATCTCGTTTGCTTCCGAGCCGGTCACCCCGTAGACGTTGGGAACGCCCGGTTTCGCGGAGAAGTCGTTCATCTGGCTGTTGAGCAGGAACCCGGCGCCGTCGACCACAATGCCGGAGCCGTAACCGGTATTCATCGTCGTTGTGTTGGAAACCGCCAGCCCGTTGCGGTCTACGATGCTGAAGTGGGTTGTCTGACCGTCCGTATCCACTCGTACCGGAAGATCGCCGGCCTTGATGGACCCGGGATCGGTCCGGCGCTTCAGATCAATTCCCTTGGCCCTGGCCCGCGCGTACTCCTTGTTGGTCAGGGCGCCCACGGGCACGTCGGCGAATGCGGGATCGCCGAGATACTCCGCACGGTCGGCGAAAACCCGCTTCGCAATCTCCGCCTGAAGATGGATTTGCTCAGGAGAATGAAGTGGCAGCCGATCGAAGGTCTCTAGCATGTTGAGGAATTCGATCAGGATGACGCCACCGGACGACGGCGGGGGCATCGAGACGATCTTGTAGCCCCGGTATTGGCCTTCGATCGGTTCTCGCCACACGGGACGATAGGACGCCAGATCCTCCTTTGTGATCAACCCGTGGCCGCGATCCATTTCCTCGACGATGAGATCCGCCGTTTGGCCCGTATAGAACTCGTCCGGGCCCCGTTCGGCAATGCGCCGCAGCGTCTTGGCCAGATCCGGGATACTCATTCGGTCCTCGAGCCCGCCTCGAAAATACAGCTGGAACTCGATCTGCTCCCGAAACCGTTCGTCCACCGCGGCGAACTTTGCCCCGTATTCCGCGATCTTACCCGCCGTCCACGGGTCGACCCTGAAGCCGTCTTCCGCCAGGTCGATCGCGGGCTGAATCAACTCTGCCCATGGCAGAGTGCCATACCGCTCATGTAGCGCGGCCATTCCGCGCACCGTGCCGGGCACGCCTGCAGCCAGCGCACTGTGGACGCTTAGAAGGGCATCGACCTCCCCGTCCTCGTTCAGGAACATGTCCCGACGAGCACCATCGGGCGCTGTCTCTCTATAGTCGAGCGCCACTACGTCACCGGCATCCGGATCGTGGATCAGCATGAATCCACCGCCCCCGATCCCGGCGCCAATGGCATTCGTCGTGGAGACCGCAAATTGAACCGCGATCGCGGCGTCCACGGCGTTGCCCCCGCGACGGAGAATCTCGCCGCCGACTTCGGCCGCCTGGGACTCGGGTGCCGCGACCACGCCGCGCTCGAGCAGGGGAGCGGACCGATGGACTGTTCCGCAGGCAGCGACCAGGCCAATCAACCCGGCGAGGCTCAGGGTAGAGAGCAATCTGCTTATGGACATCACCTCCCCTATTTTTGGAAATCCCGACCTTTTATCTCGTCTCTGAAAAAGCTCGACCTTGCCTTCACCCGCATCGAGCTCTTCGACCCGGAGTCCTTCGAGGCCCTGCCTCCGCTTGCTTCCGGGGTCGAACCGCAGTAGCTGCACCGGCGATTGCTAGCGAAACGGTCGAATCCGGGGGCAGACCACGACAAGACTCAGGCCGGCCATAGCTTATCGCCGTCAGGAAAGCACCGACTTCGGCAGGAACCGACTCGCGGACTTGCGCAGCGCGGCCGCCTTGGCCACCCGCTTGATTGCGAGCACGAACGCCGCGGTTCGCAGATCCAGGTCGGAGACACGCGCCAGGTGGGCCACGTTCTGGTAGGCCCGGCGCATGATCTTCTCCAGCTCCTCGACCACCCGCTCTTCCTCCCAGCGATACTGCTGGATGTTCTGGCTCCACTCGAAGTAGCTGACAGTGACGCCGCCGGCGTTGGCGAGAATGTCCGGAATCACCGTAACGCCCTTCTCCACCAGGATGTCATGGGCGGCCACGTTGAGAGGCCCGTTCGCGCCCTCGACGATGATCTTCGCGCGCACGTCCGCCGCATTGGCCTCCGTGATGGCCTCCTCGAGCGCGGCGGGAATCAAGACGTCCGCGTCGTGGGTCAGGACCTGCTCGCCCGGCAGGGCGTCGGCGCCGGTGAATCCTTCCACCTCCCCATGCTCCTTCACGTAGTCCAGCAACGCCGGAATGTCGATGCCCTCTTCGTTGACAATGCCGCCGCTGCTGTCGGACACCGCGACGATCCGTCCTCCGCGCTCGGCGATCAGGCGTGCCGCATGACTGCCCACGTTGCCGAATCCCTGAAGGGCGACGCTCACGTCCGGCAGACCGCGGCTGTCGGTTTTCAGGCACTCCTCGAGCGCGTACATCACGCCCCGGCCCGTGGCTTCATCGCGGCCGAGGGAGCCGAATACTTCAACCGGCTTGCCGGTAACGACGCCCGGGCTGAAGCCGTAGAACTTGGAATATTCGTCCATGATCCAGGCCATGATCCGGGCGTTGGTGTTCACGTCCGGCGCGGGGATGTCGGTGGTAGGCCCGATCACGTCCTTGATGAGTTCGACGAAGCGCGTGGTGATCCGGTACAGCTCGGCCTCGCTCAGTTTCGACGGGTCACAATTGATGCCGCCCTTGGCGCCGCCGTAGGGGATGTCGACCACTGCCGTTTTCCAGGTCATGAGGCTGGCAAGGCTGGCCGCGTGATCTTCGTCCATGCTTGGGTGATACCGAAGACCGCCTTTCATGGGCCCCCGCGCGGCGTTGTGCTGGACCCGGTAGCCGAGATGATGGTGCAGATTGCCGTCATCGCTTTCGGTGACGAGTTCCACACGGACCACGCGGCTGGGCGTCTGCAGGATCGCCCGCAGCTTGTCGCTGAGCTCCAGATGATCGGCAGCTCTCGTGAAGAACTTGTTCGTGGTTTCAAGCATGGTCATCCCTCCCCGGCAGTCCGGGGGACAGTTCACTTAATTGAGTTGGGTGCACTGTCCCTCTATTTATCCGCAGCTAATTCGTTGATTCTGATTGGTCGAGTTAGGTGAACTGTCCCTTTATCCCGGTTAGGTGAACTGTCCCCACAAATTAGCGGGTGCGGGTGGCGGCCACCTGGTCGCGGACCTGGGCGAGCAGCGCTTCCCGGTCGAGGCCGCGTTTTTCGATCAGCCCCACGACGCTCCCCCCCAACCGGCGGCGGTCTTCGTCGTCGATGTCCTTTGCGGTCACCACGACCACCGGAATCAACGGCGGCGGATCCAGCCTGCGCATTTCCAACAGGAACTCGAACCCGTCCATCACCGGCATCATGAGGTCCAGCAGGATGAGTTCGGGGGTCTGCCGGGAGAGCTGCTCCAGCGCGTCGCGGCCATCGCTGGCCTCGTGCACCTCCCAGCCTTCCTGCTGCAGGGCGCGACGCAGCATCGTGCGGCTTTCCCGCTGGTCGTCCACCACCAGCGCCGACTGGCCGGCATCCTTTGTCGCATAACGTTCCAGCAGCTCCACGAGCTGCGCCCGCTGGACGGGCTTGGTGAGTATCTCCGTTGCGCCCAGCGCATACCCCAGGGAGCGGTCGTCCGTCATCGTGACCATGATCACCGGCACGTCCCGGGTTTCCGGGTCGGCGCGCAGCTCTCGCAGAACCTCCCATCCATCCATGCCGGGCATCAGCACATCGAGAGTGATCGCCGCGGGCTTCAGGGTCCTGGCCAGTTTCAGCGCCTCCCGGCCGTCAGTCGCGGTGACGATCTTGACCCCGGCTTCCTGAAGGGTTCGGCCGATCAGGTCCAGGGCGTTGGGGTCGTCGTCCACGACCAGCACGACCTGTTCGTCCCGGAGTTCGGGGACCACCGCGGGTCCGGGCGCGACCGTCTGGTCCTTTTCGTCTTCGGGCTGGATGGTTCGCGGTACCTGGATATGGAACGTGGACCCCTCGCCGACGACACTCTCGGCGGTGATGTCACCGCCCATCATCTGGCAGAAGCGGCGGCTGATCGGCAGGCCCAGGCCCGTGCCACCGTAGTTCCGTGTCGTGGTCTCGTCCGCCTGGGAAAACTCGTCGAAGACGTGATCGATCTTGTCGACGGGAATACCGATGCCGGTGTCGGCAACCGACATCCGGATCCACTCCTCGCCGTCCACAGCGAAGGCCGCCACCACCAGGGTGATCTCACCTTCATGGGTGAATTTGGCGGCATTGCTCAACAGGTTCAGCAAAGCCTGGCGCAGCTTCGTGATGTCCGCGCGCATCGTGCCGATCCCTTCGTCCATGACCAACACCAGCCGATTGGCATTCTTCTGAATCACGGCATCGATCGTGGCCTGCACCTCATCGATCAGCTTCGGTATCTCGAAGGATTCCAGGTAGAGATCCATGCGCCCGGCTTCGATCTTCGCGATGTCGAGTATGTCGTTGATGAGCGAGAGCAGGTGGGTACCGGCACCGTGAATCTTGCGCAGATCCTCCACCGCATCGTCGTTGCCCTCGTCCTCGGCGTCTTCCATGAGCATTTCGCTGTAGCCGATGATGGCGTTCATTGGCGTGCGCAGCTCGTGACTCATGTTGGCGAGAAACCCGCTCTTGGCCTGGTTGGCCTGTTCGGCGGCTTCCATCGCGTCCTTCAGTTCTTCGGTGCGCTGGGCCACTGTCGCCTCGAGTTCCGCGCTGTGCAGCTCCAGCTCCCGGTTCTTGCGCTGTATCTCGGCCATCAGCTCTTCGCGAGACAGCTGCCGGATCCGCGCGCTCTGGGTCTCGATGAATTCATCGGACGGCTGGAACGCCGGGTCGGGCAGCGTTCGCAGGGCGCGAATCGCCTGCCTCCCGTCCGCCAGGCCCGTTCGCCTGACGCTGTCAAAGAATCCCGCGAGGCGGGAGAACTCCGGCATCGTTCCGCGGCAGGCGAAATCCAGCACGAGCTGGGGTGGCGCCAGGTCGGTAGCGAGTCGAACGGTGAGCTCCGGGGCAATGCTGGCGCGGGCCAGCAGGCGTGCGGCCTCGGAGACAGCGGACGCGAGCCGGGTGGTCTCGATGGCACTGAATCCCAAGTCCGCGGCGAGATCGCGGATCTTGTGGCGCGCATGATAGACGGCGCTACCATGCTGCATATCGATAGTGCCCAGCTCAATCATGCCTGGTACCGCACCGCGATACATGTGGCATCGTCATGGTCCTTGCCAAAACGCTGGACGATGTTGCCCGCCACCTCTTCGGCGGCGTGGTGCAGGACACTGGGATACTCGGCCGCAGTGAAGCGGTCGCTGACGCCATCGGTGTAGAGCACGACCAGGTCACCGTCAGCCAGGGCCAGCGTCTGCGGCATCAGCGTACGCAGCGTATGGCCGACCACGCCGTCCTGGGAGACGAGCCGTGTCTCGGTGGCGCCAAAGCGGCGGATAGAGGTATTGCCCACGCCCACATAGGTCAGCCGGCCGGAAACTGAGTCGATGGCGCAGAATCCGGCGGCCGCGCCGCGGGTGCCCTTGAGATGCTGATGCAGGTTGGTCATCAGGACGGCAACGTTCTGACTGGCATACCGGTCGAGAAACCCCTCGATGACGGGTGTCAGCTCGTGGGCCTCGGGACCATGACCCAGCACGTCGATGATGGCGACGAACAGGCCGTCGTCGAGCTGGCGAATCACGGCGGCGTCGCCGCTGACCCGCTCGCCCTTGCAGGGGCGAACGCGGCTTGCATAGCGCAGCGTCTCGGCCGGGCTCATATCCATTTGCGGGCCGTCACGCGGGTCCCCTCCCCCGGCGCGGACTCCAGGGAGAATTCGTCCATCATGCGCTTTACGCCGGGCAGACCCAGCCCGAGGGTGCCGCCGGAACTGTAATGGTCCTGCATGGCCGCATCGCAGTCCCGGATGCCGGGACCCTCGTCCGAGGCCTCGATCTCGACACCGCGGCGGCCGAAGTCCTTCACCTTGCGGAGGCAGAGTTCGCCCGTGCCGGCGTATTTGAGGATGTTGCGGGTCAGTTCGGAAACGGCCGTGGCGATAATACGGCTCGGCGCCTCGCCGAAGCCGGCTTCCCGGGAGTACAGGGTCGCTTCGAGCACGGTGCGGCTGGCGTCGGTTTCCGAACGGATGGTGCGGCGCAGCTCTGCGCTCATCGGATCGCTCCGGTGTCCGGGGCCGTGCCCGGCAGCGAACCGGACTCCGGACCGCTTTGCTCCGCGTCGGCCTCGCCCTCGGCCGCGGGCTCGTCGGCCTCCTCCGCCGGCTCAGGCTCAGGCTCAGGCTGCAGCATGTCGTAAGCGGCATCGAGATTGATGGCCGCGCGCAGACCATCCACGTCGGCACCGGACTCGATCAGCGCGGAAACCACTCCCGGACGCAGACCCACGAGCACTGTATCGGCGCCCATGATTTGCGTCATGGTGATGATCCGGCGCAGCGCGGCCAGCTCGGCCGAGTCCAGCGTCTCGAGCCCCGAGGCATCGAGAATGACACCGTGGCAGCCGCTTTCCTGAATCCGCCGAAGCAAATCGTCCCTGAAGCGAGCCAGCACCGCATCGTTGAGATCCACCTGGATGGAGGCCACGACGACGTCGCGGCTGACCTGGATGGAAATCCCAGAGACGTGGGCCGGGGTACTCATGGCGCAGACCGGAGGGACGATCCGCTTACCGAACGGGCCGCATGGAGCATCCCGCGGCCGCCGGCACCGCTTCGCGCCGGATCCAGCCGGGAAGCGTTGTATTGGGAGCCGGGGTGATTTGCGGTTATCGGATCGGTCTGGGTCATCGGTGGATCATGGGGCCTCGCCGCGGGCTCACCGTCGCGTTTATCCAAGCATACGCGAAAGGGCCTGCGTTCCAGAATCGCGGCCGCGCCTGCTGCGCCGCACAAGCTCAGATCAGCGCTGTCACCGGTTCTGCCGCTTTGTTACGCTGCGCTTCGCAGCGGCGGATTGGCGCCTGCCCGGACGACAGTCCGGCCCCCGGCCCTGGAGCAGGATACGCATGACCAAGAATCAGAAAGCGACGATGGCCCACGGAGATCTCATGGCAATTTACGAGGCGCTCGACCGGGTGCAGGCCATTATCGAGTTCAATCTCGACGGGACCATCGTGTCTGCAAACCAGAACTTTCTGGACATCTTCGGCTACGAGTTGGACGAGGTCGTCGGCCAGCATCACCGGATGTTCTGCGAGGAAAGCTATGCCTCGTCCAAGGCCTATGCAGAGTTCTGGAAAAAGCTGGGCAGAGGCGAGTCGGACGCCGCCGAGTTCAAACGCCTGGGCAAAGACGGCAAGGAGATCTGGCTGCAGGCATCCTACAACCCGGTCCTGGACGCCGAAGGCAATCCGGTCCGGGTGATCAAGTTCGCCACCGACGTCACCAAAGACAAGCTGCAGATTGCCGAGTACGAAGGCATGGTGCGGGCCATCAACCGCGCCCAGGCGGTCATCGAATTCGAGATGGACGGCACGGTGATCACGGCCAACGACCAGTTCCTGCGGATTTTCGGCTACCGCCTCGAAGACATCGTCGGCAAGCATCACCGGATCTTCTGCGACCCCGGATACGCGGAAAGCCAGGAATACCGGCGCTTCTGGGAAAAGCTGGGCCGGGGCGAGTATGAATCTGACGAGTTCCGGCGCATCAACCGCGACGGCGGCGAAGTCTGGCTGCAGGCCTCCTACAACCCCATTCTCGACCTTGACGGCCGGCCGAGAAAGATCGTGAAGTTCGCCTCGGACATCACCACCGAGGTGCAAAAGCGGAGCCTGGCCCTGCTGGAAATGTCCACTCCGGTGACCAAGATCTGGGACGGCGTGCTGTTCGCCCCGATCGTGGGCATCGTGGATTCCAAACGCTCGGTCGACATCATGAACAAGGCCCTGTCGAGCATCGCCGACACGCGGGCCACGACCCTGCTGCTGGACATCGGTGGCGTCGCCATCGTGGACACCGCCGTGGCGAATCACCTGATCAAGATCGCCAAGGCCGCCGTGCTGATGGGCTGCCGGACGATCATCTCCGGCATCTCGCCGGCCATTGCCCAGACCATCGCCGAGCTGGGAATCGACCTGGGCGCCATCAAGACCACGTCGACTATCGAAGCCGCACTCCGGGAGTCGATCACGAAATCCGGGAGCTGACGTTCAGTCCGGCTTTCCATCCGGTACACCACCGATCACCGCGGGACCGGCCGATGCCACCGGCTGCGGCATTTCGTACGCGGGCAGAAACCCCCGCCGGCGACCCGGGCGCTGGTGAAACCCAAACCCTCTGGCGTCTGCCTGCGCGCCTCTCCGCCAGAGGGCCTGTCCGCCCCGCGAAAATTTGATCCACAACGAACTCTCTGCAATTCGGCCGCTGTAATCCGTTGATTCAGAAAAGACCAGGCCCGCCGGCCGCATTCCGAACGCATTTTTGGGAACTCGATCCGCCACTCGCGTCCTGACTTGACATAAGATGCGGCTGTCGACACATGGCGACATTACGTGGGCCGGGAATGGGGATCACAGCGGCGGGCAACTTCCGGGAGGCGCGGGCAACCGTCAGACCGGCACCGCAGTTCCTGCGCCGGGTCCGCAGCACCGGAGTCTGGGCCGTGGTCCTGGGACTGATCCTGTCGGGCCCGGCACCGGCTCGGGCGGGCGCCACCGTCCTACAGCCCCTCGAACTGCCCGCTGCGTATGCAGGCAAAATCGGACCGGAAGTGCAGGACCGGCTCGCCGGAGATGGCGTGGCGCGCGTCATGATCGCCCTGCGCCAGACCGACGGCATGCGGCGGGGCACGCTGAACCTGTCCGCCCTCCGGCAAGACGTCGGTCAGCTTCAGGCCGAGGTACTCGGGGATGCCGGACCGGCCGGATTCCAGCCCCGGCAGGTCTATGCTGCCGTGCCCGCGCTGGCAGGCCAGGTGACTTCACTCGAGGCGCTCGCGGCCCTGGCTCGCCATCCGAACGTGACGCGGATCGATATCGACGTCGGCGGGAGCGGCAGCCTGGCTGACGCCGTGCCGCTGATCGGCGCGCAATCGCGGCACGAAGCCGGAAACAAGGGCGCGGGTATTGTCGTCGCCGTGCTGGACTCGGGCCTGGACAGCGATCATGTGAACCTGGGCGGCGACCTGGTCGCCGAGGCCTGTTTCCTGGATAACGATGGGTCCGTCAGCGGAACCGGCCTGTGCCCCAACGGCAGCGACCGCCAGACCGGACCGGGCGCGGCAGAGGACGATGCCGGCCACGGAACCCACGTCACCGGCATCATCACCTCCGGCGGCTTGCTGGGCGCGCCCGGTGTCTCTCCGGACACCAGCATTGTCTCGCTCAAGGTCCTGGCCGGACCGACGTTCTCGGGAGTCTTTCAGTTTTTCTCGGAGATCGTCGCCGCGCTCGACTACGTCATCACGAACCCCGGGCTTCAGGTCCAGGTCATCAATATGAGTCTGGGCACCTCCGCGTTGTTCGAAGGCGACTGCGACACCAGCACCGCCTACAACATGGCCGGCGCCGCCGCCATCAATACGCTGCGCGCCCGCGGCGTCACGGCCATCGCCGCCGCGGGAAACAACAGTTCGGC
Organism: Gammaproteobacteria bacterium; assembly: GCA_029287575.1. GTDB lineage: Bacteria > Pseudomonadota > Gammaproteobacteria > Steroidobacterales > XN24 > JARFQW01. The sequence goes on along the minus strand of JARFQW010000159.1, from coordinate 860 downwards.
CACGCGGATGAGCTCGCCGGCCTGTCTTGGCCAGGTCATTTCGGTCGGGGCGTCCAGGGATGACGACACAGCCGCCGGCTTTTCCAACAGCAACGCGGCCACCGACCTTTTTGCGCCCGGGGTGGGCATCGTCTCGTCGGGTCTGGCCGATACGCTGCGAACGGCGTCCGGTACCAGCATGGCCGCTCCCCTGGTCACCGCGTGTGCGGCCCTGCTGCTCGAGACCGGCGAGGCCACGACACCCGACCAGATTGAAACGCGCCTGGAGACCTCGCCGGCCACTGTGTCGGTGGCGTCGAACGGACTGGGCTTTCCGCGGCTGGATTGCTCCAGACCCGGCACTGACCTCCGAACCCCGGTGCAGCTGCCCACCGACATCAAGCCGAACGACCCGGACAACACGCTCAACCCGGACTGGACCGGCCAGATCTGGGTCAGCGTCTTTTCGACCTCGGCGTTCAGTCTGACCGAGACAGACCGGGAATCGGTCCGGTTCGGGCCCGGCGGCGCGAGCCCCAACCGGTTCAGGAAGAGAGACTTCAACGGTGATGGGCGTATCGACGTCAAGGCACGGTTCGCGATTCCCGAGGTCGGGTTTGCCTGCGGGATGAACAGCCTGGAGATCACGGGGACCACAACTGACGGCAGACACTTCGCCGGGGTCGACGGGATCACGCCCAGGGGCTGTGCCGCTGGCGGGACCCGCACGGTGGAGGTCCGGGCCGCGCCGTTCAGCCGGGAACGGGGCGTCGTCGACCTGACCAAGTCGAGTTTCTACGTCGCGTTCCTCTCGGCAAACGGGTTCGATCCCGCCTCCGTGGCGGTAGATAGCGTCGTGCTGGGCGCCACCGGGGCAGCAC
>JARFQW010000091.1 GCA_029287575.1 Gammaproteobacteria bacterium | reverse complement strand
GCGGGATCCGGCGGGCCCGTCCGGGTCCTGCTTTCCGCCTGCCGTAACGCCGTTGCTGCAGGCGCCCTCCTCGATCCGGGTGCAGTTCGGAGGGATGTCCACCATGGCCCAGTGGTAGAAGCGGCCCCGGGGCAGGTCGGCGGGCACCGTCATGCCTTCCTTGTTGACCTTTTCGCCGCTCGTGGGGACGTCGGTGTCCACACAGATCAGCACGAACGAGGCCGTGTTCTCCGGCGCGTCTTCCCAGCGAAGCGCCGGATTGCGGTTCTCTCCCAGGCTGACATTGCCCTCGGCTGACTTCACACCGAAGGCAAACGCCTCCGGAAGTTTGTCACCGTCGGAGCTGCCGTCTATATGCAGTTGCATGATTCGGGTTACCTCTTGGTCTACCAGTGTTCCGGCGATTGGTCCAACGTTTAGCTGGCTTGGGCCAGCGTTTCCAGTTCCGCGAGGACCTCGCGGATGAGATTTACGGCCCATTGCAGTTCGGGCATCGGGATCGCGAGCGGCGGCGCCAGCCGCACCACCGTTTCGTGGGTCTCCTTGCTCAGCAGCCCGCGGGCCATGAGCTGCTCGCAGACCTGGCGAGCGGACGCGCGGGCCGGATCGATCTCCATGCCGATAAACAAGCCCCGCCCGCGCACTTCGTGTATCAGCGGGCTGTCTATGGCCGCAAGCGCGTCCAGGAACCACGCGCCTTTCTCGGCGCTCTGGCCCGCGAGATCCTCTTCTTCGAGGATTTTCAGCGCTTCCAGCCCTACCGCAGACGCCAGCGGATTACCGCCAAATGTGCTGCCGTGATCTCCGGGCTGAAACACCGCCATCACTTCCCGCCGGGCCAGGAACATGGACACCGGGAGAATGCCGCCACCCAGCGCCTTGCCGAGCACCAGGCCGTCGGGGCGGATGTCTTCATGCTGGGAGGCGAGGACCCGCCCGGTTCGGCCCAGTCCCGTCTGCACTTCGTCGCAGATCAACAGCACGTTGTACCGGTCGCAGATCTCCCTGCAACGGGCGAGATAGCCCGGTTCCGGAATGATAATTCCGCCTTCGCCCTGCATGGGTTCCACCAGGAACGCGGCCGTGTTGGGCGTGATTGCCGCCTCCAGTGCGTCGGCATCGGCATAGGGGATGGTTTTCAGTCCCGGAGGGAACGGGCCGAATCCGTCCCGGTACTGGGCCTCGGAGGACAGGCCCACGATGGCAATGGTCCGGCCATGGAAATTGCCGTCGCAAGCGATGATCTCCGCTCGATCGGCGGCCACGCCCTTGACGGTATAGGCCCATTTGCGGGCTGCCTTCATGGCGGTTTCCACGGCCTCGGCGCCCGTGTTCATCGGGAGGGCCATTTCCATGTCCGTGAGCCGACAGGCCTTTTCCAGAAACGGACCGAGCCGGTCGGTGTGGAAGGCTCGGGAAACAATCGACAGGTCCCGGGCCTGCTCGACCAGGGTCTCTACCAGCCGGGGGTGTGCGTGACCGTGGCTCACGGCGCTGTAAGCGCTCATCATATCCAGGTACTTGTTCCCCTGATCGTCCCAGACCCATATGCCGTCGCCCCGGGTCAGGACCACCGGGAGCGGATGGTAGTTGTAGGCGCAATAGCGTTGTTCGAGGTCGATCGTGGAGCTGCCTGGGACATTCATGCTGGTGATCTCCGGGCGCCGCTTCGCGGCCGCCTGCATGTTCTGTTTGGTGTCGTATCCCGACATTCTAGGGGATGACCGGTCCGCCTTCACCGCCCTTGCCCGCGGCGCCTCTGGGGCGCTACCGTAGCCTTCCCACGCTTGGCCAGGATTCATGCAGCAGGAAACGCAAGCCGCCGTCGAACTGGCCGTCACGGTGCTCGCCGTCGGCGTGGGCGCCCAGTGGGTCGCCTGGAAGATGCGCGTGCCCGCCATCATTCTGCTGGTGGCCGGCGGCCTGATCGTCGGGCCGTTTACACCGGACGCCCTGATCCGGCCCGGCGCCTCGGGGGAGATCGTCCAGATCATCGTCAGTTTGTGTGTGGCGGTGATCCTTTTCGAAGGCGGTCTGAGCCTGCACAGAGGCGAGCTCAAGGCCGCCCCCGGGGTGGAGCGGCTCGTCTATATCGGTGTGCCCCTGGCGTTCGTTTTCGGCAGTCTGGCAGCCTTCTACGTTGGTGGACTGACGTATCCGGTGGCGCTGGTGTTCGGTGCGATCATGGTCGTGACCGGCCCCACCGTGATTCTGCCGCTGCTGCGGCAGGCGGCGCTCAACCGCCGTACCGCGTCCTATTTCAAATGGGAAGGCATCGTCAACGATCCGATAGGCGCCCTGCTCGCGGTCCTGTTGTTCCAGTTCTTTGTCTACGCGGGCGAAGGCGACGCTCTGGACGTGGTCATCAACGGTCTCGGCAGAGCGCTGCTCGCGGGTCTCGTCCTGGGAGGGCTGGGCGGCTGGGCCATGGGTCGGGCATTCCAGGCCGCGCAGGTGCCCGAATATCTCAAATCGCCGGTCATGCTGACCGCGGTCCTGATCGTCTATGTGGCGGCGAACCACCTGCAGAGAGAGGCCGGTCTGCTCGCGGTGACCATCATGGGCATCGTCGTGGGCAACATGCATCTGCCCGGATTGCAGGACATGAAGCGCTTTAAGGAGTACATCACGGTCATCCTGGTCTCCGTGGTTTTTGTTCTTCTGAGTGCCGGCCTGACGCCCGAATCGCTGGCTCGCCTGGACTGGCAGGCGTTCCTGCTGGTGGCGATGATCCTGTTCCTGGTGCGGCCGGCGGCGATCCTTCTGGCGACCCTGGGTTCCGACATGGGCTGGCCGGATCGCCTGATGCTTGCGTGGATCGCGCCGCGCGGAATCGTAGCCGCCGCGACCGCGGGCGTGATGGGGCCCGGCCTCGTGGAGGCCGGCTACGAGACAGCCGATTTGCTGCTGCCGCTGGTCTTCGCGGTCATATTCGCCACGGTCGTGCTCCACGGTCTGAGCATCGGGCCGGTCTCAAAGATGCTCGGATTGTCGTCTCCGGCGCGGGACAGCGTACTGATCGTGGGAGCCTCTCCCTGGTCCGTCGAGCTGGGCCGGACGCTCAAGGAACTGGGCTTGAAGGTGCTGGTGGCCGACGGGTCCTGGCACAACCTCCGCGCCGCACGTCTTGCCGGACTGCCGGTGTTTTACGGCGAGATTCTGTCGGAGTTCGCCGACGAGTCCGTCGAGCTGGCTCATGTCCAGACCGTGCTCTGTGCCACGGACAACGACGCCTACAACGCTCTTGTGTGTACCGCGCTTGCGCCGGACATCGGCCGGGACCGGGTGTTCCAGCTGGCCATGGGGTCGGCGTACGATACCGATCCGCGCGGCGTGTCCGCGGGCCTCACCGGCAACGTCGCTTTCAACAGCCAGGCAGAATACGAGTGGTTGTGGGAGCGGCACGTTGCGGGCTGGCAGTTCAGCAAAACGCGGATTACCGAGGAATACACCTACAGCGATCTGCTCGGGGATCTGCCCGGCGACGCGATGAAGACCCTGATTCTGAGGGACGAGCGCAAGGTCAGGTTCATCCGCGCCGGCGCCGAGATCGAACCCGAACCGGGGGACGTTCTGGTCTTCTACGGCCCGCCCCGAACCGCGGAGCGGCGGGTTCACGGGCAGCCGCCCGGGCAGGAATCCGAGGAAGGAGAAAAGCAGGACCCATGGGCTCCCGGCCAGCCAAAACCCGCGCCGTCGTGATCGATGGCCCCGCCGGGGCCCTTGAAGCCGCCGTGGACGAACCTGCCGCATATGGTGGCCAGGCGGTCTGTGTCGCCTGTCATCCGCACCCGCTTTATCACGGCACCATGAACAACAAGGTAGTGCACACGATTGCCCGCACCTCGGTCTCTATGAGCGTTCCCGCGGTGCGCTTCAACTTTCGCGGCGTTGGGGCGAGCGAGGGGGCGTGGGATGAGGGCCGGGGCGAACAGGAGGATGCGCTGGCCGTCATCGAATGGGCGCGAGAGGCGTGGCCCGGCGCGGACCTGTGGCTTGCGGGCTTTTCCTTCGGATCGTACGTGGCCCTCGCGGCCGCTCCGCGCGCGCGCCCGGCGCGCCTGATCATGGTGGCTCCGCCGGTCCACCGTTTCCCGATCGGCAGCCTTGCGGCGCCGGACTGCCCGTGGCTCGTCGTGCAGGGCAGCGAAGACGAGCAGGTGGACGCAAGGGCGGTTGCGTCATGGGTGGCGAAAACCGATCCGATGCCCGCGTTCACGCTGCTCAACGGCGTGGATCATTTTTTTCACGGCTCGTTGACGCGGCTGCGCACCGTGGTCACCGATTTCCTCGGTGCCCGGGCCCGCGTCAGGGCCCCGATGGAGCAAACAGCATGATCGGTGCGCTAAAACGCCTGCTAAACGACCTGGCCGCCGGACAGCCCGAGACCCGCGAGGATGACGATCACGCGCTCCGGGTGGCAACGGCCGCTCTGCTGGTCGAGATGGCCCGTGCGGATCAGGGCAGCACGGATCAGGAGCGGGAACGCATCCAGCGTTTGCTCTCTGATCACTACAGTCTCGAAGCCCACGAGGCGGAGGCGCTCCTGGCCGCCGCCGACCGCCGTGCCGATCATGCGGTCTCCCTGCATGAGTTCACGGCAATGCTCCACGAAAGCCTCGACGAGAGCGAGAAACGCGACGTGGTCGCCATGCTGATCCGCACGGCCCTGGCGGACGGTCACTTCGACGATCACGAGCAACATCTGCTCGGCAAGGTGGCCGATCTGCTGTATCTGCGCCGATCCGACTACGTCATGCTTCGGGCGCAGGTCCTGGCGGAGGAAGAGGGCAAGGGCGTTGCCTCCTGAGGGAGGCCGACGGCAACCCCAGCCGGCGGGGAAATGAATCAGGCCCGGTGCTTCATCAGCACCGGGCCCGTATCAGCAAGAGCTTGCGGCGGCAGCCGGGCTCAGACCATTTCCTTCAATGCCTTCAGCGGCGTGACGCGAATTGCCTTGCGAGCCGGCTTGGCCTTGATGAGCATCTCCTCGCCGGTGAACGGATTGACACCACGGCGGCTTTTCGTCGCAGGCCTCGTGACCTTGCGGATCTTGAGAAGCCCGGGAACGGTGAACTCGCCGGGCCCGCGGCGCCCGATGTTCTTCTTGATCAGCCCGTGCAGCGCATCCAGCGCATCGCCGGCCTGCTTCTTGGTCAGCCCGGCCTCATTGGCAATATGGGCCAGAATTTCCGTTTTTGTCGGCGGCTTCTGCGCTGCCTTCGCTACGGTTTTCTTCTTCGTTGCAGCCTTCTTTTTTGCGGCCATCTAGGTCTCCTGTCGTGTCTGTGGTGGTGGGAGTTTTGGCTTCCCCCGCTCGAGCCCGTGGGTTCCGGCTGTTAAATGCCGGATATCCTGATTCGCTCTGCGCCGGTTCGTCCCTTTGGAATCATTCAGCTTGCGTAGAATTGCTGCCGGAATCGAATCGTATACGAGTCAGCGGCCCCTTCCGGACGGACCACGATTTCGAACACCAGGGTCTCCTGATTCGCCACCGGTACTTCCCCGATGTAATAGATTGCCGGACCCTCGGTAATTTCCCTCAGGGCCATGTTCTTCAACTGACCGGTGAGGTTGCTGGCTTTCACCGTCACGTTGGCGGTGACCGGTGTGCCGGTTGTGCCTTCTTCCTTCCTGAGTACCGCGACATTGAGCATGGCCCGGTTTCCGCTGCGCTCGATACCGTAGGCCTTGGCCACCTCGGCGGGCAGCATGTCCGTCGGCTGGGCGTTGAAATGCACGACCCAGTCGCCGACGTCTCTGAAATTCTCGCGGGTGATCTCCCTCGCCTGGGGTGCGTCACGTTCATCGCCACCCGGGCCGCAGGCGACGAGCAGCGCGGCGGTTGCGAGGGCGGGCAGGACGATGCGGAATGCAGTTTTGATCATGCCAGGATCCTGTGGGCGATTTCCTAACTATAGCGCAATCACTCTGCGGTCAAACCAGATAATCGCTGATTTCTGCCGGTACCTGTCGCGGTTTTGTGATGAGCAGTCGCTTGCGGCGGCTGCTGGTGCCGGACAAGAGCAGCACTCGGGAGAGGGGAACGCGAAATGCTTCGGCAAGGAAGCGCCGAAGCGCGGCGTTGGCCCGCCCGTCCAGAGGCTGCTCGGCCACGCGAATCTTCATGTAGCCGGCATGCTCACCGGCAAAGCCGGTTTGTCGGGCGCGGGTCTGCACGATGACGCGGACCTCCATTTCACCCGGGCCGGACCAGCGACAGGGTTTCACCGCCTATTGGAGGTAGTGCGGGAGATTCAGGGGAATCAGGAGCGCGTTCAGACCGATCAGGACGAACAGCGGCGACAGGTCCAGGCCACCGATAGGCGGTATCACCCGCCGGACCGGTTTCAGGATGGGCTCGCAGAGGCTGCCAAGAACGCTGGTCAGGGGGCTGTAGTGCGTCGGGTTGATCCAGGACATCAGCACGTAGACGAACATCGCGAACACATAAGCGCGGATGGTCATCGAAAGGGTCCTCAGCACGACCAGATAGAGCAGCGTGAAGGGCCCGGGCTGCGACCCCGTGTAGACCCACAGCAGGCCGGCCGTGATGAGGGTCTGGAGCAGGACGAGGACTACGAGCGTGGCCATGTCCAGGCCCTTGAAGCCGGGTATGAAGCGGCGAAAGGGCAGAACCAGGGGGTTCGTGATCCGAACGATGAACTGGGACAACGGGTTGTGAAAATCCGCCCGCACCCACTGCAGGAGAAATCGCAGCAGGAAGGCATAGAGATAAAGATCGGCAAGAACCTTGACGACAAACAGCAGTGCGTCGGTCATGGCTTGCGAGATTCCTCAGTGGGGGCCAGGTCCGCGGCCAGCGCCCGCGATCGGTCCGCAGCGGCAGCCACGGCCCGTCCGACCGCGGCACCAAAGCCGTCCTTCCTGAGGCTGTCGATAGCAGCCTCGGTCGTTCCGCCCGGCGAGGTGACCCGCCGGCGCAGTGTGGCAATGTCGTCCTCGCTCTCCAGCGCCATTTTGGCAGCGCCGAGTGCCGTCTCCATAACGAGCAGCCGGGCCGTCTCCTCGGGGAGACCCTCCGCCACGGCACCGGCCAGCAGGTGTTCCATCAGGTAGAAGAAATAGGCCGGGCCACTGCCGGAAACCGCGGTCACGGCGTCCATCTGGCGCTCGTCGTCCACCCACACCACGAGCCCGGCGGATCGCAGTATGTGCTCGGCCCGTTCCTTCTCGTTCGCATTGACCCCGGGGGCTGCGAACAGGGCCGTGGCCCCGCAACCGAGCAAGGCGGGCGTGTTCGGCATGGCGCGGATAACCGGCAGAGGGCGCCGGATGAGACCGGTCAGGGTGCTCGTCTGCGTGCCGGCAGCCACCGATATGACCAGCGGCCGACCGTCGGGAAGATGCTCGCGGATTGCCGGAATCGCTGTCTGTACCACCTGCGGCTTCACCGCCACCACGACGGTATCCGTATCGGCCAGAGCGGCCGCCGGGTCCTTGGTGACCGTGACGCCCCAGAGGCTCTGGATGCGCGCCGCGGCGTCGGGGTCCGGATCCAGAACCCGAATCTGTTCGGGGGCCACCGACTGGCCGACGAGCCCGCCGATCAGACTGCGAGCCATGTTACCGCCACCGACGAACGTGATTCCTTCAGTATGCATGTCTCTTCCGCAAAGCCAGCGCCGGCGGACTCCGTCAGTCCGCCGCGGCCCGGGGGCCGAAAATCGCCGTGCCTATTCGCAGGATAGTAGCACCCTCAGCCACCGCCGACTCCAGGTCTCCGGACATGCCCATCGACAACGTGTCCAGGTCGAGCCCCGTCGCGTTCAGCGCTGCCTGGAGCGTCGCCAGGCGCCGGAACCACGCCCGCTGCTCGTCCGGGTCGCCGGTGACCGGAGGCACGGCCATCAGGCCTCTGAGCCGGAGGCCGGTCAGCTCGGAAATGCCGGCGGCCAGTTCGGCGGCCTGGCCCGGCGCACAGCCGCCACGGCCCTCCCGGTCTTCCAGCCGGATCTGAAGGCACACGTTGAGGGGCTCGGCATGTCCGCTGCGCTGTTCGCTCAGACGACGGGCGACCTTCAGGCGGTCGATGCTGTGGACCCAGTCGAACCACCGGGCTACGTCCCGGGTCTTGTTGGTCTGGAGCTGGCCGATAAAGTGCCAGCGGGCGGATTCCCGGCCCAGCTCGCTGATTTTTGCCACGCCTTCCTGGACATAGTTCTCCCCGAGGTCGGTCAGGCCCGCCGCCAGGCCCTCCCGGATCCGGCTCAGGGGCTGGCGTTTGCTGACCGCCAGCAGCGAAATCGTGGCCGGATCGCGGCCCGCGGCCCGTGCCGCCGCCGAAATCCTGGAGCGGACACTGGCGAGGCGCTCTGAGACTTGAGTCATATTCTGTTAAACACGCCGTTGGATATACTCTCCCGGCAACGCGCTCCCCCCCATTAGTGCGCGCGGCATGGAAGCTGGCGACTACGAAGGAACGAGAATGGCCGTAGAAATCGAGCAGTTATTGCGGTTCACCGTAAAAAACAACGCCTCAGATCTTCATCTGTCGGCGGGTGTTCCCCCTATGATTCGCGTCGACGGAGACGTAAAGCGAATCAACATGCCGCTGCTGTCCCACAAGGACGTGCACAGCATGATTTACGACATCATGAACGACAAGCAGCGGAAGGACTACGAGGAATTCTACGAAACCGATTTCTCGTTCGAGATTCCGGATCTCGCACGTTTCCGGGTGAATGCCTACAACCAGCATCGCGGCGCCGGTGCGGTCTTCCGGACCATTCCTTCCGATATCCTGACCCTCGAAGACCTGGGCGCACCCAAGATTTTCAAGGACATCGCCATGTACCCGCGGGGCATCGTGCTGGTGACCGGGCCCACGGGTTCGGGTAAATCCACCACGCTGGCGGCGATGATCGACCACGTAAACTCCACCCGCCCCGACCATATCCTCACGATCGAGGATCCGATCGAGTTCGTGCACGAAAGCCGCAAGGCGCTGATCAACCAGCGCGAAGTCCACCGCGATACGCTCGGCTTCAGCGAGGCCCTGCGCTCGGCCCTGCGTGAAGACCCGGACGTTATTCTGGTCGGCGAAATGCGCGATCTCGAGACCATCCGGCTGGCGCTCACCGCCGCTGAAACCGGTCACCTCGTCTTCGGAACGCTGCATACGAGTTCGGCGGCCAAGACGATCGACCGCGTCGTGGACGTCTTCCCCGCGGGGGAAAAGGATATGGTACGGTCCATGCTGTCCGAGTCGCTGCGGGCCGTCATCTCCCAGACGCTGCTGAAAAAGAATGGCGGGGGCCGGGTCGCGGCCCACGAAATCATGCTCGGCACCGCCGCCATCCGTAACCTGATCCGCGAAGGCAAGATCGCCCAGATGTATTCGGCGATTCAGACCGGCCAGTCCGCCGGAATGCAGACCCTGGACCAGTCGCTCCAGGAACTGCTTGGCAAGGGACTGATCAGCCGCGAGGAAGCGCGTTACAAGGCCGTAAACAAAGAGACCTTTTAAGAGGTCTGCTCCGGGGACGTAGACATGGAAAGAGATCAGGCCATACGGCTGATGCAGGACCTTCTCCGCAGGATGGTGGAGGTGAATGGATCCGACCTCTTCATCACTTCCGGCTACCCGCCGGCCATCAAGGTGGACGGATCGATCCGGCCGGTCAACGACCGGGCGCTGAGCGCAAACCAGAGCGCGCAGCTCGTGCGTTCCATCATGAACGATAAGCAGACCCGCGAGTTCGATGCCTCCAAGGAGTGCAACTTCGCGATCGCGCCGAAGGGTATCGGCCGGTTTCGTGTCTCAAGCTTCGTGCAGCAGGGCCTTGTGGGCGCGGTACTGCGAACCATCAATACCGAGATCCCCTCCTTCGACGATCTGGATCTGCCGCCGGTCCTGAAGGACGTGGCGATGGCGAAACGTGGCCTGGTGATGCTGGTAGGCGGCACCGGCAGCGGTAAGTCGACCAGCCTTGCGGCGATGGTGGGCCATCGAAACGCCAATTCCCGCGGCCACATCATCACGATCGAGGATCCGGTGGAGTACGTGCATCAGCACGACGGTTGTGTCGTGACCCAGCGCGAAGTGGGCGTGGATACCGAGTCCTGGCACGTTGCGCTGAAGAATACGCTTCGTCAGGCGCCCGACGTCATCATGATCGGCGAAATCCGCGACCGCGACACCATGGAATACGGCATTCAGTTTGCCGAGACCGGCCACCTCTGCCTGGCGACCCTGCATGCCAACAGCGCCAACCAGGCCCTGGACCGGATCATCAACTTCTTCCCGGAGGAGAAGCGCGATCAGCTGCTCATGGACATGTCCCTGAACATCCGCGCGCTGATCTCCCAGCGGCTGCTGCCGAGGGAGGGCGGCAAGGGCCGGATCGCCGCGATGGAGATCATGCTGACGTCGCCCCTGATCGCGGACCTGATCTTCAAGGGCGAGGTGGCGCAGATCAAGGAAGTGATGGCCAAGTCCACCCGTCTGGGTATGAAGACCTTTGACCAGTCGCTGTTCGACCTTTACGAGTCGGGCATGATCACCTACGAAGACGCTCTCCGGAATGCGGATTCGCGCAATGAGCTTCGGCTTCGGATCAAGCTGGAGAGCAAACGGGAATTCTCGTCTACCGGCGAGGGTGAGCAGAGCCTCCGCCTCATGGACGACGGCGAGAGCAAGAGTTTCTAGATGCGAGAAGGACTCGCCGGCGCAAGGGGCCTACCGGCATGAATCTGAAGCCCTTTCTGAAACTGATGGTCGAGCGCAACGCGTCCGATCTGTTTTTCAGCCCCATGGCTCCGATCAAGATAAAGATCGAGGGCAAGATCATGTCCGTCAGCAAGGACGTGCTCAGTGTCGAAGCGGTTCGAGACGCCGCCCTCGGGCTGATGACCGAATCCCAGCGCGCCACGCTCGAGGAAGAGCTGGAAATCGATTTCGCCGTGTCCGAGCCGGGTCTCGGACGCTTCCGAGCGAACGTCTTCCACCAGCGCGGCAATCTCGCCATCGTGCTGCGCTTCATCACACTGGATATTCCCGAGCTCGACCAGCTGGGTCTGCCCCAGGTGCTGTCCGGTCTGGCCATGGAGAAACGCGGTCTGATCCTGATGGTGGGCGCGACGGGTTCCGGCAAGTCGACCACGCTCGCGGCGATGGTCAACTATCGCAATGAGCGGTCCTCGGATCACATTCTGACCATTGAAGACCCCATCGAATTCCTGCATCCGAACAAGAAGTCGATCGTCAACCAGCGCGAACTGGGGCTCGATACCAAGTCCTACTCAAAGGCCTTGCGCAGCGCCATGCGCGAAGCGCCCGACGTGGTGCTGATCGGTGAGATTCGCGACCAGGAAACCATGGAGGCGGCGATCACGCTGGCCGGCACCGGGCACCTGGCGATCGCGACCCTGCACGCCAACAACACCGCCGAGACGCTGGATCGCATCATCAACATGTTCCCACAGTCCCAGCATGCGCAGATCTTCATGGACCTGTGCCACTACCTGCGGGCCATCATTGCCCAGAGACTGGTCATGGGCCGCAGCAAAAGGCGCGTGGCGGCGGTCGAGGTGCTACTGAACACCCCCCACGTGGCCGAACTGATCATGAAAGGCGAGATCGGCGAGATCAAGGAAGCCCTCAGGGAAAGCGCGGAGGAGGGCATGCAGAGTTTCGACGAAGCGCTGTTTCGGCTCTACAAGGACGGCCGGATCACGCTGGATCACGCCCTGGCCTACGCCGATTCCAGCACGGACCTCGAGGCCCGCATCAACTTCGGCTGATCAGCAAAGGGGGCGGGGCCGGTCGAAGGCGCCTAAGCGGCGTCAGGGAATACCTGCCGGGCGTCAAACACCGGTCCGTCCACGCAAACGCGCTTCATGGCCGGGCCTTCATCGGTTTGCACGAGCACGGTGCACCCGGCGCAGCCGCCGACGGCACAGGCCATGTACTCTTCCAGCGACACCTGACAGGGCAGGTCGAAGGCGCGGGCCAGGGCGGCGGCGGCCTTCAGCATCGGTGTCGGTCCGCACGCGAAGACCTCCACTTCGGCTTTCGCGGCCGCGTCGAGATTCTCGAGCCATTCACGCCCCAGTTCGGTGACGAATCCCTCGTAGCAGCCCGGAAACCCCGCGCCGCTGGCGAGCCGTGACGGCACGCCGATGGCATCCAGCTCCGGCAGGCAGGCAATGACGCCTTCGGGCATCCCGTCCACGAGGAGGGTGGATGGTCGGGTCTTGAAGGGGAACGGAATCTCCGAGCCCATCAGCACCACCGGACGCCAGGGGACCGCCTCCCGGGCCAGCGACTCGGCAAAGAAGACCATCGGGGGAATTCCGACGCCGCCGCCGATCAGTAGCGTCCTGGGTCGTTCGGGGTGCGCACGAAATGGCTGGCCGATCGGACCCATGACGCTGAGCCGGTCGCCCGGCCGCCTGGTCGACAGCTGAGCGAGGCCATGGCCGACAATCTTGTAGAGGAATTCCAGCGTTCCGGCTTCCGGATCAGCGCGCATGATGGACAAGGGCCGGCGCATCGGCAGGTCCGTATCGCAGGTCAGGTGGGCAAAGGTGCCCGGCCGGGCCCTGGCGGCACATTTGGGGGCCCGCACGGTCAGCACGAACTGCTGCTCCGGCCAGGGGACGTGGCTGAGCACTTCCGCGTCCTCCACGAAAATGGTGCCGCGATGTTCGGGGTGGCTCATCGCCGCTCCCCCGCGGCGACCGGCGTCATCGTGGCCTCGGCATGAATCGTTGCCATGACCGCTTCCATGACCGCCATGCGCACGGCCACTCCGTGGGTGACCTGCTCTTCGATCACCGAATTCGGACAGTCGGCGACGACGTCCGAGATCTCTACATTGCGGTTCATCGGGCCGGGATGCATGACGATGGCATCATCCCGGGCCAGAGCCATGCGTTCCGGGGTCAGCCCGAAGCGGCGGAAGTAATCCGCTGCGTCGGGTATCTCGCTGGCGGCCATGCGCTCTTTCTGGACCCTGAGGGCCATGACGACGTCGGCATCCTGCAGGCCCTCCTCCAGGCCGGTGAACCGGGCCTGCGGGAACTCCGCGGGATCCGGGGCCAGTCCCTCCGGCGCGACGAGGCGCAGTTCGCCGACCCCGAGCGTGACCAGGGCCTGGCCGGTAGACCGGGCCACCCGTGAATGCTGGATATCCCCGACGATGGCCACGGCCAGGTTGCCGAAAGCCCCCTTGTGGCGGCGTATCGTGAGCACGTCCAGGAGTCCCTGGGTCGGATGATTGACGTGGGACTCTCCCGCGTTGAGGATCGAGACGTGGGGCTCCACGAGGCCCGCGATGTAGTCCGGGACGCCAGCCTGCGCATCGCGCACGACGAAGATATCCACGCTCATGGCCTGCAGGGTACGGATCGTATCCAGCAGGCTTTCGCCCTTGGCGCGGGACGAGGTGCTCACGTCCAGGCTCAGCACGTCGGCACCCAGGCGCTTGGCCGCCAGCTCGAACGACGCGCGGGTGCGGGTGCTGGGCTCGAAGAACAGGTTGGTGACGGTCCTGCCTTCCAGAGCTGAGGTGCGCGCCGGCAGTTCCCCGCCCGGCCGCAGAAACGTGTCGGCGCGATCGAGCAGGGACTCGATCATCTGCCGGTCGAGGGTTTCCAGGCTGAGCAGGTGCCGCAGTCGGCCGAGGGAATCCAGCTGGGCGGTCATGTACGGGCTCCGCTCTGTCTCATGGCCGCCACCGCGCGGCCGGTTTAGGGGCTGTGTTCCGCGGCGAGCCAGCGTTCCAGGATCACCGACGCGGCGCGCATATCCACGGCGCCGGCGTCCACGCTGCGTTTCCTCCGGCCATCCTGACGCTCGGCTTTCAGGCTGGCCTCGGCTTCCCGCGAGGACAGGCGCTCGTCCACGGTTTCCACTCGCAAGCCGCTCCGCCCGGCGAGCTGCCTGGCAAAGCGCTCTGCCCGAACCGTCAGGTCCGAGCGCGAACCGTCCATATTATACGGCACCCCCACCACCGCGAGGTCCGGGCGCCACTCGCTGATCAGGCTAGCGATGCCTGCCCAGTCGGGCCCCGCCTCCGTGTTCCGGATGACCGTGAGATCCCGGGCCGAGCCCGTGACGGTCGTCCCCACCGCCACGCCGATCCGGCGCAGCCCGAAATCGAAGCCGAGGGCGGTAAGCGCTGGCTGTTCCGCCAAGGCGCCCTCAGGCGTGGCCTGCGCCCGAACTCAGCGCCGTGATGTCGACGCCGATGAGTTCGGCGGCGCGGCGCCAGCGGTTCGCGATGGGCGTGTCGAAGAGGATTTCCGGGTCCCCCGGAACGGTCAGCCAGGCATTCGCCGACATCTCGGTTTCCAGCTGTCCTTCGGCCCAGCCGGCATACCCCAGCGCAAACAGGCAGCGGCGAGGCCCGGTGCCGGCGGCCAGGGCCTCCAGAATGTCCTTGGACGTCGTGATCCGGACTCCGCCGGCGACTTCCAGCGTTGACGCATACTCGGCGCCGGAATCGTGCACGACGAAACCGCGCTCGGGCTGGACCGGTCCGCCCTGCATGACCGGCTGGGCCCCGACGCTGTCTTCCTTGGCGGGCAGTTCCATCTGGTGGAGCACCTGCCCCAGGGTCATGTCGGTGGGCCGGTTGACCACGATGCCCAGCGCCCCGTCTTCGTTGTGGTCACAGATATAGGTGACCGTATGATCGAAATTGGGGTCCCCGAGCCCGGGCATGGCGATCAGGAATTGCCCGGTGAGGTAGCTGGCGTCATTCATGGCTCTAGTATCCCGCCGGCCCGGGGCGGGATACAAGGACTGTCAGCTGTCCGGGTGCCCGGCGAATACGGACGAGCCGGCCAGGCTGCCTTCGATGAACCGCCATTCGTAGGCGAAGCGAAGCACGTCGTACTGGCTGCGGATCTCGGCGGGGAACGGGTCATAGGGGGAGCCCAGTCGAACCAGGCTGACCGCCGCCTGGTCAAGCTCGCCGTGGCCTGAGGAGCGCTGGATCCGGACCTCGGAAATACTGCCATCCGCATTCAGAGCGACCTCCAGCACGGGGCTGCCGGCCTTTTCGCTTTGCCGGGCGGCCGTCGGGAATTCGAGCGTACCCATCTGCTCCATGCGGTCCTTCCAGGATGCCAGGTACTCCGCGAAGCCGGTTTCCTTCGTGTTGACGGCAACAAAGTGCTCGCGCACGACCTCGCTGGTAGCCTGGCGCTCCTCCGGCTGTACGGAACCCGGAGATTCCGCTGTTTCCGTCTGCTCACCCGCCGCCAGCTGTTGCGAGCTGGATCGGGTCGCGATGACCTTGGCGCTCTCGGGCGACGCGGGCGTCAGCCGCAGCGCCAGACCGGCCTCCATCGAAGCGCCCGGCGCCGACGGTGGGCTGGGATTTGCCAGCTCCGGCCGAACCTGCTCGCGAGTGTTCCCCGCGCCCTGCTGATTCTCCTGAGCCAGGTACTCGGCTTTTTCCGGGGCGAGCGCATCCTGCCCGTCATCGGGCACGATGACGACCTCCAGAGTGGGTGTTGGCCGGGGTGCGGCAGCCTGGCCCGGGGCAAAGGTGATGCCCAGGATAAGGATGCCGTGGGTCGCGGCCGCCAGGAATGCTGTCCATGCGAGCCGGTCACCGGCCGAAGATCGCCAGTGAGTCAGGATGAGTCGGCCTCCGTTGCCAGAATATCCACCACCGTGGCGGCAATCATACCGCTGACCGTCCCGAAGATCAGTGACGCAGTCAACAAAGGTGGCACCAGGCCAAAGAGCGCGCTATGGGGGATAAAGAGCACATAGGCGACCATGAGCTGGGTCCCCATGTGGGCAAGAGCAGCCAGCACACTGGCGCCCAGGGCCCCGACGGGGCGCCCCGGCAGCAGCGCGACGAGCCCAAGGGCGGCGAGGGCGGCGACGCCGCCCGCGGCGCTCATCAAGAAGGTCGGCGACAGGAAGCTCCCGACCAGCAGGCTGCCGACGAGGACACGCAGCACGGCGACGGCCGCCGCCATGCGCCAGCCCCAGCGCAGGAAAACCACCACTGTTACGACGTTCGCGAGGCCCGGCTTGACTCCGGGCAGGGGGCTGGGGAAAGCCGCCTCGAGGATATGGATCGCGATGGCGAGCGCCGCGAAGCCTGCCACGAGAGCATCCCGCTGGCCGGCGGCAGCCGCGCTGCCCGTTGTGTCAGCGATTGACTGCATCGAACACGCGTTCCCCGCCGAGGACTTCCACGACGACGCCGTTGGGCAGGCAGGCGGCGACCTCGCCGGTACGCGCCAGCCAGCCACTGTGGACGCAGATTCGGCCTGGACACGGGGAATCGATGAACCGGACCCGGCCCCCCTCGACCCGCAGCTGGCTCAGGCCAATGCGCCCAAGGATTTCATGCGCCGACGGCACGCTCAGATCCAGGGCGGCGACCTGCTCCCGGCCGACGAAGACGGCAGCCTGTGTCCCCTCGGTCCTGTCTCCCCAGAATGCGGCGTACGAAGCGCCCACGAGCGAAGCACCCAGGGCCAGCACGGCAAGGTCGCCGATGCTGAAGCGTTTCACGGGATGTTCCTGACCACGACCTGGTCTCCCGGCGGCCCGTCTCCGGGGAACCAGAGGCGGGACTTCATGGCCGGCGAGAGATGTATGCGGCCGTTGCTTTCGACCACCATTACCTGGGTCAGGCCCAGCCGCGAAGCCACAGCAGGCCAGTTTTCCGCGCCGGCGACAAACAGCGCGGTGGCGGCGGCATCTGCAATCGCGGCGTCCTGGTGGATCACGGTGACCGAGCTGATTCCGGGTGCCGGATAGCCCGTCGCGGGATCCAGTATATGGTGGTATCGGCGGCCGTCGACTTCGAAAAACCGCTCATAGTCACCCGACGTGAATACGCTTTCGTCGCCGTGTATCTCGAGGCCCGCCATGATGCCCTCGGCCCGGGGGTGACGGATGCCGATACGCCAGGGACGGTCGCCGGCGCTGCCGTAGGCGCGCAGATCGCCGCCCGCATTCACGATCGCGTCCGCTATGCCGCGTGAGCGCAGCAGCGCGATGGCCTCGTCGACCGCCACACCCTTGGCGAACCCGCCGAGGTCAATCAGCGTCCCATCGGGGGCCGAAACCGTGCCGTCGCCGGTCAACAGCGCGGTGACCGGTCTGAGTCCGGCGACTGTCCGGCGAAGCGCTTCGGGATCCGGTGGGGCGGTTGGCGGCGTGACGTCGCGGCTGAAACCCCACAGCAGAGTCAGACTGCCTACCGCCGGATCAAACCGGGCCTCGCTCATGGCGCTGATTTCGGCGGCGTCCGCCAGGATGCGGCCGAGCTCCCGGGATGGTCGCGCCTGGCCGGTTTCCCGCAGCGCCTGGTTGAGTACTCCGAGCTCGCCGTCGCTCCAGGGATCCCAACGCCGTTCCCGGTCCTTGAACAAGGCCTCGACCGCCGCGGCCGCACCGGCCGCAGCTTCCGGGTCGGCGCCCGCGATATTGACGTCCACAAGCGTGCCCATGGCCTCGAAACGGGTACGGTAGACGTCCTCCGGAGCGTCGCACCCGCCCAGCAGCGAGCCGGCCAGGATCAGGAGACCGGCGGCCCGAAGCGGCTTACTGCCGAGCAACCCGCGTCTCAAGCGTTGACTCGATCGCGTCGAACAAGCGGCCTGCCAGGTTCTCGCCGTACATTCGGTCCAGCTCGCGGATCCCGGTCGGGCTCGTCACGTTGATCTCGGTAAGGAAGTCGCCGATGACGTCGAGGCCCGCGAAGAGTATGCCCTTCTCCCGCAGGACGGGGCCGACTCTTTCGCAGATCCAGCGGTCCCGTTCGGACAGTTCCCGGCCTTCGCCCTGGGCGCCGACGGCGAGATTTCCCCGGCTCTCGCCCTCCGCGGGAATGCGTGCCAGTGCATGGGGAAACGGTTCGCCGTTGAAGAGCAGGATCCGCTTGTCGCCGGTTTCGCGTATTTCCGGGATAAAGCGCTGGGCCATCGCGAAGCGCGTGTCGTGCGCGGTAATGGTCTCCAGAATGACGCCTACGTTCGGATCGTCATGACGGACAACGAAAATCGAGCGCCCGCCCATGCCGTCCAGGGGCTTGACCACGATGTGACCGTGTTCGGAGAGGAAGCGGCGCATTTCCGCGATGGACCGGGTAATCAGGGTCGGTGGACAGCAGTCCGCGAACCACATCGTATAGGCTTTCTCGCTCACGTCCCGAAGGCTGTCCGTGCGGTTGACCACGAGGGTGCCGGCTTCTTCGGCGCGTTGCAGGAGATACGTCGTATAGATGTACTCCATGTCGAAGGGCGGGTCCTTGCGCATCAGGATGACATCCAGCGAGCCGATTTGCGTCTCGCCCGGGCCGGTCAGGTCGAACCAGCGTTCCGTGTCGTCGCACACCACAAGCCGCTGGCTGTGGGCCAGCGGGCGGCCGCTGTCCACATACAGGTCCCTTTGACGCATGTAGTGGATCTCCCAGCCGCGTCGCTGGGCCTCGAGCAGCATGGCAAGGGTGCTGTCCTTGGGTGGATAAATGGACTCGATGGGGTCCATGACGACCCCGAGCCGAATCGGCTTTTTCGGCATTTGCAAACTCCGGGGGCAGTTGCGCCTGGCGCGGGCGGGAGAACTATATCAGGTCAGGCCCCGGTTTCCGGATGACTCCAGGCTGTTGCGAGTCCCTTTCGAGACGGTAACCGGGGGGGCGTGACCCGGGTCGTAGTCAGCACCCTGCTTATATGTTAAAAGGCCCGATGTCACTGCTCCTTGAGCCGTAGGAGCATCGCCACGGAACTGAATCGAGGTAATGGCCGCTCGTGAGCACGCCAGACGGATTGAAGGGACTCAAGGTTCTGGTCATCGATGACAGCAAGACCATACGCCGCACCGCGGAGACTCTCCTGAGCCGGGAGGGATGCGAGGTCTTCACCGCTGTCGATGGCTTTGATGCGCTGTCCAAAATCGCGGATCACCATCCGGATGTCATTTTTGTGGACATCATGATGCCGCGGCTGGACGGCTATCAGACCTGTGCCCTGATCAAACACAACAAATCGTTCAAGAGTACGCCGGTGATCATGCTGTCCAGCAAGGATGGCCTGTTTGACCGGGCCCGCGGCCGTATCGTGGGCTCTGAACACTATCTGACAAAGCCGTTCACGCGTGATGAATTGCTCAGTGCGATTCAGAGTCACGTGAGCCCCTGACACCCGACGTCACAAACAGCGGCCCGCCAAAACGGTGTGGCCATCAATGGAGGAAGCGAACATGCCGCTGGTGCTGATCGTGGACGACTCGCCCACCGAGGTGCATGTCCTGCAGCAGTTCCTTGAGAAAAACGGGTTCGAGACGGCGGCCGCCGACAACGGAGGCGACGGCATTGCCAAGGCCCTGGAACTGAAACCCGACCTCGTGCTGATGGATGTGGTCATGCCGGGAACCAACGGATTCCAGGCCACCCGTGAATTATCCAAGAACCCGGAAACCGCGGGTATTCCCGTTGTCATGGTGACCACCAAGGACCAGGAGACGGACCGGATCTGGGGCATGCGTCAGGGTGCCGTGGATTATTTGACAAAGCCGGTCACCGAATCGGTGCTCGTGGAGAAGGTGCGTGCAGTACTCGGCGCCTGATTCGATGGCGCAGTCTCCCGGGACCACTTGTGCGGGTGCGGGCCCTCAGGCCGGGGGCCGGCGTTGAGCGCCGCCGCCGAGCTGCGGAGCCTCGTAGACCGGCCCTATGAGCTCCTTTCCGAAATGGATCGGCGGGCGCGCGCGGCAGCCGGCACGACGGGCGGGACCGACAGCGAGGACTGGACCGGGCTGGCGTTTCGACTCGGCGACGAGTCGTTCGTCGCGCGTCGCGAAGAGGTCCGCGAGGTCCTGGCCTGGCCGGACCAGCTGGCCCGGATTCCGGGCGCCAAGTCGTGGATCCTCGGCATGGCCAACGTACGTGGCCAGCTGCTGCCGGTAGTCGACTTCAAGGCGTTTCTCGGCGGCGCCGTAAGCCGACCGGGCCGCAGCAGCCGTGTGCTGGTGGTAAACCATCCGCAGGTTCCCGCGGGGCTGGCCGTGGACGAGGTGCTGGGTTTCAGGCGCTTTTCGGATGCCGCCCGGCGCTCCGCAATTCCGCCGGTGGTTCTGCGCTGCGACCCATACCTTGACGGCGCCTTTTCCGAAGGCGGTCACACCTGGCCCAGCATGAGTCTCCTGAGACTGGTTGAGAGCCCCCTTTTTCTCCGCGCGGCTAACGAAACTGACTAACGCCGGCAGCGCATTAACAAGAAACCTGGTGAACAAGAATGGCTGACATATCCAAGGGCAATCGGGCAAACGCGATACTCGCGATCGTGCTCACCCTGCTGCTGGCGGTCGCGGCAATCGCTGTGTTCATGGCCGGCGGCCAGCAGCCCCCCGACAACAGGGCCGCGAGTGTCGCCCAGCTGGGCGCCGACGCGCAGAAGCTTGCAGCGCTCAGCGAACGCGCGCTCAGCGGAGATTCCGCCGCGTTCGATGCCCTCGACCAGGCCCGGTCACGGCTTGGCAGTGATTCGCCCCTGGGCCGCTCGGTCGGAGATCTGGCCGCTTCTCGTGACACGGTGACCAACGCCGCCGCCACAGCCAGCGAACTGGCTTCCACTGCGAGCGGGCTTTCCCGGCGGCTGGATGGTCTCGGCGGATCGGTGACACCCGAACAGGCCAGCGCGGCGACTGCGGCGGCCGTGGCCGCGCGGACCATCGGCGCGCTGGGCAACGGCCTGGTTGCCGGTGCGCCGATCGAGGGCACTCTGCGGCAGCTGGCGGACCAGGAAATGCTGCTGGGTCAGGTTGTGCTGGGATTCGCCGGCAAGGATACGACCTCGGGCGTGGCGCCGGTTTCAGCTCCGGGCGTCGACACGGGGACACTGGAGCGGGAGTATCGCAGGCTGTCGTCTCAGGTGCTGACGCTCGTGGGAGCAGGCGAAGAAATTGGTGCTGCCCGAAATGTGCGGGCCCGGGTGATCGAAGCAATTCCGGCCTATACCCGCGCCCTGGGCCAGACCGCGACACCCGCCGAGTCCGGTTCGGGACTGCCGGGGTGGCTGCCCTGGCTTCTGGTCGCCGGTGCCCTCCTGGCGGCGCTGCTGACCGCGGTCCTGATGCGGGCCCGCCCCGGCGGGGGGGGAAGGGACGGCCAGACGAACCAGAACGACCGTAACCAGGACGCCATTCTGCGCCTCCTCGACGAACTGGGCAGCCTCGCCGACGGCGACCTGACCGTGCAGGCCACGGTCACCGAGGACATCACCGGGGCTATTGCCGATTCGATCAACTACGCGATCGAAGCGCTCCGCGACCTGGTGGCCACGATCGATGCGACGGCCACGAAAGTCGACGGGGCGGCCCGCCAGACTCAGGCAACCGCCGGCCATCTGGCCTCGGCCAGTGAGACCCAGTCCAAACAGGTGGCCGACGCGTCCGAATCCATCGCCCGCATGGCCGCTTCCGTGGAAGCGGTTTCCGGCGATGCCGAACGCTCGGCGGACGTGGCCCGCCATTCGGTGGACGTGGCCCACAAGGGCGGGGATGCCGTGCGGCGGACCATCGAAGGCATGAATACTATCCGCGAGACGATTCAGGACACCTCCAAGCGGATCAAGCGCCTTGGCGAGAGTTCCCAGGAGATCGGCAATATCGTGGAGCTGATCAACGATATCGCCGAGCAGACCAACATCCTTGCCCTCAATGCATCCATCCAGGCCTCCATGGCCGGCGAGGCCGGCCGCGGCTTCGCCGTCGTGGCCGACGAGGTTCAGCGGCTCGCGGAGCGCGCCACCAACGCGACCCGCCAGATCGAAGTGCTGGTGAAGACCATTCAGTCGGACACCAACGAGGCCGTCGTGTCGATGGAACGAAGCACGACCGATGTGGTCGGGGGCGCCTTGCTGGCCGAGAACGCCGGCGCGGCCCTGGACGAGATTGAAAGCGTGTCGGGGCAGATCGCCTCGCTGGTGCAGAACATTTCGCGTACCGCGCGAGAGCAGGCAACGGCCTCGGGCGATATCACCCGCAACATGAACATTCTTCGCGAAGTGAGCGCCCAGACGGCGGACGCGACAAACGCGACCTCGGCTTCCATCGGCAAGCTTGCCGAGCTGGCGAAGGAGCTGCGCGGATCGGTTTCCGGGTTCCGCCTTCCCGAAGAGACCAGTAAGGCTGCCCAATCGACGTTCCCCCGGGGCGTCGCGAAGTCGGGCTGAGCGGCAGAGACGCGGGAAGGCAGATGAGTCAAGGCGCTCCACAGACCCTGCTTTGGGTCAACGACGAACTGGCGGCGACCCTCCAGGAGGCACGCCACGCCCTCGAGGAATTTATCGAGGCCCGGGGCGACGATACGACGCTTCCGCGTTGCGCCGACCGGCTTCACCAGATCTATGGCGCATTGCGCATGGTGGAAGTGCACGGCGCGTCGCTGCTCGCCGAAGAGATGGAACTCGTCACCCGCTGCCTCATGGAGCCGGATCTGCCGCGGCAGGTTCGACACGAGGCTCTGGAGGCGCTCGGCCGTGCCATGGTGCAGCTGCCGGTCTATATGGAGCGGGTCATCAGCGGTGGCCGGGATATCCCCATGGTGCTGCTGCCGCTGCTCAACGAGCTCCGGGCCGTGCGCGGACATCGCCTGATGTCCGAAAACACGCTATTGCTGCTCAACCTTCCCGCCCGGCAGAAGCTGGCCCTGGCAGGCGACAAGCCGGAGGCTTCGGGTGAGGACGTCCGCCGGGTGGCTCGCAGCCTGCGGCCGCGTTTCCAGAAAGCGCTTCTGGGGTGGATCAGGAACCAGCAGCCTGACTCGGGTCTTGCCGTCATGGCCCAGGTGCTGGAACGACTCGAGGCCTCTTCGGAAATGCCCTCGGTGTACCAGCTCTGGTGGGTTACCTCCGGCGTCATCGAGGCCCTGCGCGAGGGCGGGCTGGAGTCGAGCGCGGCGGTCAAGCGCCTGGTGGGGCAGGTGGATCGCGAGATCAAGCGCCTGATCGAGGAGGGCGAGGACGGCCTGGGCTCGGAACCGCCGGTCGAGCTGCTCAATGCGTTGCTTTTCTATGTCGCGCGTTCGACGACGCGCGGCACCCGGGTTGCCGCGGTCAGGGAGTCGTTCGACCTCGGCGAACTCCTGCCGGATGCCGGCGAACTCGAGCAGGCCCGGGACAGCCTGGCCGGCCCGAGTGTGCGGCTGATGCACACCGTATCGGACGCTATCCGGGACGACCTGACGCGGGTCAAGGACGCTCTGGATATCTATTCGCGCACCGGCCGGCGGGACGAGGCGGATCTCGAGGAGCAGGCCGACCTGCTCAAGAAGATCGCCGACACTCTCGGTGTGCTTGGGCTGGCTCAGCTGCAGAACGCCGTGGAAGTCGAGGGCGAGCGTCTCAAGGATGTCGCGTCCGGCCGCCTTGGTGATGACGAAGACACGCTGTTGAGCATCGCGTCGGCCCTGCTGGCGGCCGAAGACCGGCTGGAGGCGCAGCTGGTCGGGCTGGTCGTCGAGGCCGACCAGGATGCTCCCGTTGCGGCAGCGCCGGAATCGGGAGAGGAGTTCCGCGACGTGGCCTCCGCGGTCATGCGCGAGAGCCTCGTCAACATGGCCCGCGTCAAGGAGGCGGTGGGCCAGGCCGCGGCCGGCGAGGTGGATGCCCAGCTGATGGATGCCGTGCCACGCCTGCTTCGCGAAGTGAACGCCAGCCTGCTGCTGCTTGGCAAGGACCGGGCCGTCCGGGCGCTGGAGCGCATAGCCGATGCGGTTGCCTTGCGACTTGGGCCGGGGGCTGCGCCGCAGGCCCAGATGGCAATGGATCGCCTCGCCGACGCCATCGTCAGCGTTGAGTATTACCTGGAGACTATTCAGGCCGGCCGGCGTGAACCCGAGTACATGCTCGACAACGCCCATGCGTCGCTGGACGCGCTGGATGAACTCGCCGTCGATCCCCTGGGCGCGACCAGCGCCGATCGGACCGAGACCGTCATTGTCCTCGAAGACGAGACGGATGACGCCGACGCCGGGACCGGCTATGACCAGACTCTGCTGATCGAATCTCCCAAGTTGCCGCCGGAACTCATCACCGAGGAAGAGCTGTTCGGGACCGGGGAAGCCGCGGACGGGGAGCCGTCCGGGGACGTCGAACCCGCTTCCGCCGCCGACCGGCCCGACCCGGAACTGCTTGAGCTGTTCATCGAGGAGGCCAGGGAGCTGGCGGCCGCCATTCACGAACATTTCCCCCGCTGGCTGGGTGCTTCCGCCGATCCGGACGCCCTGATCACTGTCCGGCGGGCCTTCCACACGCTCAAGGGCAGCGGACGGACCGTGGGCGCCGACCGGATCGGTAACTTTGCTTGGTCGGTCGAGAGCCTGTTGAATCGCCTGATCGACGGGACGGTCGATCGCAATGATGACCTGGTGCGTTTCCTCGACTCTTGCATCGCGATCGTGACCCCGCTCATCGAGCAGTTCGAGGTCGGCCGTGACCCGGGTCTCGATGCGGAGGCCTACATGGCCGTCGCCGATGCGTTTGCGGAGCGCCAAAGCGACGCGGGCCAGCGGCTGGCCACACTGCTCGACGGCGAGGCCGTGCCCGCAGAGGCGGCGGCCGACCCGACGGTACTGATCCGGCCGCCATCGGATCTGGACCTGGATCTGGGCCAGGATCTGGACCTGGATCTCGGCGCGGCGGACGGTGCCGATGCCGAGCCTGCCGCCGGGGAGGCGCCTGCAGTCGAGGAGGATGCCGACCGCAGTGCCGAAATGGATCCCGTGCTTCGGGACATATTCACCCGGGAGGCGGCAGAGCACCTGGATGTCATCCGGACCTTCATTGCCGACTGCGGCGACCGCGCGGAGCCCTACCGCATATCCGAGGCCCTGTATCGTGCGTGCCACACGCTGGCCGGGAGCGCGAACATGGCGGGCGTGGAACCGGCGGTCAGCGTCGCGCGGCCGCTCAATGAACTGATCCGCCAGCTCTATGACGACCAGGCGGGTCTCGACGGCCAGGGCCTGAGCCTTGTCGTGCAGGCTTCCGATGCCGTCTCCGCCATGGTGGACACCGTGGCGGCCGGCGGCCATCCGGAGCCTGCGGGTCAGGCGCTGCCCGAGAACCTCGAGGCCCTGCGTTCCGAGTACGCGCTCCGGGCAGAGGCGGACGAACAGGAAACTGCCGGGCCCGGGGATGAGACCGGGGCTCCCCCCCCGGACCTGGATCCGGAGATACTCGAGATCTTCTGCGAGGAAGCGACGGAAATTCTCGAAGAGGCCGACGAGGTCATTCAGGCCTGGCGTGCAAGCCCGGCGGCTGGCGATCCCCTGCGGACCTTGCAGCGGCATCTCCACACCCTCAAGGGCGGCTCGCGGCTCGCGGGTCTTGCGGGCGTCGGCGATTTCTGTCATCAGCTGGAATCGCTGTTCGAGCACATGCAGGACGGCCGCGTGCAGCCCGATGCCGCAGCTGTCGATACAGTCCAGGCGGCTCTGGATGCCCTGCACAGGATGCGGGACGAAGCCGTCGAAGGCCGGATACCCCAAGGCGCACCGGGGCTGGTTGCCACGCTTGACGCCATGCTCGGAATCGGACCGGCCGTTTCGGCCGACGTGGAAGAACCGTCCCCGGTCGATGCCGCGACGGACTGGTCACCTCAGGCCCCGGTCACCGGGGGAGCGGAACCCGGTGGTCCGGTGATCGAAGTCCCGGTGGGCCTGGACGTTGCCCCGGTCGAGGAAGCGCCCGTCGAGGACGTGCCGGTCGAGGACGTGCCGGTCGCGGAAGCGGGCGTCGAGGAAGCGGGCGTCGAGGAAGCCCCCGTCGAGGAAGCCCCCGTCGAGGAAGCCCCCGTCGAGGAAGCCCCCGTCGAGGAAGCCCCCGTCGAGGAAGCCCCCGTCGAGGAAGCCCCCGTCGAGGAAGCCCCCGTCGAGGAAGCCCCGGTC
>JARFQW010000011.1 GCA_029287575.1 Gammaproteobacteria bacterium | reverse complement strand
GCCGTATCCAGCCCGATATTGACCTTTCCGGCCAGTTCGGTCTCTCCCAGGTCCTCGAAAAAGCCCTGATCCACGCCGAGAATTTCGCAGGAGCGCCGCAGCAATTCCCGGGGGCGCTCGCCCATGTCCGGGAACAGGAATACGTGGACCCGTCCCCGACCGAACACCGCCTGCCAGCGCTGTACCGTGCCGACGTAATCATTGCGAACAGCCACCTTGGGCCGGGCTGCCTGCTCGATCATCCAGTCGGCGTCCACCCGGCTCTGGCCCCAGCGAACCTTGCGAATCCGTTTGCGGGTATCGCTCCAGGTCCGCGCGATCGGGTCGCGGATCATAAAAAGAATCTGCAGGTTCGGGAACAGGTCATGGACCGCCTCGATCATGGCCGGTTCGAGCCGCGCATAAGCAGGTGTGATTTCCCCGACGACGCGCTTGGACCAGTCGAACTGTTCCAGGTACCAGTCCAGCGGCTTGTCGGGGAACCGGTTCCAGTAGTGGGCTTCCTTCCCCTTGATGCCCCTGCCCCCCGACGGCTTGAGAAATCCGATCTCGGGATGCCGGGACAGCCAGTGCCAAAGCCAGGTGCTACCGGCGCCGTGGGCGCCGATTCCGAGAAAGTCGATCTGTTGCCGAGGCTGGGTCATGCCGGGTCGCCGCCGCGGGCGCTCCGATAGAAGAGAGGTCTGGTTCGGAAATGTCTCAAATCGTTACGCCTTGCGCCAGTCGCCGGGCAAATCCAGCCGGCCGCGACCCTGGACGCTTCGGGTAAGATTGACGCCGTCGGCGTGTGACCACCAGTCCTGGCAATCCATGCAGCAATTCTTGCCCACCCGTCGGTTGGCGACTCTCTGTATCGTTCTGCTTGCAGCAGTCGCCTGCGCCCAGCCGCGAAAGCCTTCCGGACCGCCGGTCTCCGGCGAAGTCAGGGCCGGTGAGCCGCGGATCGTTCTCGTGTCTCTGGATGGGTTTCGCTGGGACTATTTCGACCGCTTCGACGCGCCGGCCCTCCGCCGGCTAGGGGATTCCGGGGCCAGGGCGCAACGGCTGATACCGCCGTTTCCGACCCTGACTTTTCCCGGCCACTATTCCATTGCGACCGGCCTGACGCCCGGGCGTCACGGCATCGTGGCCAACCGCTTTCTCGATCCGGCGTCAGGGCGGCGATTCTCGTTTACGGACCGGGTCACGGTGGAGGATGGCTGGTGGTACGGCGGCGAACCCATCTGGGTTGCGGCCGAAACCCAGGGCATGTCGACCGCCGCCTTCATGTTCGTCGGCACGGAAGCCGATGTGGGCGGCGTGCGGCCCAGCCGGTGGACGCCGTTTTCCGATCAGATTCCCGGCGAGGAGCGTGTGGACCAGGTTTTGGCCTGGCTTGATGAACCTCGCGACGCCCGCCCCCGGTTCATGACGCTGTACTTCGAACACGTGGACATGGCCGGCCACCGATATGGGACCGATTCGGCTCAGCTGGCGGCCGCCGTGCGCAAGGTGGACGGCTTCGTGGAACGATTGCTGCAAGGTATTTCCGCGCTGGAGGAGCACCAGGACATTTATGTGGTCGTAGTGTCTGACCACGGCATGCGCGACGTGGACCCGGGCCATCCGCCATTCATCGTGGAGGACACGGTAGATCTCACCGGTGTCGAGGCAGTGTACGGCGGGTCCTTTGTGCTGCTTCATTTACCGGACGGGGCAGCGGCTCGAGCCGCCAGGGACCGGATCAGCGCCGCCTGGACCTCGGGCCGGGCCTATCTGCAGGCGGATGCACCACCTTCGTGGGGGCTCAATGACAATCCCCGCTTCGGGAACCTCATCCTCATGGCGGATCCCGGGACGCTTGTTTTCGCGCGGAGGCAGCCGAACGGACCGAAGCTGGCGGCTCGTCATGGCTGGGCCCCCGAGGATGCCTCGATGCACGGTATCCTGCTGGTCGCCGGACCGGGGATTGCTCCCGGGACCCGGCTGCCCGCTGTTCGGAATGTGGATGTCTACCCGCTTCTTGCCGCAATCCTGGATCTCGAGGCGGCGCGCGACATCGACGGCGATCCGGCCGTTCTCGGCGGCCTGGTAACAGGTTCGCCGGCCCCGACCAACCCCGAGGAGGCTTCCCGATGAGTGCGAGAACCGTCCATCCGAGCGACGACCGGCTGAAGTCCCTTACCGTATCCGTGCCGGAGGGGGCCCCGTCCTGATGCTCAACCTGCTCAAGTTCCGGGGAGCCGCGGCCTACCCCAGGGATCTGCAGGAAACGCCGTGTACGGGGCGCGAGGCCTATGCGATATATGCGCGCGCCGTCACGCCGCTGGTTGCGGCCGTGGGCGGAGAGATGGTTCTGGCGGGGTCGGCGGCCGCCGTCGTGATCGGCCCGGACTCCTGTGACTGGGACAGCGCGCTGGTGGTCCGCTATCCGGATACCGCCGCATTTTTCCGGATGATTCGGAGCGAACCCTATGCC
The DNA here is from genome assembly GCA_029287575.1 of Gammaproteobacteria bacterium. Taxonomy (GTDB): domain Bacteria; phylum Pseudomonadota; class Gammaproteobacteria; order Steroidobacterales; family XN24; genus JARFQW01. Next base: position 13,335 of record JARFQW010000011.1, on the reverse strand, counting down.
GCTGCGGTGCACCACCGCACGGCCGCCCTCGCCGACTCCAGGCTGATCGCCCTTCAGCCGGACGACCCGGACAAGCCGGGGTTGCGCGGCGGACGCCGGATGAGCTCGGCGCGGCCTGCTAGGCTTGTCCGGACCGACAGACGCAGGAGCATGCGATGCAGACTCATGCCGCTAACTGGTTCGAGATCCCGGTCACCGACTTCGATCGGGCCCGGAAGTTCTACAGCCGCATCTTCGACTACGACATGCCCCATCAGGAAATGGCCGGCGCCCTGATGGGATTTCTCCCTTTCGAGATGGGCAAGGGGGTGGGCGGCGCCATTATCCTGGCGGAATCCATGCAGCCTTCTCCGGACGGGCCGCGCATCTATCTGAACGGCGGCGACGACCTGCAGCCGATCCTCGACCGGGTGGAGGCGGCTGGCGGGCAGGTCGATGTGCCGAAGACCCGGATCAATGACGACATCGGCTACTTCGCGGTGTTCAAGGACAGCGAGGGCAATCGCCTGGCCCTTCATTCACCGCCCGACGGCCGATGATCGCGCCGCCCTTCTCGTCGGTTTGCGCCGGCAGGCGGAGCGCGGGCCGGGACGGTGAAGCCGTGTCCGGGATCATTGCCGGTGCTCGTCTCCGTCCGGGCGGAGGCCCGGGCTGATGGGCGTGATGGTTATCGTCGGCTATCGGCCGAAACCCGGGCGCGAGGCGGACCTGGAGAACGAGGTCCGCGGACATCTCCCGCTCCTGCGAAGCGAGGGGCTGGCGACGAACCGGCCGGGACTGGCGATGCGCGCCGCCGACGGGACGATCGTCGAGGTATTCGAGTGGGTGTCCCAGGCCGCCATCGAAGCGGCGCACGGGAATCCGGCAGTCGCCGCCATGTGGGAGCGCTTCGAGGCCTGCTGCGACTACGTGCCTGTCGGCTCCCTGGAGGAATCCACCCAGCTGTTTTCCGCTTTTGCTCCCGTTGAGATCGCCACGAATCCCGCCGGATCCACGTGACATCGGGAGACCCGTGATGAGCGACGAAGCCACTGGCAGCATCATTTCGCACCTGTCGCTGGGCACCAATGACCTGGATGCTTCGGCGGCTTTCTATGACCGGGTCCTAGCAACCCTGGGCTGTCGCCGGATCATGGAGCACCCGGGCGCCATCGCGTACGGCAGGGCCTTCCCCGAATTCTGGATCCAGCAACCCATCGATGGGGAGCCCGCGGAGACGGCCAACGGCAGCCATGTGGGATTTCTTGCTTCGGCCCGGACCGAAGTGGACGCATTCCACGCAACGGCAATCGCCGCCGGAGGCACTGACGACGGCCCGCCCGGGCCTCGGGAGGAATACGGGGCCGCTTACTACGGCTGTTTTGTCCGCGATCCGGACGGCCACAAGGTCGAGGCCATTTTCTGGGACGCAGCCCTGGCTGCCGCATCGGGAGCGCCGTGACCGAAAGACCCGCGGCGGAAGACAACGACAGATTTCTGGCCGACTTCGAGGCCGGGCGGCTGCCGCCAGAGTCCTGGCCCCACGAAGCGCATGTCCGGCTGGCCTGGATCGTGCTGCGTCTCCAGCCGGTATCTGTCGCCATTGAACGGGTGCGGGCGGACGAGGACTGGCCGTCCTTTCGCGCGGCCAACCGTGACCTCCTGGACTTTCGCCAGCCGGTCACCTCCTGTCACTATTCGGCTGCGGTTCTGAACTCCGAAGCGGCCCGTCGCGGTTTCGTGGAACCCGATCTGCGGCCGCTGCCCTGAGCCGTCTGACGGAGGATCTGTCCGCGTGACCATAGATTCGAGGACTGCTGGATGAAACGCCTCTTCATGATCGTTGCGCTGCTGACGCTCATGCTGCCCCTCGCCGGCCATTCGGAAACGACCATGGCACTCGGACCCGACGTCACCGTCACGCAGTTGTCCGATCGGGTGTGGATGCATACGACCCGGCACGTGCTCGAAAACGGACAGATCATCCCGTCAAACGGGCTGATCGTGGCGGCCGGCGAGGACGTCGTGCTCGTGGACACCCCCTGGGGCATACCGCAGACCCGCGCGGTGCTGGACTGGACGACACGCACGATCGGCCGGACGGTCAACCGGGCGGTCCTCACCCACGGCCACGAGGACCGGATCGCGGGGCTGCCGGTGCTTCGGTCCGAAGGGATCGAATTGTTCTATGCGGCCCGGGCCACCCTGGGTGCGGCCGCCCGGGAGGGCGATGTCTGGCTGCAGGACACCGGCACGCGGATCCCGGTGGCCGACGGCGTCGAGGTTTTCTATCCGGGGGCGGCGCATACGCCCGACAACCTGATGGTCTGGATCAGCCCCGAGGCCGTGCTGTTCGGCGGCTGCGCGGTTCGCGCCGACGCAGCCACGGGACTGGGCAACACCGCCGACGCCGATCTCCAGGCCTGGTGGCGGGCAATCCACTACGTGCTGACTCGCTATCCCGAGCCACGCCTGGTCGTTCCGGGACACGGCGACCCGGGACCCGCGGAGCTGCTGGTCCTGACCCGGGGTCATATCGCCCGGGCAGAGGATGCGGCGCGGGACGCGCCCTGAACCGATGGCGGCCGAGGACACTCTCTCCGGCGCCCGGCGCATTTTCTGGACGGGCTATTCCATCGTCTACTGGCTGTTCGTGGCGGTCAGCTCCATATTGTTGTTTCCGGTGGCGCTGCTTATCTGGCTGGTCACGGCGGCCATCGACCCCCGCAAACGCCTGCTGCATCTTTTCACGTGCCTGTGGGCATCGATCTACACCTGGATCAACCCGGTGTGGCCGGTCCGCATCGACGGCCGGCTGGAGGACGAACGGGCGACGGTGTTCGTAGCCAATCATCTTTCGCTGGTGGATATCCTGGTGCTGTTCCGAAGCTTCGCCCACTTCAAATGGGTCTCGAAGATCGAGGTCTTCCGGCTGCCCTTTGTTGGCTGGAACATGCGGCTCAATGACTACATTCCCATTGACCGGGGCAACCGCAAGAGCGTCGTGGAGATGCTAAGGCTGTGCGAGCGGACATTGCAGCGAGGCAGCTCCGTGATGATGTTTCCCGAAGGCACGAGATCCGCCGACGGCCGTCTTCGCCCCTTCAAGCCCGGCGCCTTCGACCTCGCGCTGCGCACCCGTTCACCTATTCAGCCGATCCTGATCGAGGGCAGCAGCAAGGCCCTCCCGAAACATGGCATCGTGTTGCGGGGTCGCCACCCGATTCGCGTCAGGGTCCTGCCCGTGATCGAACCGGATGCGTTTGCAGGCCACGATCCCGAGTCCCTGGCCGACGCCGTGCGCCAGCAGATGGCCGAGGCGCTTGGTCAGGATGTTTCCGCGCCCGCGGAGTCCGGCCCGCGGCACCTGTCGGGGGGGGATCAGACCCGGACCCGGGAGCCGACCCTGTGAACGTCCGACCATGAGCATCGATACGACCCGGATTCGCCCGCCGGTACCCGACGACCTGGAAGAACTCGTCGGCCTCTGCGCTGACCATGCGGCCTACGAGCGGGCCGACTACGACCCGGAGGGCAAGGCCGGGGACCTGGCCCGGCTCGTACTCGGGGCGGAGCCCCGTATCCACTGCCTCGTCGCGGCTGACGGCTCCCGCCTCGCCGGCTATGCCACCTGGACCTATGACGCCTCGACCTGGGATGCGCGGGAATTCGCGTATCTGGACTGCCTCTACCTCACGGCGGCCTATCGCGGGCAAGGCCTCGGCCGCGAGTTGCTGCGCGGGGTAGCCCGGGCGGCGCATCGGCACGGCTGTGTGCAGGTGCAATGGCACACGCCCGACTTCAACCGGGATGCGATCCGGTTCTACGCGCGCATCGGCGCAGGCAGCAAATCGAAAGTGCGATTTTTTCTCGAGGGCGATGCCCTGCACCGCCTGATCTCGAATGAGGGTTCATGACATGGATATCGTCCGCTATAACGCGCAGGCGTGGGATCACCAGGTCGCCCACGGCAACGAGTGGACACGGCCCGTGCCGCCGGACGTGATCGCCCGGGCCAGGGCGGGCGACTGGTCGGTTCTCCTGACCGCGACAACGCCGGTGCCGAGATCCTGGTTTCCGCCGCTCGAGAATCTCCGGGTACTGTGCCTGGCCTCCGGCGGTGGTCAACAGGCCCCGGTGCTGGCCGCAGCGGGAGCGCAGGTGACCGTGTACGACAATTCGCCGGCGCAGCTCGCCCAGGATGAATTCGTGGCCGACCGGGACGGACTGACGCTGCGCACGGTCCAGGGCGACATGCAGGATCTCGGCACGTTCTCGGACGCTGCCTTCGACCTGGTCTTCAATCCCTGCTCGGTGGCCTTCGTGCCCGATGTCACCTCGGTCTGGCACGAGGTGGCCCGGGTTCTTTCACCCGGAGGATGCCTGCTGGCGGGTTTTATCGATCCGGCCGTTTTCGTGTTCGACGAAGAGCGCGGCAAGAAGGGCGAAGTGCACGTTCGCCACCGTCTGCCATACGCCGACCTCCACAGCCTCACGCAATCCGAGCAGGATGCCCTTCGCGAGGCGGGCGAGCCCTTGGTGTGGAGCCACTCTCTGGAAACCCTGATCGGCGGACAGCTCGAGGCGGGCCTCGTCCTGACCCGGTTCTACGAAGACTCCTGGCCCGACCAGGCCTGGTCCGCGTATCTTCCGGGCATGTTCGCCACCCGCGCGGTGAAGACCTGAAGCACGCAAAACCGTGCCTGCGCTGGCCCGCCATGCGGCGCAGCAGGCATGCCTCGTCATCCATACGCGCGGACTTATGACGCAAGCGCAGCATTTCCCATAACGGACCTGGCTCACGGTTCTGAATGCTGCAGCCGTGGTAATTCCTGTGCATGGTCGCAACCTCAGCCATGGTTCGGCCGGGCCAGACCTCCGCGGAGGAGATCGCCAACAGCGTCACGCACGGGCTCGGACTGATCGGTTCCTTGATCGCAGCACCCGTGCTGCTGGCCGCGGCCAAGGCGTCGGGAGATCCCCGCATTCTGCTCGGTGCATCGGCGTTTGCCGGCAGCACGATACTCGTCTACCTGAGCTCGACCCTTTACCACGCGACGCCGCCGGGGGACCTGAAGCAGTTGTTCCGTCTCCTGGATCACGGCGCAATCTACCTGCTCATCGCCGGCACCTACACGCCGTTCATGCTGGTCGTGCTCGAAGGCACACTGCCGTCGCTGATTCTCGGCTTTGAGTGGACCATGGCAATCACCGGCATCGTCGTAAAGATGGCTGGCGGTTTGACCTGCAAACGACGATCGACCACCGTTTACCTGGTGATGGGCTGGCTGATTCTGGTCGCGATCCATCCGCTGATCAGCAGCGTGCCGCTGGACGGACTGATACTGCTGTTCGGCGGCGGCTTCGCATACAGCATCGGGGTGGTGTTCTACACGGCAAACCCGTTTCCCTTCAGCCACGCCATCTGGCATGTGTGCGTGATCGCCGGCAACGCCTGTCACTATGCCGCGGTGTTTCGCTACGCGACCTGATCCGGGGCCGGCTGTGAGACCCGTCCACGAGACGCAATCCGCCGGCCTCGGGCCGGCGAAAGCGTGGCAAGGCAAACTCACGGGTGCTTGCAATGCGATGGTTGTCCGTAACGATCCTCCTGCTGGGAGCCACAGCCGCCATGGCCGTAGAAGAAGCACCCTACGAGACTGTCGAGACTTTCGAGGCGTTCGAACTGCGCCGTTATGCGCCGGTCATTCTTGCTGAAGTGGCCGTCGCCGCCGCGTTCGAGGAGGCCGGCGGCAAAGCCTTTCCCGTCCTTGCTGGATTTATCGGCGGCAAGAACGAACAGGGCGGCAAGATCGCGATGACGGCGCCGGTCGAGCAAGCGCCCGCCAGTGAACGCATCGCCATGACCGCGCCGGTCAATCAGACGGCCGGTGCCGAGCCCGGCCGCTATGTCGTGAGCTTTGTCATGCCACGGGAGTATTCCCTCGACACGCTGCCCCGCCCCACCGACCCGAGGGTCCGGATCCGGGTGCAGGGAGAGCGGCTCGTGGCGGCCCGGCGCTATTCGGGCCGCTGGACCGAGAGCCGCTATCGGGATCATGAGCAGGCCCTGCTCTCCGCCCTGGCCGAGGCGGGCTTCTCGGCGACCTCCGCTCCCGTTTACGCTCGCTACAATGCTCCTTTTGTCCCCTGGTTTCTGCGCCGGAACGAAGTGCTCGTGGAAGTCAGGCACCCGGACTGCGAGGATCTCGCGCCCCATGCCCCCGCCCCATGATCCGTTCGAAGCGCTCCTGATCATCGGGTTCTGGGGGTGGGTGGGGCTTGCGCTTGCCGGACTGGTGGCGGACCTGCGGTTCCGTGCCTGCCTGAAACGCCGTTGTCCCGAACACGAAAACGCGCTCCATGAACTGGGCCTGCGCGGCTATCAGGGCTATCTGGCCCGCGGCGAATACCGCCAGATCGGCTGCCCTGACGTGAATCGCTGGGGCCGTATCACGGCCTTGTTGCGGCGCATCGCAACGATGACCGGGTGGCTGCTGCTGGCCTCTTACGTGGGCTGGAAGCTGGCCGGGGGCAGCGTGGTTTCGTGACCTCGGTCTTTGACCTCGACGGATTCCGTGTCCTACGGTGAAGGGGAACGCATCCGTGCGCCAACCGTGGATGGCCAGCGGTAGAAATGCGTCGTGGAGGAGACATGGCATGTGCACTGACTGACGTTCGGGCCCGGCTGCTCGAGATGAAGGAAACACTCGAGGCGTTTTCCAAATCCGGCGAAGAGGCGGCGAACGTCGTCGAACTCGACCAGCAAAGAGTCGGCCGGCTCAGCCGCATGGATGCACTGCAGGCCCAGGCCATGTCGCAGGAGCTGACACGGCGGCGGGCCCTCGAACTCTCCGCGGTACGGGACGCCCTGGAGCGCATCGAGGCGGGCGACTACGGCGCCTGCGAAGCGTGCGGCGAAGCCATCAATCCGAAACGCCTGGAGCTGGACCCCACCGTTCGGCTATGCGTGGATTGTGCGAGCGCCGCCGAAGCCTGAGCCCCTCTGTTCCCATTCCGGTATTCTTTTCTCCGAGCACCTTGCCTGCCGCACCGGCCCTCCGGCGCGGCGGACTGGCCCGGGGGGAGGCCGTGATGACGCAACGTTGGCACACGAGTCGGTGGCGTTTGCACGCGCAGGTTTCGGCGCTGGCCGCGATGTGGCTAATCGTTGGTGGCTGCGCTTCGAGCGACCTGCAGTCCACGCCGCCGATCAACTTCGTTGAAGTCACCGAAAGGATCGATACCGCCGGACAACCGGGCCGCCCGTGGCTGGAAAGCGCGGCCGGCGCCGGCTACGCGCTGGTGATCAACCTGGCGCCTCCCGACGCCGACGGCTCGGTAGACGATGAAACGGACATACTGAAGCGCAGCGGTGTTCAGTACGTGAATATCCCGGTGAACTGGTCCAGGCCCACGGAGGAGGACTTTGACCGTTTCCGCGCTACGCTGTCCGCCAGTGCGCCGAAAAAGGTGCTTGTGCACTGCCAGCTGAACATGCGGGCTTCGGCCTTCACGTTTCTCTACCGCGTGATCGAAGACAACGCGGATCCTGAAACGGCCTGGGAAAAGGTGACCCGCGTCTGGGTCCCCGAGGGCCGCTGGCGCCTGTTTATCGAGGACACGCTCATTCGCCACGACAAGACCTTCCGGCCTTAGGACAACAAACCGCGGGCGGCCCCGACGCCGTACTGCGGATCCGGAGACCCGCCCGCATGAAGAACCCGGCTCTATGAGAAGACGCATCAGCGATTTTGTGTACCGCCGCACGGGGCGGGTGCTGGACCTGGAACGGGTCAGCGCCGAGCCGGATCTCCAGGCCATGGTGGCGCTGCTGCTGGCCGGCATGGCCGATGCCGATGGGGCCATAACGGACGACGAATTCGAGCGCGTGGTCGGCCTGATGAGAGGCTTTTTCGGCCTCAATGAGAATGTTTCCCTGGATCTCTTCATGAGAGCGGTGGAGGAACTGCGCAAGCGGGATGACCTCTCCTCGATCATGGACGAGCTCAAGCCGCGCCTGGACCTCCGACGCAAGGAAGACCTGCTCGTGATCCTGCTGAAGGTGATCGCCGCCGACGGCGAGAAGCACCCGAAGGAAATGGCGTACCTGCATCGTTTTGCCGCCCGGATCGGCCTCCCCGACGAGGTCGCGGAACGGGCGTTCGTCCGCTACGCCGGCGAGCGCCGGTCCAACGGCCGACCGAACTGAGGGTTTCCGCAGCGGCCTCCGGGCGTTTCTGAACGGCTGCTTGGGGATCCGGGTTCCAGCGCATGAGCTATCTTCATCTGGAGTCAGAAAATCCAGGAGAGCCCCATGACCGACTCACCCGACAACACCATGGACTACGTGGAGTTTCCCGCCACGGACGTGGCGGCGGCGAGAGAGTTTTACGCATCGGTGTTCGGCTGGACGTTCACCGACTACGGGCCGGATTACACGTCCTTTAGTGACGGCCGGCTGCACGGCGGTTTCGCGAGGTCCGACGCGGTATCCGGTCTGCCGCCGCTGGTTGTCATATATTGCCGTGACCTGGCGGATGCGCAGGCCCGTGTCGAGGCCCACGGAGGCCAGATTATCGAGCCGGCATTCGAGTTCCCCGGCGGCCGGCGCTTTCATTTCTCCGATCCGGCCGGCAACGTCCTCGCGGTCTGGTCGGACCGTTAGGCGCCATCCGGCAGGGAACCTTCTCACCTGTTGTCTCATCCGAATCATCAGGGGCCATCGAATTGTGTGGAGGGGAGCGTGACCGTGGCAGACTGGCTGTCACCTGTTCACTGGCCGGGGGGGCTATGCCGAGCGACGAGGATCGACCCGCGATGACGAGATGGACCCGTCGCGCGCTGCTTCGGGCCGGGCTCCTGGCGGCCGCGGCCGGCTTGCCGCTGGTTGCGCGGGGCGGCTACACCCCCACCCAGTCCGAGGGCCCGTTCTTCCCCGCGAACCCCCAGGACGACACAGATGCCGATCTGACCCGTATCGACGGGCACGACCAGCGCGCCGCCGGAGAGATCATCGTCGTTTCCGGACGGGTGCTGGACGGCGACGGCGTGCCCGTTCAGGACGCGCTCGTCGATGTCTGGCATGCCAACAGCTCCGGCCGCTACAACCATCCAGCGGACCGCAGCGCCGCGCCGCTGGATCCCCATTTCCAGGGTTGGGGTCAGCTGGTCACCGGGACAGACGGCGGCTATCGCTTTCGGACGATCATGCCCGGAGCCTATGCAGCCTCCCGGGACTGGCAGCGGCCGCCCCACATTCATTTCAAGGTCCGGCGCACCGGCTTTGAGGAACTGACGACACAAATGTACTTCGAGGCGGAGCCACTGAACGAAACCGATCGCATCCTGCAGGCGCTGCCGGCGGCTGACCGGGAAAAGGTCGTGGTCAGTTTCTCCCCGGGGCGCGACGGTCATCCGGCCGGGCGCTTCGACCTCATACTTCGGGACACGGAATGAGCGGAGCCATGACGGGACAACCAGGACCCGCCACGCTGGAAACACCACGGCTGCTGCTGCGGCCGTTCACGCTTGACGACGCCGAACCGTTCCTGCGCATGAACTCGGAGCCCGAGATCATCCGCTACACGTATCAGGAAGCCTTGTCATCGCTGGAGGCGGCCATAGACCTGATGCATCGTTCGCCGCTGAAGGACTACGCCACCTGGGGCTACGGCAGGCTGGCCGTCGTGCTGAAGGAATCCGGCGAAGTGATCGGGTTTTGCGGCCTGAAATATCTGCCCGAAATCGGCGAGACGGAAGTAGGCTATCGGCTGATGCCCGAGCACTGGCAGCAGGGACTCGCAACGGAAGCGGCCGCGCGAGCAGTGGAACACGGCAAGAAGGATCTCGGCCTCCAGCGTATCGTCGCGCTTGTGGACCCAGGCAACGCGGCATCGGCCCGGGTGGCGGAGAAAATCGGACTTCGCCTGGAGGGCCAGGTACCGTTTCCGGGTATCAAAACGCCGCTGGACCTCTATGCTTGGGAAGAAGGGGGTGACGCGGCAGCTGCCGTCTGACGTGTTCCCTCGGAAGAGGCATGGCGCCGTGCGGGAGTCTTATCCGGCCGGGCGTCGGCCGACTAACAGACATCGGGGTCTGGACCCCGGGGAGCCATTCGTGGCCACCGTTGCGATCGTTATCTGTTTGGTAGCCGGCGCGCTTCTGCTGGGCCGGGTCACCGAAGACGGCGTATTTGCAACCATTCTGATCCTGGTCTTCGGGCTCGTATGGGCGCATACGCTGTACACGGACCGCAAACACGAACGTGATGATCGCGCTGTGTCTGGCAAGGCGCGCAAGGACAATAGCGTAGACTGACAGCACCTGCCGCGGCAGATTCCCAGGAAGCCCGACCAGCCCGCATGAAATCCGACAGCGCCGGCCCGGCCAACGGCATGATGATCGAGACCGAGCGCCTCCGCCTGCGGCCGCACGGCCCTGGCGATTTCGAGGCATCCGCGGCGTTGTGGGCGAATTCATCTGTGACCCGCCACATCGGCGGCCGGCCCTCGACCCGAGAGGAAGCCTGGCGCCGGTTCCTGAGCTACGCGGGTCACTGGACGGTCCTGGGTTTCGGGTTCTGGCTCGTGGAGGAAAAGCTGACCGGCAAATTCGTCGGCGAGGTCGGGTTCGGGGACTTCAAACGGGAAATCGAACCGCCGATGGGCGACATGCCCGAGGGCGGCTGGGTGATCATGCCCTGGGCCCACGGGCGCGGTTACGCGACCGAGGCGGCGGCCGCGGCGCTGGCCTTTGGCGAAGCCCGCTACGGGTGGACGCGCACGGCATGCATCATCGAGCCGGAGAACCTGGCATCGATCCGTGTGGCGGAGAAGCTGGGCTACCGGGAGTCGGCTACGACGACCTACAAGGACTCGAAGCTCCTCGTGTTTCACCGCGACCGCGGCACGTAGCGGCAGCGGGGATTCCGACGCTGCTCTCCGGTCAGAACGTGCAGCCGGTGACCTCCAGCTTCAGCAGCCCGCTCACGCTCTCCCCTTCCGTGATCACGGCCGACACCGTCAGCGCTTGCTCGCCGCACTCAAGCGCCACGTCCTTCAGCTTGTAGCGCAGCCGGAGATCCAGCACCCCGTCACCGTTGCGGTCCACCAGGCTCCAGGCTCTGGGCACCGCGCCCGTCTCGCCCAGTACCACCGAGTACGCATCGATGGTGGCCGGGTCCAGCGCAGCCGAGGACATGAACACCACGTACAGGGCGCTATCCGTGGACAGATCGACCAGCCCGTAGTCCCGGGCAAACGGCGGCGACTTCACGACCACACCCTGGCCGCTGAACTCCAGCGCCCCTGCATCGCAGGCCACCTCGCCGTTGCCGTTGCCGTCCGTTCGGGGATTGCCAATCGAATCCACCGCCGGACACGCATCGAGCGGGATCAAGTCGATGGCGGGACTGCCGGGGTCCAGGCTCACACTGTACGTATCGGAATAAGGGAACCATGGATCGGCCTCGATGGATGTGGACGCAGTCATGGTGCACCCGCCCCCCGGACCGAAGACGTTGTATCCCAGATCGGTGACTGGCCCGAAACAGTCACCCGCGGTGTTGCCGCCGAGTGTCCCGGCCGTGTTGCGCGCCACGATAGACTGGCTGATTTCGACATAGCCGCCCTGAGTGTTGATGATGCCGCCGTCTCCGCAGCCGTAGCCGCAGGCATCCTGGTACCAACAGCAGATTCCGTTGTACGCCACGGTGGAACGGACGAGTGACACGATGCCGTTACTGCCGTTGACGATGCCGGCTCCCCCGTAGTCCTTGCCGTCGTACTGCGTGTGGGTCACCCGGACTCCCTGCAGGAGCGCGTATCCGGAGTTTTCCAGGCCTATGGACCCATCGGGGTCGGTTATGCCGCCGCCGGTCATGGCAAGGAATCCCGTGTTGAAAATGTGGGGAAGGAGGGAACCCTCGGCGAACACCGAACCGGCGTTCTCGAGACCGCTGCTGGAAGCGCCCCAATCGAACCAGGTTTCACTGGTGAAAAGAGTCCCGTCGGAACGGACCATGACAGACCATTGATCAACAACCGATTCGACGATGAGCGCCCGCAGCGTCAGGAACGCACGGGGTTCGACGTCGAAGTTTGCGCTGATATGGGCTCTGGCTTCGTCTTGTGACCGAACGCATACGATGCCGGAAATCGAAATGCGCGCCTCGGAAAGAGGCTCCTCATAGGTGCCCGGTTCCAGAACGATCGTCCCGCCACCCGGGCGCAGATTGATCTCGTTGATGAACGCGACGATGTTTTCCGGCGGATCCTCCGGCCCGAAGGTCTTCGAGTACGGCGGACACACGCCGATTTCGCCCGCGCTCGCAGTTGACGCCAGCAGGGCGAGCAGCGTCCATACGCCCGTGGTTATTAGTGGTGATTTCCCGCGTCTCATGGTCCAACACTCCGTGTTGTTGACAACACAGGCAGCGGACGCGGGCTCCGGCTCCGACACCTGCCGGTGCCGAAGCCTGTATCCGTTCCCTCTACTGATTCCATAGGCCCACTGGAGGTCCATCGCCATGCGCGGATCTACGTAGTGGCTCGAAGAATCCGAAGATGCACAACGGCACCACGGAGCCGTCGAACTTGACGCCTGCTAGTGCCCGCGGAGAAACCGCGGCACCGTCAGAATGGGCAGCCGGTGACCTCCAGCTTCAGCAGCCCGCTCACGGTCTCTCCTTCCGTGGTCACGGCCGACACCGTCAGCGTTTGCTCGCCGCAGACCAGCGGCACATCCTTCAGCTTGTAGCGCAGCCGGAGATCCAGCACGCCGTCGCCATTGCGATCCACCAGGTTCGAGGCTCTGGGCACCGCGCCCGTCTCCCCCAGCACCACCGAGTAAGCATCGATCGTGGCCGGGTCGAGAGCAGCCGAGGACATGAACACCACGTACAGGGCGCTATCCGTGGACAGATCGACCAGCCCGTAGTCCCGGGCGAACGGCGGGGACTTCACAACGATGCCGGTGCCGGCAAACTCCAGCGCGCCGGCGTCGCAGGCGACGATGCCGTCGCCGTTGCCGTCCGTACGCGGCCGGCCCAGGGCGTCCGTCTCCGGGCACAAGTCCAGCGGAATCAGGTCGATGGCCGGGCTGCCGGGGCCGAGCTCAGGGCCGGTCCAGTTATTGTCCTCCGGATCCTCCACAACGAAGTTCGGGTCCTCTTCGATTGAAGTCGGGGTCGTGACCGTGCAGCCGCCTTCGGGACCGAACACGTTGTAGCCGAGATCCTCGATCGGACCGAAGCAGTCGCCTCCGGAATTGTTGGCCACGATGGACTGAGCGATTTCAACGTAGCCGCCCTCGGTGTTGTCGATGCCACCCCTTCCGCAATCGCCGGGGTTACAG
>JARFQW010000032.1 GCA_029287575.1 Gammaproteobacteria bacterium | reverse complement strand
GGTTTGGCGAGGACCGACTCCAGGGCCTCGGCCTCATAGAAGCCGCCGTGGGTGCTGTTGAGCACCCGCGCATCCGTGGCGATACCCAGCGAGTTCACGCTGAAAGCCACCTGCACGAACCCGGTTGAGACCCGCTCCGGAGGCGCCAGTGGCTCGATATCGTCGAGCGGCGGCAGTCCGACCCGGGGCGGCTGTTCGGGTGTTTCGAACCAGCGGCCCACGTCAACCCGGTCGCTGATCTGGATGAGCTCCAGCGGATAGGCCTTCGGGCCCCGCTCCTCGGGCTCGAAGGCACCGGACACCCACAACCCTCCGACCAGAAGCCAGAACACCACGAAACAGGCCGCGGCAACCGAGCCGGCGAATCGAAGCCATGCCATAGGTGTCATTGATGCCTGTAAATCACGCCTTCTTTCATCACGAATCGAACATCCTCGAGGACCGTGACATCGGCGACAGGATCACCGCTAACGGCAATGATGTCGGCCAGTTTACCGGCCTCCAGGGTGCCCACCTCATCGTCGATTCCGAGAAATCGCGCGGCCACACTGGTGGCCGATTGGATCGCCTCCATCGGCGGCATGCCGCCGGCGACCATCAGGGAGAACTCCCGGGCATTGTCTCCGTGGGCGGACACGCCGCTGTCGGTTCCGAACACGATGGGCACCCCTGCTCGATAGGCTTTCGCGAACGTCGCCTGAATCTGCGGCCCGATGGCCGCGGCCTTTGGCCGGACGAGTTCGGGGAAGTAGCCCTGGATCCCGGCCTTCTCGGCAACCCACTCGCCGGCCATGATGGTCGGAACATACCAGGTGCCCCGGTCCTTCATGAGCTCCATGGTTTCTTCGTCCATGTAGCTGCCGTGTTCGATAGAGTAAACGCCCGCCCGCACGGCCCGCTTCATGCCCTCGGTGCCATGGGCGTGGGCTGCCACGTGGAAACCGTAGTCCCGGGCCGCCGCCACGACCGCCGCCAGCTCTTCTTCACGCCATTGAGGGTTCTGCCCGCTCCTGGCAACGCTCAGGACGCCGCCGGTGGCCGTGATCTTGATCAGATCGGCGCCGTCCTTGTAGCGCTGGCGCACCGCCTTCCAGGCATCGTCGACGCCGTTGACAACGCCGTCCGCCGGACCGGGATCACCAGCGATCCGGGACGCCCAGCCGTTGGTCGGATCGGCATGTCCGCCGGTCGTGCCAATCGCGGTGGCCGCGGTAAAGATGCGCGGCCCGTCAAGGCTGCCCCTGTTTATCGCGTCGCGTAATGCCACCGTGACGTTGTAGGCGTCACCCAGGTCGCGGACCGTCGTGAATCCCGCAAGCAGCGTGCGCTTCGCATAGGCCGCGCCGGCAAGCGCATAGTCGGCCTCTTCCTGCTGGAATTCCAGCAGATAGGCCCTACGGCTGAACTCGAAGGACAGATGGGTGTGCATGTCCATCAGCCCCGGCAGCACGGTTTGGCCGGAGAGGTCCACGAGTTCGTCATCGGGCCCGGGGGCGCGGTGGCCCTCGACCACCTCGGCGATCCGCTCGCCTTCGATAATGAGGGTCGCGGGGCCGGCCACCCGATCACCCTTGCCGTCGATCAGCGCGCCGGCGTGAATGACTTTTGCGCCCTCGGCGGACAGGGCCATGACCGAAAGCGCGGCGAAAGCCGCAAGGGCGCGTACGGACATCGCCTACTCGACGCCGAGCAACTCGACGTCGAACACGAGGATGGCATTGGGCGGAATCACGCCGCCCGCGCCGCGGGCGCCATAGCCCAGCGACGGGGGAATAATCAGCAGACGGCGGCCACCCACCTTCATGCCGGCCACGCCCTGGTCCCAGCCACGGATTACCCGTCCGCCGCCCAGGGGAAACTTGAAGGGCGCACCGCGATCCCGGGAACTGTCGAACTTCGAGCCCTTCTTGTCATCCGCATCCGGATCGTAGAGCCAGCCGGTATAGTGCACCACGGCCACTTTGCCGTTTACGGCCTCTTCGCCCTCTCCCAGGGCAAGCTCCTCGATGATCAATTCGTCGGTCATGGCGGAATCCTCGTTTGCGGCCAGTGAGACGCCCCGGGACCCGATCGAACCGGCGGCGAACAGGATTGCGAGCATCGCCGCGGCGATGAACGGTTTCTTCATGACGGCTCCGTCGGGATGGCGAAAAGCGCAAACGATACCATGATCCGCTGGCGGCTCAGACCGGCTCTCAGCCCTCTCCGGCGTCACCGTCGTTGTCGCTGTTCAGATCCAGTGCCGCGGAGTTGATGCAAAAACGCAGGCGCTCCGGACCCGGCCCGTCGGGGAACACATGACCCAGGTGGGCATCGCACTTCGCACAAACCACTTCGTCGCGAATCATCCCGTGACTCGTGTCGCGGCGCGTGGCGACCGCTTCCTCACCGGCCGGCCGCGTAAAGCTCGGCCAGCCGGAGCCCGAGTCATACTTCGTGTCGGAGGCGAAGAGTTCCTGCCCGCAGCAGACACACCGGTACACCCCATCCTGCTTGCAGTTCACGTAGCGGCCGGTGAACGGCCGTTCCGTGGCGCCCTCCCGGGTAACCCGGTACTGCTCGTCGGTCAATTCGGCCCGCCACTCGGCTTCGCTCCGGATCAGCTTGTCCTTCATCTGTTACACGACCCGCTAGACTGTGGATATCGAGTAGACAGTCTAGCCATACCGGAGTTCTGAACCCAGTCACATGGAAACCCTAAAAGGGCAACTTGCCCTTCTGACTGGCGCCACCGGCGGCATTGGCCGGGCGATCGCGCGGGCTCTGGCGCACAAGGGCCTCAACCTCGCGCTGGTCGGCCGGAACAAGACGGCCCTGGACGGCCTAAGGACCGAGCTACTCGGCACCGGCGTCGATGTGGTTGCGGTGGCCGCCGATCTCACCGACCGCAGTCAGCGTCGCAATCTGCCGATCCGGGTGGCGTCCCGGGCCGGCGAAATCGACATCCTGATTAACAATGCCGGAGTCACCCAGGTCGGCGCGTTTGCCGAAATCGACCCGGAGGAAGTGCGCAGCGTCCTGGAGCTCAACACCGTTGCCCCCATGCTGGTCAGCCGGACCGTCCTGCCACGCATGATCGAGCGCAAGGCCGGCCATATCGTCAACATCTCATCCCTCGCGGGCAGGGTCGGGCTTCCCTGGGCGTCCGTGTATGCCGCCAGCAAGGCGGCACTGACCGAATGGACGCTGGCGCTGAATACCGAGCTGCGGGATACGGGAGTGATCGCAACGGCCATCGCGCCCGGACTGGTCAGCGATGCTGGCATGTTTGCGGATCTGGCGGTGAAAGCGCCGGCCCTGCTGGGCACGTCCACCCCCGAAGCGGTTGCCGAAGCGGTTGTCAGCGCGCTCGAAGGCAACGGCGGCGAAGTCATCGTCAGCTCGCGCCCGGCGCGCGGCGTGATGGCGGCACGGGCACTGGCGCCCGGCGTCGTGGAGAGCACTGCCCGTCGGCTGGGCCTGCTGGACTACCTGCGCAGCCTCTCCGGAAAGCGGCGGGAGTAGCGAAACCGCCCCGCGATGCTGATCGGGGCCCCGCAATGCTGATTGGGGAATAAGTCAGCTGTCGGCCGGGTTGCGGTCGCGCGCGTGCCGGGCCAGGCCCACCAGGTAGGGATCCTGGTCGCGGGGATCTCCCGCATGAGCCGGCTTGTCGAGGCCGGCCTCGTCACGCGCCGTGCGGCGCTTGAATCGCGGCCGCCCCTGCCTGGCCAGGCCAACCAGATACGGGTCAGCATCGGCGCTGGACTCCGGGGACGGCGCCCCTTCGTGCTCACTGTGCTGTGGTTTGCGGGTGCCCACGTGTTCGCGCCTCGTACGGATACGGCTACCGAGGCTAGCCGCCGCTTCTTGAGGCTTCCGTGTTCGGTATCACACAATGCGCGGGAGCGGCCTCGAGGGAGTGACATAATCCCGCTATGGAAAGTCATTCCGGGCCGGCCGCCCGGCTCTCTCATGTGCATGTCCGCTACGGTGAGGCACGCATACTCGACGATATTTCCCTGAGCATTGCTCCGGGGCGAGTAACCGCGATCGTTGGCGAGAGCGGCTCGGGGAAATCCACGCTGTTGCGTTTGCTCAACGGTCTGGTCCGTCCGGCGAGCGGTGACGTGGAGGTGTTCGGCTCATCCCTGGGATCCAGCGACATGATCCGGGTCCGTCGCCGGATCGGCTACGCCGTCCAGGACGTGGGTCTGTTCCCTCACCTGACCGTCACCGAGAATGTGCTCCTCCCCGTGGAGATCGCCGAAGGGGATATCCGCACCGGGCGCGGCCGGGCCGAGCATCTGATGTCTGTCATGGGCCTCGATCCGGGCCTCGGCGACCGCTTTCCCCACGAGCTGTCCGGCGGCCAGCAGCAACGGATCGGCATCTGCCGGGCGATGATCCGCCGGCCGCCCCTGCTGCTGCTGGACGAATCCTTCTCCGGGGTCGATGCCCTCACCCGGGCGGAAATTCACGAGCGTTTCCTGCGTCTCCAGGCGGACGAGGGTATCGCCGTCGTCCTGGTCACCCACGACGTCAGAGAGGCCGCAACCCTGGGCCGCCAGATCGTCGTCCTGCGATCCGGGAAAATCGAAGCGGTCGGCGATTCCGCGACTCTGCTGGCCCGGCCAGCCGGAGACTATGCCCGTCGTCTGCTGGAACCGTTGTCGCGATGAGGATCGCCAGGATGCTTCTTGCCGTCACGGCAGTTGCGGGCCTTGGCGCCTGCGCCGAGCCGGGTGCGCCCGGCGGCACCGGCACAACGGTCGTCGTGGGCAGCAAGCCGTTCTCCGAAAGCTACGTGCTGGCGGAGATCTTTGCCCAGGCCCTGGAACGAGAGGGCCTGAACGTACAGCGGCGTTTCGGCCTCGGCTCCACCCTTATTACCTTTGCTGCGCTCCGCCAGGGGGACATCGACGTCTACCCGGAATACTCGGGCACCATTTCGGAGGCCATTCTCAAGCGCCCGGGCGCGAGTATGGAGGACATCGCGAGCGCGCTGGACGAACTCGGGCTGCGCATGCTTCCCGGCCTGGGGTTCAGCAACACCTATGCCCTGGCCATGCCCCGACAGCTGGCCGACGAGCTGGCGATTCGACGGATTTCCGATCTGACCGCCCATCCCGATCTGCGGACCGCGGTTTCCCACGAGTTTCTCGAACGCGAGGACGGCTGGCCCGGCCTGCAGCGGGCCTACGGACTGCCGCAGGCACCGGAAGGAATCGCACACGGGCTGGCCTACCGGGCGGCCGCGGAGGGACGAATCGATCTGACCGACGCTTACTCCACGGACGGCGATCTCGGCGCGTGGAAGCTCGCGGTCATCGAAGATGATCTGGGCTATTTCCCCACCTATCTGGCCGTGCCCCTTATCGACGCCGGCCTGGAGCCGGCTGCCCGGACCGCCCTGGAACGGCTGGCAGACCGTTTCGATGAAGCCCTCATGCGGCAGCTCAACGCGCGGGCCGTCGTGGACGGTGAGTCCTTTGCCAGCATCGCGCGCGCCTTTCTCGATGGCGAGGATGCCGAGGCGACGGCTCCCGGGAGCCGGGACGGCACCGTCCGTCGTCTTGGCCACAATCTGCTGGTCCACCTGAAGCTCACCGGCATAGCGCTCGCCTTTGCCTGTATCGCGGGCATCGGGCTGGCGGCGGTTCTGTACAACCGGCCCGCGGTGGCCCGGGCAGCGCTCTACCTGGCCGGGCTGCTCCAGACCATCCCGTCGATTGCCCTGCTCGCGCTGATGATCCCGCTCTTCGGCGTCGGCGTGCTGCCGGCAGTCGTTGCGCTCTTTCTCTATGCCCTTCTGCCGATCCTGCGCAGCAGCCTGACCGCCCTGACCACGGTCGATCCCCTTCTGCAGGATGTCGGAGAGGCCATGGGCATGACGCCGGGACAGCGGCTCAGGCATGTGCTGATCCCGCTGGCGCTGCCGCACATTCTGTCCGGACTCAGAATCGCGGCGGTCATCAGCATCGGCACGGCCACGCTGGCGGCGTTTATCGGCGCGGGCGGCCTGGGGGAACCCATCGTGACCGGCCTCGCCCTGAATGACACCGGGCTGATTCTGCAGGGCGCGGTGCCTGCGGCGCTGCTGGCGCTGTTGACCGAGCTGTTGTTCGAGGCGCTCGAGCGACGCCTGGTACCGGCCCACATGCGCACCAGTCCGGCGGCATGAACACCGACACCCGGCCGCGCGATCGCTAGCGGGTCCACTCGCCCAGCCAGCGTTCGACCTCCCGGTGCCAGCGGACGCTGTTCGAAGGCCGCAGGACCCAGTGGTTCTCGTCCGGGAACCAGACCAGCCGGCTCGGGATGCCGCGCCGCTGCAGGGCGGTGAACGCCGCCAGGCCCTGGGTTTCGGGCACGCGGTAGTCGAGCGCACCGTGGATCACGAGCATGGGATCTTCCCACCGGTCTACGTGATTGACGGGATTGTGCCGCTCATAGGTTCCGGGGCTGACGAACTGGGGACCGCCGTGTTCCCACTCGACAAACCACAGCTCCTCGGTCGTGTAATACATCGAGCGGTTATCGAAAATCCCGTCGTGGTTTACGAGACAGTCGAACTCGCCGGCCCAGTTACCGGCGATCCAGTTGATCATGTAGCCGCCGTAGGAAGCTCCCAGGGCGCATTTCCGCTCCGGGTCAATCCAGGGATAACGCTCCAGCGCGGCGGCGAGGCCCTTGCGCAGGTCCTCCAGCGGCTTGCCGCCCCAGTCTCCGGAAATCGAATCGGTGAAGGCCTGGCCGTAGCCCGTCGAACCGTGGAAGTCCACCATGACCGCCACATACCCCTTGCCCGAATAGGTCTGGGGGTTCCAACGATAATGGAAGCGGTTGCCGAAGCTCCCCTGAGGCCCGCCGTGGACGAGAAAGGCGAGCGGGTAGCGCCGGTCCGCCTGGAAGCCGGCCGGCTTCACGACGTAGGCGTGCACCGTCTCGTCGTTCCAGCCGGCGAATGTGAACTGTTCGTAGGCCCCGAACTCCACGCCGGCGAGCAAATCCTCGTTGACGGCTGTCAGGCGGGTCAGGTCCTTGCCGTCGAGCCGGTAGAGGTCGTTGGGGCTGGCCAGATCGTTTCGCGCGAGCACCACCGACCCGCCGGATGCGCGAACCGCCGCAACCGTGCCGGAGTCCACCAATCGCCTGGCGTTACCGGATTGGGCGTCCACCCGGAACAGCGCTTTCTGGCCGAGATGCTGGCCGGTGGCGAGGATCCCGCGGCTCCCCTGGGTCCAGACGAAGCCGCCGAGACTGCGGTCCAGATCGCCGGCCAGCTCCCTGATGTCGCCGCTCTCCAGATCCATGAGCATCAGCCGATGCCGATCGGCCTCGAATCCGGCCCGGGCCATCGAAGAAAACGCCAGAAACCGGCCATCGGGCGACGGCACAGGCTCACCCTCGGTGCCGGGCAGCGCAGCCGTCAGGTTCTTCGGAGGCGCCGACCCGTCCAGGGGAACCCGGAAGAGATCCAGATTGGTCGACCAGGCCTTCTCGCTCCCGGCTGCGGACCGGGCCACAAAGAAAACACTCCCGCCGTCGGCCGCGATGGCAAACGCACCGGCGTCGCCGAAGGGACGGGGAGGCACATGGGCATCCATGCCCGCGGTCAGGGCCACGGGGGTCTGGTCGCCGCCGGGATCCACGGCGTGAAGCGTTGCGTGCCGGCCGTCATCCCACTGGTCCCAGTGCCGGACCATCAAGCGGTCGAAGACCCGCGCTGACTCCGGACTGGATTCCAGCTCGGCGAGGCGGTCCCGCGTGCAGGCCAGTGTCCGGCAGTCCGGATACACCTCGATGGACACCACCAGGCGGTCCTCCGCGGGCGCGACGGCAAATGCGTTGATACCGAGTTCCAGGTCGGTCACCTGTTCGGGTTCGGAAGGCTTGCCGGGCTCGAGTCGCCAGACCTGGCTGGACCCGCTGCGGGCGCTGAGGAAATACAGTCGCCGGCCGTCGCCAGACCAGCGCGGCTGCCGATCGGCCGCCGGATCGCTCGTGATCCGGCGCGCGGCCGCGTCGCCCCGCGCCGGCACGATCCACAGGTCGGTCCACCCCTTGTCCGCGGCCCTGTCGGTTTCCCGCAGGACAAAAACGACCCACCGCCCGTCGGGGCTGACTTGAGGATCGGACAGCCGTCGAAGGTCAACCAGTTTCTCGACATCGAACGGTGCCGCGGCTGTCGCTGACACAAGGCTTAACCAGCAGGCGCAGGCGCCCAGGGCAACGGCAAGGCGGGATAGCATTTTCACGACACGGACTCCGGACCAGGCGTGGTTGACGGGTTCGAAGTCTGGCCAGCGGCGGGCCGGGAAATCAAGCATCAGGCATATGCCGCCACGCTGGTCGAACGCTGCCGGGCAGGTGCGGGGGGCGCCGGTCAGGATCGGCGGGGCCTCGAGACGCCACGCCGCCGCCGGCCAGAGGGTTGTCTAGAACAGGAACAACAGCGGCGTGGCGGCGAGCGTCAGAACACCCAGCGCGCAAAGGGCGAGGATACCGGGATGATGGCGGAGATAGCCCAAGGCGTCGTCAATCTCGTCCCAGAATTGCAAAAAGAACTCCATGCCAACAGCATCGGACAGATGCTGTCGAGGTATCCGTGCGCTGAGTCCCAGTTCCGGCGTCGAAGTTCAGAAGAAGCGCACGGATTCCACGGATGACCGAAATATCTCGACATAGTCATCGGTGCCAAAACCCCAGCCACCCGAGATTCGGCTGGGGAGGCGGTGCCCGTCAAAGACCTCTTCCCGTTCCACGGCCATTCCGAAATTCACCATCCGTCCGGTTTCCGGCCGGAACCGGAGCACGCTCGCGGACCGCAACACGCCCCCCGGGCCGATCTCCAGACCCAGCGGAACGTCCCAACCCGCAGGGACCACGGCCAGTTGGTCCTCACTGGTCGCCGTCCACGCCGCGCCGAGCTCGGGCAGCAGGCAGCCGGGGAGCCAGACATGCTCGAGCAGAAAACGGGCCCGGGCCGAGCGGAGATGGTCTTCCCCCGTCTCCCTGGTAACTGTCAGCAGGCCCTGCAGTTCGAAGCGGGACTCATAGGAGTTGCCCCGGAAGCATTCCGCGCCGGCCACGAAAAGCGGCCCCAGCGCGGCAACCCGCCCTTCCCAGATGAACCCCCTGCCGGCGGCCACGCGTTCGCGGGCCCGGTAGGGCAGCCAGTCATCCGCAGGCGCCGCCCGGAGGTGACCCGCATAGCGGATATCCGCGGTTCGCGATACCGGCTGCCCGGACGCGAGTGCATTGCGCAGCCAGGCAGCGGCGCGCTCGGGCAGGGCATCGAGCGAATGCGGCTCGAAGGCATTGCCCGAGAGATCGAGGGTCAGCAGGTCGTCAAAGATCTCGGCCCGCTGCATCGCGCGCCGACGGCGGGCCCGCAACAGCCGGAACGAACCGGCGGCGGCAGCCAACAGCAGCAGGAGTATCAGAAGATCCAAGGACGAACCCCATCCCGCACGACAGGGTCGGCATTATATCGACCGACACCCGGCCCCGAGCTAATCGACCGGAGCGGCCTCGTCTGCCCGGGACGCCCCCTGCAAAGCCCGGGGTCCGTCCAGCGCGATCAGTTCGAGGGAACGGGCAGCGGCCGTGCGGGCCTGCGCGATCCAGTTCCACTGTTCCAGCTGCCACCGCTCGAGGGTGTCACCCCGAGCCACGTCGCTCCCGGAGTCCACCGGGTCAGGCGACTCATTCATGCCCGTCGATCTCCTGAAAAATAGGTAGAAGGAAATCCGGTGTCCGTCAGGACTCCTGATCCCAGGTTGCCCGAACCCTTGCGGCCCAGGCCTTGTACATCCGGAGGCTGTGCAGCGGGTCGTCGACGACCTCCGGCTCCGGTGTCCTCAGCCACGAAATTCGCCGGCGTCGTTCCGCCAGGTCCTCGACGGCGGGCCTCCGGGGCAGGGGCAGCCGCCGGCGCATATCGGTTTTTTTCTCGTCCGTGGCACTCATATTCTTGGCGTATCCCTGTCCTTGGCTTTCCGCAAGATACGGCGCGACAGGCCGTAACCGCCGTGACAGGAGTCACAGTCGACTGACCGGTAAAGACAGGAATGACGGGAATGTGACGAAGTTGCCGGGGTTATGCCACAAGCCGATAGCACGGCGAATATTCCACCCCGGGCAGCCGCATACGGTGCTGTGCAACAAAAGATTTCAGGAGTTCGTCCATCAGCTTCATCACGACCGGGTCGCCGCGCATCTCGAACGGGCCCTCCCGCTCGATGGCCCGCCGGCCCTGGTCCTTGACGTTGCCGGCGACGATGCCGGAAAACGCCCGGCGAAGATTGGCCGCGAGTTCGTGTGCCGGCTGGTCCCTGCCCAGATCGAGGGCCGCCATGCTTTCATGGGTCGGCTCAAACGGCATCTGGAATTCATGAGGCACGGTCAGAGTCCAGTTGAAGAAATACGCATCACCGGTGGTCCTGCGATGGTGCTTGACCTCGTCGAGACCGGCGCGCATGACCCGCGCCACCTCTGCGGGGTCGTCCAGAATGATCTGGTAGCGGGCCGCGGCGGCGTCTCCCAGCGTGGCGCGGATGAACGCGTCAATCTGCCGGAAATAGTCTCCGGCGGATGCCGGGCCTGTGAAAACGACCGGAAATGGCTGAGAGGCATTGGCGGGCTCCAGAAGCAGGCCCAGCAGGTAGAGGATCTCCTCGGCGGTGCCCACGCCGCCGGGAAACACGACGATACCGTCGCCGGCCCGGACAAACGCTTCGAGGCGTTTCTCTATGTCGGGCATGATGACCAGTTCGTTGACGATCGGGTTGGGCGGCTCCGCGGCGATGATGCCGGGTTCGGTAAAACCCAGGTATCGACCCGCCGGAATCCGCTGCTTGGCGTGAGCCACCGCGGCGCCTTTCATCGGCCCCTTCATGGCTCCGGGTCCGCATCCGGTGCAGATCTGCAGGCCGCGCAAACCCGCCTCGTAGCCGACCGACTTCGTATAGTCGTACTCCGCGCGGGAAATCGAATGCCCGCCCCAGCAGACAACGACGTCGGGATCCTCTCCGGGATGCAGGGCATTGGCGTTGCGCAGGATCTGGAATACCGCGTCGGTAATGCTCGCCGACGAAGCCACGTCCACCCGGCCCTCGATCTCTTCGCTGACGTAGACGATGTCCCGAAGAACCGCGAAAAGATGCTCGCGGATACCCCGGATCAGTTCGCCGTCGACAAAGGCCAGCGCCGGCGCGTGCAGCATGCGCAGGATGATGCCGCGCTCTTCCTGGTCGATTTCGATGCGGAAGTCGCTGAACTGCTCGTAGAGCGCCCGGGCATCGTCACTGTGGGCGCCGCTGTTAAGAACCGCCAGCGCGCAGCGGCGAAACAGCTCATGCAGCCCTCCGTGTCCCGCGTCACGCAGCTTGACCACTTCCAGTCGCGACAGCATGGCCATGCTGCCGACCGGGGCGACACTGACTTCCCAGCCGATTTTCTCCGGCATCGTCTCCCCGCTCATGGGGCCGGCTCCGCTATCCCGGCCCCGGGATGGGCCGGCGCGGGACCGATTGAGGCCTCCACGATCTCGGCGGCGCGGAACAGGGTGTCTTCGGCACCGGGGGCGGCGGCCAGCATCACGCCCGGTACCAGGCCGGTACCGGAATCTCTGAACCGCCACGCCGGCACGCTGATTGCGGGCAGGTCCATGATGTTGCAGAAGGTCAGCGCGGTCATGCGGTAGTTCACTCCGGGTTTGAGGGTCTGGCGGTTCATGGCGCCGTGCCTGGGCGCCAGCATGCCGACGGTCGGCGCCACCAGGACAGCGTCGGAGCCCAACGCGGCACGGATGCGCGTGCGCGCCCCGAGGATCGTCTCACGAGCTCGGTTGACCCCGCCCGGAAACAGGGTCCGCAGCACCGGACCCAGGGCGAGCAGCTGAAGCAGGCCCGGATAGATCCGGCCCCGGCCGGTCATCCGCCGGGCCAGCTCCGCGGCGACGCTGAATCGCCGCCCCTCGGCATCGGTGAGCTGCACCTTGAGATGGGGAACCAGTTCGTGAGCAAGAATCCGGGTCATGGCCTTGAACAGCACCCGCACGTCCGGCAGCTCGCGCGGGTCTCCCTCCACGCCGCCCGCGGCCAGGGCGGCCCGGGCCCCCGCGACGGCGGCAGCGATGGACGGGTGTTCGGCCCGCCATGCGAAGCCGGAACCGGTCAGGGCGCGAACGGGCGCCGCACCGGGATCAGGATCGCGGCCGGCCAGAACCCCATAGGCCAGCCGCACGTCGCGGACGCTGCGCGCCAGAGGGCCGGCGGCCAGCCAGCTGTCCACGAACAGATCGTCGTCCCCGGAGGGCCAGCTGCCCGCCTTGCTGACGGCCGCGGACGCGGGTTTAAATCCCACGACACCGCAGAACGCGGCGGGAATACGAATCGAGCCCAGTATGTCGCTGCCCAGACCCAGGGCAGACGAGCCGGTCGCCACGAGCACGCCTTCCCCGCCGGACGAACCGCCGCAGGTATGGTCCGGGTTCAGCGGATTGCTGGAACGGCCGTACACCGGGTTGTCCGTCTCTCCGGCCATGACGAACTCCGGTACATTGCTCCTCGCAATCACGATCGCGCCGGCGTCGCGGAGCCGCTGAACAGCTTCGGCATCGGACTCGCAGTAGTCCGGCGGACGCACCCGGGAACCCGCCGTGATCGAGGCTCCCGCGATACCGAAGGTCTCCTTGATGCTGACCGGCAAGCCGGACAAGGGCCCCGGTCGGGGCGAGCGGGCCTCGGCCCGTGCCTGCTCGGCCAGCACATGGGTGGCCCCGTTCAGATCCGGCTGGAAACGCGCCAGCCGGCTGAGATGCTCCTCGAGCACCGCCTCCGCCGACTGCTCGCCGGCGCGCATGCGTCGAAGATACTCGGTCGCATCGGGCAGCGACCGCGGATCAGCCATGTCCGACAACGCGTCCGCCGACCCGGCTGATCCAGCAGTTGAAGGCCACCACGATTCTGGGCTTGCGGCCCTGATAGGGGTAGATCTCGTGGCGAAGATAGGAAGGGAACATGACCAGTTGGCCCCTCTCGTGCCGAATGTCGCAGGTGCCGGTGTTGTGTGGCGCCTTGAGTTCCCGGTTGCCCGGGTCGGAGTACATGTCCACATGGCCCCGCGGGTCATGGAACCGGACCAGTCCGCTATCCGGCCGGCCGGGCACCGTCTCCCCCGGGTGCACGCAGAAAATCCCGGACCAAGAGGCGTTCGGATGATTGTGCTGGCCCTGAAAACCGTGCTGCCGGGTTATATGAAACCAGGAGTGATAGTCGAATCGGAGCCGGCTCATCCCCTCGTCGGTGTAGCCATTGAGTCGCTGGACGAGCCCGGCGACCGCCTCGTGACAGGCGGCGGCGAGACGGCGCACCGGCGGATCGGGCCAGTTGAACAGGTCGAATCGGCTCTCGAACAGGGCGCCGTGCATCGTGTCGATGAACTTCTGGTGGCGCCATGTGTCTCCCTCGGCCTCCCGCGCCAGGAACAGGGCCTCGAGCTCCGGGCATAGACTGTCCGCGCCCTCCAGGACATGCCGCGCAATCGGCACCGCGAAAAACGATTCGACCTTCACGGCTACGGCAGAATCGTGATCGGCGTGTTGTCGGAAACCGACAGCCAGATATCGATCATCGCCGCGTTGCTCACGGCGATGCAGCCATCCGTCCAGTCCGTTCTGAGGTACTCGCGGACCGGCCGGTCCGCATAGTTGGGCAAGCCGTGAATCATGATCATGCCGCCGGGATCACGCCCGTTGCGGCGGGCCCGGGCCCAGTCCTCGGGACCGGGATAGGAGATGTGGATCGACATGTAGAAATCGCTGTTGGCGTTGCGCCAGTCGAGCAGATAGGTGCCTTCCGGCGTTCTCAGGTCGCCTTCGCGCTCCTTGTGACCAACCGGGTTACCGCCCAGGCTGATCGGGTACTCGCGGAGCACCTCGTCCTCGGCCATCAGGTAGAGCATCCGCTCGCCCTTCTTCACCAGGACCCGGTCCACCGGCTGCATCTCCGTGGCCCAGACGCCGCTACACAGCGCGAACAGGATGAGTCCGATTACGGCCTTCATCGGGTCGACCCGTCTGCGCCGAGGGCCGCTGTTCCGGCCGGAATGGAACGATGCCCAGCCATGCAGGTCGGGACAAACAGCCCGGCCGTCGCCGGAGAGGGGAGGAATATTCTGTCCATGAATTCCATCATCTTCAGTTTTTTCGGCTCTCTGTCATCGGACCGGGTTCACGGAATCGGGCTGTCCGGCAACCGGGTCAGGTGAAACGCCATGGTCAACCGCAGATCCTGGGTGTTGCGGGTCGGCGGCCGCGCCCAATGCTGGTGGCGCGCGTCGAAGAATACTATGCGACCGGGCTTCGGGACGACCGCAAAAGTCACATCCGTGCGCGCCCGGTTGTAGAACAGCGTCTCCCCGCCGTAGTCGATGTGCCACTTCGGGTTCAGGTAGACCAGCACCGTGTACCAGCCCTCCTCGTCCGACGGATTGTCGGTATGCAGGGCGTTCTCCATGCCGAAGGTCTGACCATTGAGAAACACGTCCCGTATCTCGAAGGAAAACGGCTTGAGGCCCTGTTCGAGCCGTGCCCACAAGCGCTGCGCCAGGGGATGAGCGTCTTCGATCTTCGACGGATCGTCGGACTCGTGCCGGGGCTCGCAGAGTATGGTCGCGCCCCAGAAGGGATTGAGGCTGTACTTCGCATCCGCCACGTCACCGTGGCGCCATCCGCAGGTCGACGAACCCGTCGCCCATTCGAACAGCTCCCGGATCAGCTCCGGGTCCAGAGCATGATCCACCACGTGGATCACCTTGTTCTCGATTCTCAGCATGGCCGTTGCTTCCGTTTCCGGTCCCTGCCCGCGTCCGCCGGGTGCGCTGATCCCGGCAGGACGAAGAGGACCTGTATTCTATCAAGCGAACTCGCGTAACCAGAGCAAGGTGGCGCCGGAAACCGCCGCCGGCATGGCCGCGAAGTTGAGCACCGGCACCGTGGTCATGAGCAGTACGCCGGCGCCGAAGCCCAGGGCCAGGCCGCGCCGCTCGCGCAGGAGCGCACGCTGGGCGCGAAACGCCATACCCTGGTTTCCCAGCGGGTAGTCCATGTATTCCACCGCCAGCACCCAGGCGCCGAAAATCAGCCAGAGAAATGATGCGGCGGCATTGACGACGGGAATCACGGATACGAGCAGCAGGGGAATCGCCAAAAGCGCAAAGCTGGCGAGCTTGCGGACCTCGTTCAACGGGGCGGCCACGAGATCCTGGACCAGGGACGTCGGCGGTGCGTCCGTGACGTGCCCTTCCAGCCGGGCGACCCGTTCGGAGAGCAGCCCGTTGAACGGCGAAGCCAGGATGTTGGCCACCACGGTGAACAGTACCCACACCGCCACCAGGAACGCCAGGATAGCCAGCGGCCAGATGAGCCAGGTCAGCCAGTCCAGCCAGTCGGGCAGCCGCGCCGCCGCCCAGCCGGTGAAGCGACTGAGCTGGTCGAGGGCGAGAAATCCTGCGGAGCCGAACACCAGCGTATTGACGAGCAGCGGGATCACCACGAAGCGTTTCAGTCCGGGTCTGCGCAGCATGCCCAGGCCCGCGAACGCATACCTGAACCCCCGGGCGAAGCCGGTCAAGCCGGACCCTCCACGGACCGGTCCAGCGCTGCCAGGGTCGCCTTTTTCGCCACGCTCGCGGCCTTTGGGCCGTCACCCAGTGCGTCGGGGCTCAGACGCGGCAGCCCGGGAATGCGAAGCACCGGGATATGCCGGGGCGAGCTCCCGCCGGGCAGCGCGTGAGCCAGCACCCGGCCCTCGACGCCGTGGAGCGCGTTCCGATCACGGATACCACCGTCCCAGAAAAGCCTCAGACCGCGGCGCAGGGGCTGGAACAACAACGGCACCGCACACGAGGCATAGATCGCATCCGCCAGCTGCCAGCCGGCGGCGGTCCGGGTCCTCGCTGCTACACCGTCGAATACGGATATGCGCAGCGGAACACCGCAGTCTTCGACGGTCCGGTTCCCCGCCACGCCGGCGACGAGCTGCCTGAATCGCCGCCCCCTGAGCAGACCGAGCCCGGGAGCGGGATCCCAGAAATCAGCCTTGGACAGACCCGCATACAGCTCGGACAAGCGGGCCGCCGGCAGCCCCGCAGCCCAGAGACCGCCGGTCAGCGCTCCCGCACTGGCACCGGACACGGCCGCCGGCGGCAGGCCGGCTTCTTCGAGCGCCGCCAGCACACCGGCATGAGCGAAGAACCCGAAGAACCCCGCGGACAGGGCCAGCGTGTACGGCCCGGCATCCAGCCAGTCACCCAGCGTCACCGTCATGGGCACGCCCGCCGAATCCGCGTACCGGCTCTCACTGCGGCTCAAGACCCAGTACTTCCGGGCCCTGTTCGAACGTCACATCCACTGGAATCCCCCGGGTGGACAGGCGGCGCAGGTCCTCCTCGAGGGCGGGGGATACCACGCCCATGGACTCAACGAACTCCGCCGTCCCCTCATAGTCACCGTCGCCCTGGAGCACCAGAATCTGCGCCGACAGGGCAGCGATCGCTTCACGCATGCGCTGGCCGTCCACCCGGTAGCGGCCCGTGGCGGCATCGCGGGTGAAGGCGTCCCAGGACTTGAAGTAGTTGAATCGCACCATGTTGGCGCGCCCGTGCGCGCTGGTGGCCCCGAAACGCACGGAACGGAAGATCCCGGCCAGGAACGTCACGTAGTAGTCCATCAGGTCGGCACCCTCGAGCTCGTCGTGGTCGCTGAGCCAGGTGATCATGTACAGGCCCAGCACGTCCGCCTTACCCTCCTCCATGCTGGACGCGTACTCCTTCAGAGCCGCGCGCACGGTACCGCGGCCGTTGACCGTGTTCTTGATGCCCAGGCCGTGGGCGACTTCGTGGAACATCGTGTTGGCAAAAAACGCATCGAAGGTCACGTGCTCACGCTGATCTTCCACGATCAGCTCATCGGCAATGGGCGCCATGATGCGGTCGAACTTGGCCCGCATCGCATTTTTCAGCTGCAGCCGGCGCGTGCCTTTCCTCAGCTGCACCTGCTCGTCATTGGGCAGGTTGATGGCGATGGTCTTGGAACCGGCGTTCGAGTGTCCGGCGTAGTAGAGCACGTCATAGGCATTGAGATCCGAGTCAGTCCCCGGAGTTTCACTGCGATAAAGCGGCGAGACGGGCAGGCCGTTCTGCAACGCGGGCAGAAAACTCGCATAACGAGCCAGCCGCTGGCTCCAGGCATGGTCCTTGAGAAGGACATAGGCCTCATAGGCGGCCCGGTAGCCGAACAACTGGTCCTCATAGGTCTCTATAGCGCCGATAACCAGCTCAAGGGTGTTGTCCTTCATGTCCATCCAGGCCAGGTCGCTGGGCTGATAGTCATCGGTGATGAGCGCCCGGGCCCGGAGTGTCAGGTAGCGCCGGAAGGCCTCGTTTTCCGTCCGTTCGGCCGCCCGCGCAAGAAGCCGGGCGGCGCGGCCCAGATGTTCCGTATAGGCCACGTGGTAAGGCAGGGTGACCAGGGCGCCGGCGTCGTCGCGACGTACCAGCGTATAAAGGCCGTACTTGTCCTCGATGCTGGCCGCCTCGAACTCCTCCCGGGTCATGTCCTCCGGATAAAAGCGGGCCCCCGGGGGTTTCTCCGAATACCCGGGCAGGAACGGCTTATCGGCGTTCAGCCGGTCCCAGGGCCCGTAGTTGATCTTCGCGAAGGCCCGGGCATCCTCGTCGGCAATGCCGGCGAGAAACGGCGCCGAAGGCCCGTAGGCCTGCAGCCAGAACAGTTCGTCCATGACCTGGGCGGCCTCGATCAGCAGCCGCAGCACCTCCACCTGCCTGAGGTCCAGCACCGACAGGTCCGCTTCGAGGCGAACGGGCGCATAGGCGGCAAGCCGGATGCGGTCGCCCGCATCCTCCAGCGGCGACAAGGTCCGGATCTGACGGACATCCGCCGGCGGTTCCGTACGCTGGATCTGCGCGCAGCCCGCGCAGATCAGCAACGTCAGGACCGCTATGCCCGGTACGATTCCCTGTGCGATCCGTCTGCAGTTCAACTGAAACACCTCCATCGGCTGATTCGATCAATACGCGGTTCCCGGCCCCTCGCGCCGCGGGCGGCGGGAGCGGGGCAAATTGTATATCCAGCGGCCTAGCGGCGGGTGCGGTAGACGGGCAGGCCGAGATTCCAGCGTAACGCCAGCAGCCGAATCGCCAGGCCGATCGCCACGCCCGCCACCATGGCCGGGACCGAGGCGAGCCCGATGGCCCGGGACGCCAGATAGGTCAGGGCCGCCGCCATGGCCGCGGTTGCGTAGAGCTCGCGGCGAAACACGAGCGGAATCTCGCCGGCCAGCACATCCCGGAGCATGCCGCCGGCGACGCCGGTCAAAAGACCCATGACGGCCGCGATCACGTATCCGGAACCGGTGTCGTATGCCCGCTCGGCGCCCAGCACCGAAAACAACGCCAGCCCGGCGGCATCCGCAAACAGGATCAGCCGCCTGGGCACCGATACGAGGCGCTCGGCGGCCACGGTCAGCAGCGCCGCCACAGCGGCAGCACTGATAAACACCGGCTGCACGACCCAGAACACGTCAAGCCCGAGAACGAGGTCACGGATCGTGCCGCCGCCCACGGCCGTCACCACGCCGAGGACCAGCGCGCCGAACAGGTCGAGCTGCTTGTGGCCGACCGCGAGAACGCCGGATACGGAAAACACCGCGACCCCGGCCAGGCCCAGGACGAACAAGGTCATCTCGGCTGAGGGCATGAACGCCTAGGGCTCGCTGCGCTGACCGGAAATCAGCGACGGCATCACCAGGTCGCCCCTGGGGCCGTAGTACCAGTCCACATCCGCCAGGAGCAGCAACTCCTCGGACAGGTCCACGCCCGGTACGAACCAGACGGGCCGGTGGCCGTCGAAGTACACGAGGTACGGGTTTCCGGGTGCCAGAGCAAGGCCGCAAGGCACCCGCTCCTCGTTGACAACGAGACTCCGCGGCAGGGGCGCCTTCCAGCCTTCCGTCAGTTCGAATACGTAGTCCACCTTCACGGCATCGCCCAGGGTCATTTCCAGGCGGCGCTGAAACCGCGCCACGGCGATCGTGGTGGAGGATTTCACCAGAAACCTGCGCGCCGTGTCGTCGTAAACCTGACCTTCGAGGATGGGAGGGCGCGGCGCATTGTCGTTGCACGCCGCAGCCCGGCCCGGCCCGCCCGCTAGCAGCGCGCCGGCCACGGCGGCAATCAGCGCCGGTCTTCTGACCATACGCCGCTGCGGCCGTTGAAGTTCAAGACCCGATCCGAGGTCAGCACGAAAGCCGAGTAGTCCTCGGCTTCGAGCTGCTCGAGGCGCTCCGCGGCCTTGCGCGGCACCTCCCGCCAGGCCGCCGTGTAGACACTGTAGGCTACGATACGGCGGGTCGTCACGAGCACCAGCATGGCCTGGGAACTCGCGCGCTCCTCCACCCGTTCCCGCCCTCCCAGTTCGAGCACGTCGTTGCGGCTGAACTGGATGTTCGATACGACGATGCGGCCGTCATCCTCCTCGTGCCAGTAGAGCAGGCGGGCCGGCGGGTCATCTCCTGCCCGGGCGAGCGGGATGCCCGCACCAGCGACGGTCATAACAAGAATCCAGACGAGGGGAACAAGGCAGCGTGTCATGGCAACTCCGGTGGGCCGTGCCATGGTAACGCACAGCGCAGCGACCGGCGGGGGTGGGCAGCGTCCTGGAGAGCGCGCTAAGGTACGGGTCCCGTGATCGTGGAGTCCGCGATGAACCTTCCCCTGCCCGTCCGGATAGCCGCAACCTGGATTGTCATGATGATCCTCGCCGTGCCGGCGGCGGCCGAGGAATCGATACCGGTTGCCACCTACAACTGGCCACCCTATGTAGACCGCACCCTCGAGGAACACGGCCTGGCCGGCGCGGTGGCGAAGGAGGCCCTGCACCGCAGCGGTCTGGACGCGCGCTTTGTCAGTGAGAGCTGGTCGCGCGCGCTCGCCGGTGTGGAAGCCGGAGAGTACGTCGTGCTGGCGGGAGCATGGAAGTCTCCGGAGCGCGAGGGGACACTGCATTTCACCCGCCCGTTCGCCGAGAACCGAATCGTGTTCGTGAAGACCCGCGGCGGCTCGTTTACGTTCGAGGAAATGGAAGCGACTCGAGGCCAGGGTCTGCGCCTGGGGGTCACGGCGGACTTCGCCTACACCGATGCCCTGGCCAGCTACCGGTTCGGGCCTGTCGTAACGGAGAACTTCGTTATTCAGAATCTCCTTAGGCTCCAGAACGGCGGCATCGATGTGGCCGTGATGGACGCCGCGGTTCTGCGCTATCACGCGAGCAACTATCTGGGGCGGCGAGGCGATGTCTTCGAAACCGCCGACCAGGCCCTTGCGAGCTATGGCCTGCGCCTTGCGGTCAGCGCGGCACGCCCTGACGGCGAGGAGCTGGCGCAGCGGCTGGACGAGGCGCTGGACAGCATGCAGGACGACGGAACCCTGGAGCGCCTTCGGGCCCGCTACGTGCCCTGAGTCAGGCCGGTGAGCAGCGCAGGCCGCGCGTTCCAGCGGTGCGGGTGGCGATACAACCCCAGGGAGGCTACCAATACGTGCGGATCAATAGCGCGCCCTTCACCCGGGAGTCGGTCATGCGTACTGAAAGAAACCGGATGGCGTTGTTTGCGGCGATGTGGTTCGGATTCGTTGCAGTCGCCAATTCAGGCGAACGCTGCCCCAGAACCCTGGGTGCCGACGTGGTTTTTTCCGAGCGCTGGCCGCAGGCAGACACATGGCTCGGCTCCGAGGCGCTTGCCGTGGTCTTGCCGGCCAATGGAACCTGGCCAACGACCGTCGAAGGCCACGCAATGGCAATCAAGCTGTTCTGGTACTCGGCAGGCTTTCAACCGGGCCTGGAACGGGACTTTGCCGGACGAATCGAGCGGCTTGATGAAGGCCCGAACGATGCGGTGATGTCCCGGCCGACGAATGCGGGCCTGGAACATGATGTGTGGGCCATCCTCACCGGCATCGACTTCAGAAGCGCGGGGTGCTGGCGAATATCCGGAACCTATCGAGGCCAGTCCCTGGCGTTCGTCGTCGAGACAATTCCTCACTCACAGTGGATGAATCGGCAACGGACCAGTGACTGACCACCGGCTGCTTCCCGCTGCTCGAGCATGTTCTGTGCGGGACGAGCGACTCGGTCTCCGGGCGAGGCCGTGGAAAACAAAAAAACAGCCCCCTGGAGAATGACCTCGCAAGCAGGGATCTCCAAGGGGCGTGTTGACCGGGGCGTTGGCTAGTCCGGTGTTGCCGCGTCCGGGACCCCGCCCTTCGGGCCGCAAGACCTCCTGACGCTATCTGTCAGTGGTTCCGGCCTAGCCGCACTTGGAGTCGCCGCAGTTCAGGCAGGTCATGCAGCCGTCCATCATGACGACCGCGGTCGTATTGCACTTTCCGCACAGCTGAGCGCCGTCCGGAAAGGGCTTCTCCGCGAACGCATCCTGCTGTCTGGACTGGGCCTCGAACTCGGCTCGCTTTTCCTCCACGAGCCGCTGCTGGTGCTCATCGAGCCCGGGCTGGTGCATGAGGCCGATGGAGATCAGGTGGCGTTCGATCACCTCGCCCAGCTCGGCGATCAGGGAGGGCATGAACTTGCCGCCCGGCCGCCAGTAGCCGCCGCGGGGATCGAAGACCGCCTTGAGCTCCTCGACCAGAAAAGCCACGTCGCCGCCCTTGCGGAACACGGCGGACATGACCCGGGTCAGCGCGACGATCCACTGATAGTGGTCCAGGTCCTTCGTGTTGATGAAAACCTCGAACGGGCGGCGCTTTTCGTGGGGCGTACCTTCGTTGAGGATGATGTCGTTGATCGTGACGTACATCGCGTGCTCGGCCACCGGCGGCTTGATCTTGTAGGTGGCGCCGATCAGGCGCTCGGGGCGCTCGAGCTTCTCATGCATGCGCACGACATTGCTCATCTCGTCGGTGACTACCGGCGTCGCGGCCGGGGCGGGTTCCGCCTCCTCGGGCTTGGCGACCCGGTAGCCGACAATCTTGTTCTCGATCTTTGTGCTCATCGTTGTGTCATCTCGCAGTCAAAAGGGTGTTCCAGCGTTGTGAGGCTGGCCTAGAACTTCCCGTAGTAGCCTTCTTTCAGCGCGTCGAAGAGGTTCGCCGCCGAGTGCGTCTCGCCGTCGTACTCGACCTCCTGATCGCCCTTGAGTTCGATCTCCGTGCCGTCGTCGAGTTCGAAAACGTAAGTCGTATTCTGAAGATCCTTTTCCTTCACCAGCACACCCTGGAACGCTTCGGGATTGAAGCGGAACGTCGTGCAGCCCTTCAGGCCCTGCTCGTGCGCATAGAGATAGATGTCCTTGAAGTCCTCATAGGGATAGTCGGTGGGCACGTTGGCGGTCTTGGAAATCGACGAATCCACCCACATCTGGGCAGCCGCCTGAATGTCCACGTGTTCACGGGGCGTGATGTCTTCGGCGGTAATGAAGTACTCGGGCAGGCGGGTTGCCTCATCGGCCGAATCGGGCAGGGCATCCGGGTTGATCAGACTCCTGTAGGCAAGCAGCTCAAAGGAAAACACATCCACTTTTTCCTTTGTCTTGCGTCCTTCGCGAATCACGTTCCTGAAGTAGTGGTGGGCAAAACTGGGCTCGATTCCGTTGCTGGCATTGTTGGCCAGCGACAGGGAGATCGTGCCGGTCGGCGCAATCGAACTGTGATGCGTAAACCGGGCTCCGACTTCGGCGAGCTGGTCGACCAGGTCCGGATTGGCATCGGCGACCCGCTGCATGTAGCGGCTGTAGCGGGCGTGCAGAATCTTGCCCTTGATGCTGGCCCCCGCGCGCCAGCCGTCGCGGCGCATTTCCGGACGCTTGCGCAGCATCTCCTCGGTAACCTCGAACTCCTCTTCCATGATCGGCGCCGGACCCTTTTCCTTCGCCAGCTCCAAAGCGGTCTCCCAGCCGGCCAGGGCCAGCTCCCGGGCCACTTCCTGGGTGAAGGCCACGGATGCCTTGGAGCCGTACTTCATCCGCAGCATCGTGAGGGTTGAGCCGAGCCCGAGGAATCCCATGCCGTGGCGCCGCTTGCGGAAGATCTCGTCCCGCTGACGGTTCAGCGGCAGGCCGTTGATCTCGACGACGTTGTCGAGCATGCGAGTGAACACCCGCACGACCTCCCGAAACTTGTCCCAGTCAAAACGGGCTTCGTCGGCAAAGGGGTCCACCACGAAGCGGGTCAGGTTCACCGATCCCAGCAGGCAGGATCCATACGGCGGGAGGGGCTGTTCGCCACAGGGGTTGGTGGCCCGGATGTTCTCGTCCCACCAGTTGTTGTTCATCTCGTTGACGCGGTCGATGAGAATAAAGCCCGGCTCGGCGAAGTCGTAGGTGGAGCTCATGATCACGTCCCAGAGGCGCCGCGCCGGCAGCGTCTTGTAGACGCGACAGGCAACCAGGCCGGTCTCGTCGCGCACGTAATCCCTGTCGGTCGGCCATTCGCGCCAGACCACCTGCTCCGGGTCGTCCAGATCCACGCCGCCGGCTTCCGCCTCGTCACGCGTCATCGGGAACGCCAGCTTCCACGGCGCCTCCTTTCTCACGGCATCCATGAACTCATCGGTCACGAGCAGCGACAGGTTGAACTGCCGCAGACGGCCGTCCTCGCGCTTGACCCGGACAAACTCCGCCGCATCGGGATGGCCGATGTCGAAGGTGCCCATCTGGGCCCCGCGCCGGCCGCCCGCCGACGACACCGTGAAACACATGCGATCGTAAATATCCATGAAGGACAGCGGCCCGGACGTGTAGGCACCCGCGCCGGACACATAGGCGCCCTTGGGACGCAGGGTCGAGAACTCGTAGCCGATGCCGCAGCCCGCCTTCAGCGTCAGACCCGCCTCGTGTACCTTCCCGAGAATGTCGTCCATGGAATCCTGAATGGTCCCGGACACCGTGCAGTTGATCGTGGAGGTCGCCGGCTTGTGGGCCTGGGCACCGGCGTTGGAAACAATCCGGCCGGCGGGAATCGCACCGTGCCGGAGGGCCCAGAGAAAGCGCTCGAACCAGACTTCCCGGTCGGCGTCGCTCTCCACGTCGGCCAGCGCGGTCGCAATCCGCTGATAGGTATCATCCATGGTCTCGTCGATCGCCGCCCCATCCTTGGACGCGAGGCGGTACTTCTTCTCCCAGATATCGGTCGAAGCCGGCTGGAACGGAATGTGATCGACGGTCGTGGCCGTGGCTAGCTCCTTGAGCGCGCTCTTCATTATGTCTTGTCTCCCCGGAGGCGGGCGTCCGTGATGCCCTGATCGCTTGTTTTCTGGTGGCGAGTGACCCGTCCGGACGGTTGCGGCGGGCCTTTTTTTACAGACACAAGATGTTGTGTCGGCAGGCGGTAGATTATGGTCAGACCCCAACGCTGTCAAGGCCCGGACGGACTTTAGACACAGATGGTCAAAATAAACAAAAACAATTAGTTACGGAGACTTTCAAATCTGAATTCAATGACTTGCGCCCGAATTCCCGGTTCACGGATTTTTTTGCTGCGGCACAATATGTAGTGCCATGAAAAACCGTCGCCAGGATCCTGTTTGCCGCGCCCCGAATGGCTTGAAAACCGTTTCCGAGACCCTATTTCCCATTGCAACGGGGTGATCCCGACCGCTTTGAGAACCGCTAAATTCGGAGACCTATCATGCATATCACGCGTTATCAGCCTTTCGGCCTGTTTCGTGGCCTTCACGAAGATCTTGACCGGCTCGTCGAGTCGCGCCTGGCCATGGACGACACCTCCTCCACCGTCGCCAGCTGGGTGCCCGCCGTCGATATCAAGGAAGAGAAAGAGCGCTTTGTCATTCGAGCCGACGTGCCCGGAGTGAAGCCCGAAGACATCGAGATCACCATGGAAGACGGCGTCCTGACCATCGACGGACACCGCGAGTCCGAGAAGACCGAGGAAGGCAGCGACTATCGGCGTACCGAACGGGCCAGCGGCCGGTTCTTCCGTCGCTTCACGCTGCCCGACACCGCAAACGCCGAGGGCATCAGTGCCCGCAGCGAGCACGGCGTGCTCGAACTCTCGATCCCGAAGCATGCCAAGGTCATGCCGCGGCGAATCAATATCGACGTGAACTGACGCTTGCGACCAACCGTCGGACACGCGCATCCTTTACGGAGGCGGGAGCTTTCCCGCCTCCGTTTTGGTCTTGACGTCGAATCCGATGACTCGGGCGATGAGTGCCCCCCGTACCGCCTGATTTTGAAAGCAAGGGAATCCACATGACCCAGTTTTTGCGATTTTCGGTAGCCGCGGTCGCGGCCGTATTCGTGGCGGCACTGTTCCAGCCGCCGGCTGCTCACGCGCAGCTACCGTCCATGGTCAACGGGGAAAAACTCCCGTCACTGGCTCCGCTCATCAAGGACGCGGCGCCCGCGGTCGTCAACATCGGCACCCGCGGCAGTGTGGAAGTGCAGCAGCACCCGTTCATGAACGACCCGTTTTTCCGGCGCTTCTTCGATATGCCGGATTCGCCCCAGCGCCGGCAGACTCAGAGCGCGGGCTCCGGCGTCATCGTGGACGCTCGCGAGGGCTACATCCTCACCAATCATCACGTCATCGACTCCGCGGAAGAGATCACCGTGACCCTGCAGGACGAGCGCACCTACGACGCGACCATCGTGGGCTCCGATCCGGGCTCGGATGTGGCCGTCATCAAGATCGATGCGGACGACCTCACCGACATCAAGCTCGCCAATTCCGAGGTCGCCGAAGTCGGTGATTTCGTGGTGGCGATCGGCAACCCCTTCGGTCTGGGTCACTCGGTCACCTCCGGCATCATCAGCGGACTCGGCCGCTCGGGCATCAATCCGGACGGCTACGAGGATTTCATTCAGACCGATGCCTCTATCAACCCTGGCAACTCCGGCGGCGCGCTGATCAATCTCAGGGGCGAGCTCGTCGGCATCAACACGGCCATCCTCAGCCGCACCGGCGGCAACATCGGCATCGGCTTCGCGATCCCCTCGAACATGGCCAGCTCGATCATGGACCAGATCGTGGAGTTCGGCGAGGTCCGCCGCGGCTTGCTCGGAGTCAATATCTACACGGTGACTCCGGATATCGCCGAGGCCTACGGGGTTGATGAAACCCAGGGCGCCCTGGTCTCCCAGATCCTCGACGGCTCCGCGGCCCAGCAGGCCGGCCTGGAAGTCGGCGACATCATCATCTCGGTCAACGGCAAGCCGGTGGACTCGGCGGCGGAGCTGCGCAACGCCATCGGGCTCCAGCGCGCCGGTGACGAGGTCAGGCTCGTGGTCATCCGCGAAGGCAGGGAGCGCAAGATTAAGGCAACCCTGGGCGGACAGACCCAGGACGAGCAGGTCGCGGCGGTGGATCTGCATCCCGGCCTGGAGGGCGCCGAGTTCGAGAGCGTCACGGCCGGGGAGTCGGACTCCAACGGCGTCGACGGCGTTCGCGTCAGCGCTATTGCCGAGCAGAGTCCGGCATCCCGCCAGGGCCTGCGGACCGGCGATGTGATCATCGCGGTGAACCGCGAGCGCGTCCGGACCGTTGCCGAGTTCCGCGACGCCGCCGAAGGCAGCAGCTCGTTGCTCCTGAACATCCGGCGCGGCAACTCCGCGCTGCTGCTGCCGATCCGGTAGCGGAAATGCCGGCTCGAGAGAGCGCCCCGTGGCACAGGCCGGGCGGCAACGCCCGGCCTGCTTTTTTGCGGCCGCCTCGACCCAAGGCGGGCCCTACGTAGCGCCGATCACCATCCTAAGGCCCACGACCGCCAGGAGAATCGCAAAGGCGCGCCTGAGCTGCTTGACCGGCAGGGCGTGGGCCAGACGCGCCCCCAGGGGCGCTGTCAGCGCGCTGGCGAGCGAAATCCCGATCGCGGCGGGAAAATACACATAGCCGACGGATCCACTGGGCAGATCCGGTACGTCCGCCCCGGTCAGCATGAATCCGGCCGCACCGGCCAACGCCACGGGGAGCGTGCAGGCCGCTCCGGTACCGACGGCCCGGTGGATGGGAGTGCCCTGCCAGGTCAGCCAGGACACGGTCATGACGCCGCCACCGATACCGACCAGGGCCGATATGGTCCCGACGACCACACCCACGGGGAACCAGATCAGCGGGCCCACCCGGCGGCCTTCCGGCGGTGGCGGCCGACCAAACGCCATCCACAGGGCCAGCAGGATCGCCAGGACACCGAAGATGGCCTGCAACGGATTTCGCGCGAGCGCGTCGGCTATCCGCGCGCCGATGAATCCTCCCGCCAGGATGCCGGGAACCAGGCGCCACACGGCCGGCCATGCCACGGAGTCGCGACGGTGGTGAGCGGCAATGCTCGAGACCGACGTCACGACGATCACCGCCAGGGACGTGCCGATGGCCACATGCACTGCCAGGGCGTCCGGCACGGCGCTGCCGGCTAAGGCGAACACAGCCACCAGTGCCGGGACGATCAACAGACCGCCGCCGATGCCGAACAAACCCGCCAGAATTCCTGACGCTGCCCCGATCAGCGGATACAGCCAGATCGCGGCGCCGCTATCCAAGCTGAAGTGTGACCCAGCGCATTGAGCATCGGCGCAGATTGGACATAATAGGGCCTCCCGGTGACATGCCGGGCAACCCTAACAAAAACGGAATACCGAAAAAGCGCATGGAGCGGTTTGTCTACTGGACGCTGGGGCTGTTGTTGTTCTGGGCAGGCGCTGTATCGGCGACTGATCTCGACGCGCAGCGCTCGGCATTTCGAAAAGCCATCATGCAGGCGGAGTCCGGCAACTGGGCCCGCGTCGAACCGTGGCTCAGCCAGCTCGAAGACTACCCGCTGTATCCGGATCTGCGCGCCGGATGGCTGCGCAACCGGCTTGGCCGCGTACCCGACGCAGAAGTAGCCGAGTTTCTCGCCGCCTATCCCGACCTGGGATTCACGCCGGGATTGCGGAAGGCCTGGGCGGAGTCTCTTGCCCGCCGCGGCCGCTGGGAGACGTTCCTCGAGGTCTACGAAGCCCACTTTGCCGATGGCGACTCGACGGTGTTTCACTGCAATGCGCTCGAAGCGCGGATCCGTCTGGAACGAACCCAGGGCGTGGTGGACGACGGCATTGCGGTCTGGCTGTCGCCATACAGCCAGCCGTCGGCCTGCGATCCGGTTTTTGCCTGGCTGAAAGACACTGGAGCGCTGGCTCCGGAGCACGTGACCGAACGGACCTCGCTGGCCCTGGAGGCCGGTCAGTTTCAGCTGGCGCGCTACCTGGCGCGCTCAGGCCCTGCCGGCGAGAAGGCGCGGGTAGAAACCTGGGCCGGCATGCACGCCGACCCGGCCCGCCGCCTGGCCCGGCTGGAGGGCTCCGGCAGCGATGACCGGGCGCTCATGCTTTACGGGCTCAAACGCCTGGCCAGCCGCGATCCGGCGAGAGCCGCCGCGCTCTGGGAACGCTATGACAGTCGGCTTGGG
This sequence comes from Gammaproteobacteria bacterium, assembly GCA_029287575.1. Lineage (GTDB taxonomy): Bacteria > Pseudomonadota > Gammaproteobacteria > Steroidobacterales > XN24 > JARFQW01. The sequence continues at coordinate 70,871 of JARFQW010000032.1, read as the reverse complement.
CTCAGCGGAGACGCTGCCGACGCGGTCCAGCGCCGCATCGCGCTGATTCATGCGTGGCGCCATCTGGCGATGGGCCGGGGCCTGCTGTCGGCGCTGCCGGATTCGGCGGTTGACGATGACGTTCGCGTCTGGCGTTTCCGGCTCGCCCTGCGGGACCAGGACTGGACCGGCGCCGCTTTGTACCTGGAAGACCTGCCCGACGGAATCGACGGTGACCAGGACGGGCGGACGTTCTGGCAGGCCCGGGCCATGGAGGCCTCGGGAGACGAAGCCGCAGCGCGGGTTCTCTACGAGGACCTGGCCGGACACCGCGGCTATCACGCATTCCTGGCGGCCGACCGGATCGGCGCGGACTACCAGTGGCGGCACGCCGAAGCGGTTCCGGACGAAGCCCTCATCGAGGAACTCGAGACACGGCGGGACATCCTCCGCGCCCGGGAATACTTTTTTACCGGTTTCAACTATCGGGGTCGCCGGGAATGGCGGCGGGCCCTGGCCACACTGAACGACGCGGAAAAGGCCCAGGCATCGATTGTGGCGCACCGCTGGGGCTGGCATTCCCGGGCGATTGCCACCGCATCGAAGACCGGGCTGGCCAATGACCTGGAGATCCGCTATCCGCTGCCCTGGCGGCAATGGTTCGAACAGAAAAGCACGGCTGCGCGCATTCCGGCTCCCTGGGCCTACGGGATCGCCCGCAGCGAGAGCCTGTTCATGCCCGACGTCGCCTCGAGCGCCGGCGCGATCGGACTCATGCAGCTCATGCCGGACACCGGCAAGCGGACTGCCCGGGCGGCACGCATGCCCTACCGGGGCGTCCAGACGCTCAGGGACCCGGCCTCGAACATCACGCTGGGGACCCGCTACCTGGGCGACATGCTCAACCGGTTCGGCCAGAACCGGGTGCTCGCGACGGCCGCGTACAACGCCGGGCCGCATCGCGTGGAGCGCTGGCTGCCAAAAGACGCCCAGCTACCCGCGGACATCTGGGTCGAAACCGTTCCCTATTCGGAAACCCGCGGCTATGTCCGCCGGGTCCTCGCCGCCGAGGCGGTATTCCACTGGCGAATGAACGAGCGCACGCGGCGGCTCGCCGAGGTCATGCCGCCGGTCAAGCCCACCGGCGGCGGCTGAAAGTTTCCGGAGCGCACCGGGCGGTCGTCTATACTGCGGGCCCGCTCCTCCTTTCGACTCGGACGCGAAGCGATGTCCAAGCGCACTATCGCCGTTCTCGGCGGCACGGGTTTCATCGGCCGACACGTACTGGCCCGGCTGGTCCGGGACGGTCACGATGTGATCGCCCTGACCCGCAGCCGGGAGCGGCACCGGGATCTGCTCGTCCTGCCCGGCCTGCGCCTGCTGGAATGCGATCCCTACGATGCCCTGGATCTGCATCAGGCCCTCGAGGGCTGCGATACGGTGATCAATCTCGTCGGCATACTCAACGAGAAGGGCCGTGACGGCGCCGGTTTCCGGGCCGCCCACGGCGAACTGACCCGCCGGGTCGTCGCGGTCTGCAACGACCGGGGCATCGAGCGATTTCTCCACATGAGCGCCCTGCGCGCGGACGCGGCCAACGGCGCAAGCCATTATCTGCGCTCGAAGGGAGAAGCCGAGGACCACATCCGCCAGGAAGCCGGCGCAGGATTGCTCTGGACCATCTTTCGACCGTCGGTCGTGTTCGGGCGGGGCGACGGTTTCATCGAACGCTTCAGATCGCTGCTCAGGACCCTGCCCGTACTGCCGCTGGCACGTCCGAACGCCCGATTCGCGCCGGTCTTCGTCACCGATGTGGCCACCGCTATGGCCCACGCCCTGGACCGGGCCGAATCCGCGGGCGTCACCTACCAGCTGTGCGGACCCCGGGTCTACTCCCTGAAGGAGCTCGTGACCCTCATCGCCCGCTGGTCCGGGCGCCGCCCCAAAATCATCGGCCTGCCGGATGGTCTCGCCCGCATGCAGGCGGCGATGATGGACTACGTGCCCGGCAAGCCGTTTTCCACGGACAATTTTCGCTCGCTTACGGTGCACAGCATTTGCGAGAAAGAGGCGCCGGGCTTGCGGGCCCTGGACGTGCAGCCCACGCCGCTGGAAGCCATTGCACCCGCCTACCTGGCGCCGCCTCACCGGGTGGTCCCCGGGACTCCGGGCGCCAGTGCCAGCAATCGGGCGAGTTCGGCATCGCGCTCGGATCCCGGCAGCTCTCCCAGCGACTCACAGCGCTCGTAGAACCGGGCCAGGTCACCGCCTTCCTCACGCAGCAGTGCCCGAAACGCGGGCACCAGCCGCCGGTAGGTCCCCACGGGAACCAGGCGGGCGTTGTTCCATTCGGCGGCAAACCAGGCATCGTAGCCCGCCGTGTCGGGCCAGTCCGAGCTGATGGCCCGGTAGCGTTCGCGCAGCGTGTCGAAGACCGCTTGCTTGTCGGCATGGAGGCGCAGCGGATCCGGCGGGTCCGCGTACAGCGCGGCGAGTTCCGCGCGGGTCTGTTCCAGCAGGCCCTGTACCGCCGCGTCCCGCGCGCGGCGGGCTCGCCACGCCGCCCAGCCTTCCTCGCCGCCCCGGGCCGCGAACCATCGGCGCACGCCCTCTTCCTCCACCAGGCTGGCAAAGGCCTCGTTGAACTCCGAGTGGTCCTTCACATAGAGCCGCTGATGGGCCAGTTCGTGGAACAGCAGTCCCACGAGACGCCCGTCATTGCTGGTCAGCATGGTGCTGACCACCGGGTCCTTGAACCACCCTACGGTCGAATAGGCGGATGCGCCGCCGACGTGCACGTCGAAACCCTCTTCCTCGAGACCGCGGGCATAGCTGCGGGCCGCGTCCTCCCGGAAGTAGCCCCGGTAGACCACGCAGCCCGCCACCGGGAAACACCATTGCCTCGGCGTCAGCGAGTCCACCGGCGCGGCAAACACATTCCAGACGACGAACCGGCGTTCCAGGTCCGCATACTGCAGATAGCTGCCGTTGTCCGGAAGGCCCAGTTCATCGAACGCGAAGCGCCGCGCCTCGAGCACGAGCCTGAGACGCTCGGCCAGGGCGGGCGAGGTCTCCGGGTCGTCGATGACGTCGTCGATGGGCCGGCTGCGGCTGACCAGGTCCATGTGGCCGCGGACTGCCTGGCCGTAGTAGCCGCAGCCCGCCAGCCCCGTAGACCCCACGGCGAGCGCCAGGGTGGCGAGAACGGCGCGGGTTTTGTGCCCCATGAACCAGAGCCTAGCATGCGCCTTCGGCGGTAGAATTCGCGGCATGGAGATCTTCCTCGTGGGTGGCGCGGTCCGCGACGAACTCCTCGGCCGTACCGCCGAGGAGCGCGACTGGGTGGTCGTGGGCAGCCGGCCGGATGACCTGCTGGACGCCGGATACCGCCCGGTGGGTCGCGACTTTCCGGTGTTCCTGCATCCCGAAACCGGCGAGGAGTATGCCCTCGCCCGCACGGAGCGCAAGACGGCGCCGGGCTACCGGGGGTTCGAGGTCCATGCGTCGCCCGAGGTGTCTCTCGAGGAGGACCTCTTGCGCCGCGACCTCACCATCAACGCGATGGCGCGCGCCGGAGACGGCCGGCTGATCGATCCACACGGCGGCCAACGGGATCTCGAGGCCCGGGTGCTGCGCCATGTTTCGCCCGCATTCGTCGAAGACCCCGTGCGGATCCTGCGGACCGCGCGCTTCGCGGCCGAATTCCGGGACGCGGGATTCCAGGTAGCGGAAGAGACGCTGGACCTGATGCGGCAGATGGTGGCGGCGGGCGAGGCTGACGCCCTCGTGCCGGAACGGGTCTGGCAGGAGACCCGGCGGGCCATGGGCACTCCGCATCCGGAGGCGTTCATCGAGGTGCTCAGGGACTGCGGCGCGCTGGCCGTCGTGTTTCCGGAGATCGAGGCGCTGTTCGGCGTGCCCCAGCCGCCTCGCTGGCACCCCGAAATCGATACCGGTGTGCACACTCTGATGGCGCTGGCGCTTGCGGCCGGCCTCTCGGACCAGCCGCGTGTCCGTTTCGCGGTGCTGGTGCACGATCTCGGCAAGGGGACGACGCCGGCCGAGGTGCTGCCGGGTCACGCCGGCCACGAGGAACGCGGAGTGACCATCATCCGCGACCTCGCCGCCCGGCTGCGCATACCCAACGACTGGCGCGATCTGGCCATGGTCGTGTCCCGCTATCACTGCCTGTCCCACCGGGCCCTGGAGCTTCGTCCCGGCACGATCGTGAAGCTGCTGGAGGGCACCGATGCCCTGCGCCGGCCGGAGCGGTTCGATGAGTTTCTGCTCGCCTGCGAGGCCGACCTGCGCGGCCGCAAGGGCTTCGCGGATCGCGCCTACCCGCAGGCGGCCTACCTGCGAACGGCCCTTGCGGCTGCGCGTCAGGTCGACGCCGCGGCGCTGGCGAAGTCCCGCGAGGACCCAGCCACCATAGGCGAGACGATCCGCGCCGCGCGCTGCGAGGCCGTGGCCAGCGTGTCTAGACGGCAAAAACCAGAATAAGGCCGGCCAGCAGCAGACGGTAGATCGCGAACGGGGCCATGCCCATGCGGCCGAGAAACGCCAGGAACCAGCGAATCGTCACGTACGCAACGACCGCGGAGACCGCCGCGCCGACACCCAGCGCCAGCCAGTCGTCCGGCGCCGGCGAGCTCAGCAGGTCCCAGAGCTCATAGACCGCCGCCGCGAGAATCACCGGTATGGCAAGCAAGAAGGAAAAGCGTGCCGCCGCCTCCCGGGTCAGACCCAGCAACAGCCCCGCTGTCATCGTGATTCCGGAGCGCGAAGTGCCGGGGATCAGGGCCAGCGCCTGGACCAGGCCGATGAGCATCACGTCCGACCACTGCAGGCTGTATTCGTCGCGTGTCTTCGCGCCCCGGCGATCCGCCAGCCAGAGGAGTATTCCGAAACCGCCCGTCGTGGCCGCGACGAGCAGTGGCGCCCTGAGGCTGTCGATGGCCGGTCCGGCCAGGAAGGCCCCGGCGAGCACCACCGGTACGGTGCCCCAGATAATGGCCCAGGCAAGGCGGGCATCCTGGCCCCCGTCTCCGCCGCGCACGCTGGTCAGCCACGCGCGGGTCATCGTCACGAGCTCGTGGCGGAAGTACCAGACCACGGCGGCAAGCGTACCCAGATGTACGGCCACATCGAAGGCCAGGCCCTGATCCTCCCAGTCCAGAAAACCCGGGAGAAGCACAAGGTGTCCCGAGCTGGAGATCGGCAGGAATTCGGTAAATCCCTGGACCACGGCCAGAATGACGGCGTGCAGCAAATCCATGGCGTCAAAGCGTCCTTGTCAGATCGAGCCCGGAAAACCCGGGCAGCGCGGTGCGAAGATTCCGGCTCGCGGCAATCACCCTGAACCGTTCGCCCATCTCTCCCGGCATCACCAGCCGGCGAGCGGCGGCGAGCGCGCTGAGACGGTCCTCCAGCGACGCAGTGTCGGCTATTTCCGCCACCGCGTCCGTGTACCCGTTCTCGATCAGGTAAGCCGCCTGGGTCGTGAAACCCTCCAGCAGCAGGCCCGCCTCGTGGAAGGCCTCCGCGATCGCCGTGAAATCCACCCAGGCAGTGATGTCCTCCCGGCCCGGTGCGCGAAACGGGTCCGGATGCGCGCGCTGGCCGGAAAAACAGCACAGCGTGCCGGCACGGCGGTCATCGCTGTAGAGTTCCCGGCGGGGCAGCCCGTAGTCCACGACGATCATCGCCCCGGTCTGAAGACAAGCGGCCAGGCTCGCAACCCAGGGCGCGAGCAGGGGACGAAATTCGGACACATAAACCGGCGGCAGCGCCTCGCCCCGTGCCTCGGCCGCGGCGGCGACAAACCTCAACAGCTCGGCATCCGCGGGCAGCTCGGTCCAGCACAGGCCGCCGGGGCCGTCGGCCACGCCCCGGTAGCGGGGACCCTCGGCCGTTACGGCGAAGGCTTCGAAAACGAGCGCATCGGCGACCTCGTTGGCGAGGATCACCCCGTCGAGCGGGCTCTCCGGCAGGCTGTCCAGCCAAGTCACCCTCGACGCAACACGCGCCGGAAGGGCGCCGATCAGCGTCTCCTGCCGATTCCGCAGTGCGCCGCTCACCTCGAGAATTCGATAGCTCTCGGGCAGGCACCCGAGCCGCTCCAGGGCCATCAACAGATCCTTTGCGAGCGTTCCGTTCCCCGCGCCCAGCTCGAGCACGGCAGCCCCCGGGACCTGCAGCGCCGGCGCAATGCCTCGCGCCAGGCACGAAGCGAACACCGGTGAGATCTCCGGGGCCGTGACAAAGTCGCCGGAGGCGCCGATTCCCGGCCCGCCGCCGGCGTAGTACCCCTCGCCCGGGGCATAGAGCGCACGCTCGAGGAAGCGCGAGAATCGCATCGGCCCGCTGCGCCGAATGTCATTGCGCAGACGCCCGCTCAATGCGCTGCCGGGTGCGGCGGGCGCCTCGGGGGAGTCTCGTGGCGGTTCGGTCGACATGGGCGCGGCGCAGTCCTTCTGACACAATTCGTCTGGCCGAGGCCGGCTCCCGGGCGGATCGGACCCTAGCGACAGCACGAGGATGCTAATGGCAAGCCAGCCCCCCAGTCACCCCGAATCCCCCGCCGGCGGCGCTTCTTCAACCCGATCCCTCACCGGGCGCGTGGCGATTGTCACCGGTGGCGGACGACGGATCGGGGCGGCGATAGCCGCCTGCCTGCATGCCGACGGCGCCGCTGTCGCCGTTCACTGCAACACCTCCCGGCGGGAAGCCGAGGCGCTTGCGCAGCGCCTGAACGACCGGCGGCCGGATTCAGCCTCGGTGGTCTGTGAAAACCTGCTCGATCCTGGCGCACCGGAGCGTATCGTGGCGGCGGCCATTCACGCTCACGAACGCCTCGACATCCTCGTGAACAACGCATCGAGCTTCTATCCGACGCCGATAGGCACCGTCTCGGAGAAGAACTGGCAGGACCTGGTGGGCACCAATCTCAAGGCGCCGCTGTTTCTTGCCCAGGCCGCAGCGCCGGCGCTCACCGGGAGCGGGGGCTGCATCATCAACCTGGTGGATATCCATGCCGACCGGCCGCCGGCGGACCACGTGGTTTATGCCGTCGCCAAGGCGGGCAACGCCATGCTCGTGAAAAGCCTGGCCCGCGATCTGGCGCCGGCGGTCCGTGTCAACGGGATTGCCCCCGGCGCGATTCTCTGGCCGGAAGCGGGCCTTGCGGAGGCGGAAAAAGACGCCACCCTCGGGAAGGTGCCCCTCGCGCGCCTGGGGTGTCCCGACGATATCGCGGAAACCGCCCTGTTCCTGGCCCGGGACGCCGACTACATCACCGGTCAGATCGTCGCCGTGGACGGCGGACGTTCGGTGAGTTTCTAGGGTCGCGGCGCGTTTTGCTCAGTCAGCCTTAAGCCAGCGGTACTCGGCGGGGACCGAAACGGCCTTCGTGCCCGGCGCGGCTGAGTCCACGGCCACCGGCGGAGAGCTGCAGCTGCCGGTCTCCAGAAAGTGCAGGGCTTCGGCCAGAGACGCTTCATCCGGATCGCCGAGGGGCCGGGTCAGATCGTCCTCGGCCTCGCAGTCCGGCGTGATGCCGCCAAAAAACTCCCCTTCGCCGTTCGCGTTGACGGTCTGAAAACTCGCCGGCCGAAGGACGCGCTCGCAGAATGCGTAGCCGAGTTGTCCCACCGGCTTGCCAAACGTGGTGCTGCCGACCACGGCGACCTCCACGAACGGCGCGAGCCCGTTGATCACGATCTCGCTTGCGGACGCGGTGGCGCCGGTCGTGATGAACACGATGCGGCCCAGTCCCAGCGCATTGACCGGGTTCGGAAAGACCCGGGAGGCATTGCGATATTCGTTGTTTTCATTGAACTGGTTGGTGACGAACACCTGTCCCGCCGTAACCTGGCCGCCCAGCAGCCCGGCCAGGTATTCGGCAATCGACAGCAGACCGCCGCCGTTGTAGCGGAGGTCCAGAACCAGCTGGCTTATGGATCCGGCCTGAAGCAGGTCCGCAGCCTCGCTAAGAGCCGGTGCCGCGGGCTCCGTGAAGGTCCGGAAGTTCATGTAGCCGGTGGGCACCCCATTCACGTCGAGCACAGAGACATCGGAGACCGGGCCAATGGTGACGACGTCCTTGGTGATCGTGGTTTCGGTCACGCTCCCGTCGGGCAGGCGCAAGCCGAGGGTCCGAGTAACACCGGGCTCCGGCGGGCCCAGGGCGGCGGAAAAGCCCTCGTTCGCAAAGATCTCGGCCATGGGCCGGCCGTCGATACTGATCACCGCTGCGCCACGGACCAGCCCGCCCAGAGCGGCGGGGCTGCCCTCGAAGACCTCGCTGACGATCTGCTCGCTGCCCTGGGGCCGGGAGCGGAAGCCGAAGCCGGCAAACTGACTGTCCCCGAACAGGGCATTTTCCGAGGCAATAGTCGTCAGGAAACTGAAGCGGTCGATGGGTCGGAACCGAATCGCCTCCAGCAGAGCCTCGGGATCTTCGTAGGCCAGCGGATCCACGTCCGGAATTTCGGTGTTCCAGAGGTAAATGTCCTCCATCGTGGCCAGCACGAAGTTGTTCTGGCCGGCAATGCTGCAACCGTCCGGGGTCGCCGCGGAGCCGTTGCCCGAAGAACCGCCGCAAGCCGCGAGGCCCGCCGTCGCCGCGGCCAGCAGGAAGGATCGAAACCGTATCATGCCGTCATTCCCCGTCCGTGGTGGGGTCCGTGCCTCCGGTCAGCTCGAGAGGGTAGTGCCGGAGATCCACTCCGGTCTTGTCGAAGGCCGCCCACAGGTCAGCATAGGTGCGGCCGTCAATCGGATGCCGCCGATCCGGTACCAGTTCTGATAACGGTTTCAGCACGAATGCGTATTCGAGTATCTCGTCCCTGGGGATTCCCAGAACGTCCTCGTCGACCAGGTCCCCGTAGAGCAGTAGATCCAGATCCAGGGTCCGGGGCCCGAATTTCGCTTCGCCTCGTGTACGCCCGTTCTCCGTCTCGATGTCCGCGAAGCAGGCCGTTACGGCGGCCACGTCCTCATCCGTATCGAAGCCGATAACCAGGTTGAGGAAGTCTTCCCCGTCGAAACCGACGGGGCTGTTCTCGTATACCGACGACAGGCGCAGCACGCCGAACCGTTCGGCAAGGGCCACGAGCGCCCGTCGCAGGTGAGTTTCCGGGCGCACGTTGCTGCCGGCGCCGACGAAGACTTCAGGCACCGCCGTCCTCCAGGCCCCGCTCGATGCGAATGCCCACGTCGCGGGCGCCGCGGATCGCCCCCGGCTTGCTCAGGGTCAGCCGGACCCAGGGCACGCCGAACTCGCCGGTCACGATGCCTGCCACCCGCTCGGCCAGCGTTTCGACCAGATAGAACTCGGAGGACTCCACAAAGGCAATCACGCGCTTGGCCACGGCCTTGTAGTCCAGCGTGTCTTCGATGCTGTCCGAGGCCGCCGCCTTGCGAATATCCGTCGCCATTTCCAGGTCGATGCTGACCGTCTGCCGTATCTGCCGTTCCCAATCGAAAATACCGATCAGGGTTTCAACCCGGAGGTCGGAAAGGAAAATCGTGTCCATGATGCCGCTTCTGCTTAGGTGTCGAATTCTTGTGCGGTGGAGGCGTTGCCGGACCCGGGCGGCTGGAGGCTCTCCAGACTCCAGCGGGCGCGAGCCTCGATGTGCAGACCCGCCCGCTCTCCGCCGAGCAGGCGGAGCATACCAGCGTACGCAATCATCGCTCCATTGTCGGTGCAGAATTCCAGGCGCGGATAGCGCAGCGACGCACCCCGGGCCGCGCACTCCTCTGCCAGCCGCTCGCGCAGGCGACGATTGGCGCCGACCCCGCCCGCGACCACCAGCTGGTTCAGACCGGTCGCATCCAGGGCCCGGAGGCACTTGATCGCCAGCGTATCGACGACCGCCTCTTCGAACTCCCGCGCCAGGTCCCGGCGGCTGTCCTCGTCCGGTTCGGTATCGCCCCGGGCAACGACCACCGCGGTCTTCAGGCCGCTGAAGCTGAAATCCAGGCCCGGTCTGTCCACCATGGGCCGCGGCAGCCTGTAGCGGCCCGGCGTACCGGTTTCCGCCAGCGCCGCGAGCGCCGGGCCGCCCGGATAAGGCAGGCCGAGCAGCTTGGCGGTCTTGTCGAAGGCCTCCCCCGCGGCATCATCGAGAGTCTCGCCCAGAATGTCATAGCGGCCCAGGCCGTCCACGCGCGCAAGCAGTGTATGACCGCCGGAGACCAGCAGCGCCACGAACGGCGGCTCCGGCGGATCGTCTTCGAGCATTGGCGCAAGCAGGTGGCCTTCCATGTGGTGTACGCCGATCGCCGGTACATTCCAGGCCATGGCCAGGCTGCGGCCGACGCTGGCGCCGACCAGCAGCGCACCAATGAGGCCCGGCCCGGCGGTGTAGGCCACACCGTCGATATCGGCCGGCGCCGTGCCGGCGTCGGCAAGCACCGCACGGATCATGGGTACCAGCTTGCGCACGTGATCGCGTGAGGCCAGTTCCGGCACCACGCCACCGTAGGCCGCGTGCAGCTTCACCTGACTGTGCAGCGCATGGGCGAGCAGCCCCCTGCGGTCGTCACAAACAGCGACGCCGGTTTCGTCGCAGGAGGTTTCGATGCCCAGGACCCGCATAGGTTCTGCTCCGCAGATGTGATGAAGAGTCTCTCCGGGGGGTTTGCTTTCCCCCGCCGGCCCGATACAATTGTCGGCCTTTTTGCCCCTCCGTTGGGGCATTTAACTATCCGGATGGTGAGTATCTGATGCCTGGAGTACGCGTTCGCGAGAACGAATATTTTGACGCCGCCCTGCGGCGCTTCAAGCGTGCCTGCGAAAAAGCCGGCGTTCTGACCGAGCTCCGTCGCCGTGAGTACTATGAGAAGCCGACCCAGGAGCGCAAGCGGAAGAAGGCCGCGGCCGTGAAGCGGCACGCCAAGCGCGTGCAGCGCGAAGTGTCCCGCCGCAAGCGCCTCTACTGATCGCCTCGCGGCCCGGGGAATCCCTCGCGCCGCCCGGATGCCGACCGGCACCGCCATAGTTCCTTCCCGAGTCGATATGGCACTCAAGGACCAGATCCAGCAGGACACCAAGGACGCCTTGCGCAGCGGTGACAAGGACCGTCTGAGCGTGCTGCGCATGGCCCTGGCGGCCATCAAGCAGCGCGAGGTGGACGAGCGCGCGGACATGGCTGACCCCGAAATCACGGCGATCATCGAGAAGATGGTCAAGCAGCGCCGCGAATCGGTCGCCCAGTACGAGGCCGGCGGCCGGCAGGATCTGGCGGACAAGGAAGCCGCCGAAATCGAGATTCTCAGGACGTACCTGCCCGAACCGATGACCGATGCCGAGCTCGAGGACCTCGTCGCCGAACTGGTTGCCGAGACCGGCGCAGCGTCGGTAAAGGACATGGGCCGGGTCATGGGCCTGCTGAAGCAGCGTGCCCAGGGCCGGGTGGACATGGGCGCGGCCAGCGCCCGGGTCAGGGCCGCGCTGGGCGCCTGACCGACCTCGGGGCCCGCCACAAACCCAGGCCCCGCTTGAATTTTTCGCCTGTTCCGCTATGACTTTTCCGTGGACCGCGATCCGCGGCCAGGAACCCTGACGGCCGGCAACGGCCACCCGGCGCCAGCCTCGCCGCGACACTGGCGCTCCCGCACGGAGGATTCGAGGGGACGTGGGACTCATACCGCAGTCGTTCATCGATGATCTCGTGGCTCGAACGGATATCGTCGAGGTCATAGGGAACCGCATCAGCCTGAAAAAGGCCGGCCGCGAGTATTCCGCGTGCTGCCCGTTCCACAACGAAAAGACGCCCTCGTTTACCGTCAGCCCCACAAAGCAGTTTTTTCATTGTTTTGGCTGCGGCGCCCACGGCACGGCGCTGGGCTTTCTGATGGACCATGACCATCTCAGCTTTCCCGAAGCCGTCGAGGAGCTCGCCCGGCTAGCCGGCGTTGAAGTGCCGCGGGAGGCCGGGAGCAGTGCTGAGGATCGGGGCCGGAGCGATCTGTACGCGGTGATGGAGCAGGCTGCGGCCATTTACGAATCTGCGCTGGCGGAATCCGCCGTTGCGACCCGCTACGCGGAACAGCGGGGCCTGAGCGAGGGGGTGGTCCGGCGATTCCGACTCGGCTATGCCCCGGACGCGTGGGACACGCTGGTCCGCCGGCTCGGAGGGAGTGAGGAAGCCGGCCGCAATCTTGCCAGGGCCGGGCTGGCCAGCGAGCGGGATTCGGGGGGCTTCTACGACCGCTTCCGCGGCCGGCTGATGTTCCCGATCCGCGATGTCCGCGGCCGCGTGATTGCCTTCGGCGGCCGGGTCCTCGGGGAAGGTGAGCCCAAATATCTCAACTCGCCGGAAACGCCCCTGTTCCACAAGGGCCGGGAGCTTTACGGGTTATACGAGGCACGACAGCAGCTCAGGGATATTCCGCGCCTGCTCGTGGTCGAAGGCTACATGGACGTGATCGGGCTGAACCAGGCGGGCATTCCCTGGTCCGTGGCGACACTGGGCACGGCGACGACCGGGGATCATTCCAACCGTCTCTTCCGGGTGACGCCGGAGCTTGTCTTTGCCTTCGACGGCGACGCCGCCGGGCGACGAGCAGCCTGGCGGGCCCTCGAGAACGTCTTGCCCGGACTGACAGAAGGCCGCCAGGTGCGCTTTCTGTTCCTGCCGGATGGAGAGGACCCCGACTCGCTGGTCCGCAAGGAAGGGGCGGAGGCGTTTTGCGCACGGGTCGAGAACGCCGAGCCTCTGTCTCGATTCCTGCTCCGCAGACTGGCCGAGCAGGTGGACATGAGCAGCCTGGACGGGCGGGCCCGGCTGGCCGAGCTGGCGCGTCCGCTGGTGCGACGGGTCCCCGAGGGGGTGTTCCGGACGCTGCTAATTCAGCAGCTGGCGGCCGCGGTGGGTATGCACGAAGACAAGCTGGCGCGACTGATCGGCGGCGACGAAAAAATCTCCGTCCCGCAGGATCCGGCCGGGCAAAGCCGTCGAACGCTGAATCCGAGGGCCAGTCTCGTCCGGCAGGCCATCACGCTGGTGCTTCACTATCCCGCGCAGGTGGCCAACGTGGCCATTCCCCGGGAGCTGAGCGGGCTGCAGCGTCCGGGGCTGCCGCTGCTGGCCGCCCTGCTTGAAGACGCGCGCTCGCATCCCGATATCTCGACGGGCGGGCTCTTGGAGCGCTGGCGCGAAAAAACCGACTATCCTCATCTTGCAAGGCTCGCTGCGGCAGAGAGTCTGACAGGGGAGGAAGTCGCCGCCAGGGTCCTTGAGGACACGCTGGCCAGGCTGGCTGCGGAGGCACCGGCTCAGCGGGCGGACGAACTTCTTGCCGAGGCACGGGTCCGAGAGCTGACGCCGGCGGAGAAAAAGGAGCTCAGGGAACTGCTGGGCCAGACAACGACAGGCCGGCAATAAGCCGCGATCACTGGTAGTTGGGCTCTACACCCGCTATACTGAATGGTTTGTTTGGGTACTTTACGGGGACATCTGCGTGACCGAACGACGACCCGCCATTAGCGACGAGAAGCAGTCGCAGATCAAGCTGCTGATCGCGCGCGGCAAGGAACAAGGGTACCTGACCTACGGGGAGGTCAACGACCATCTCCCTGACGATATCGTGGATCCGGAGCAGATCGAAGATATCGTCAATATGATCAATGACATGGGCATAACGGTGTACGAAAAGGCGCCGGATGCCGAAGAGCTGCTGCTGTCGGATGCCGCCGTGTCCTCTGACGAGGAAGCTGCCGAAGAGGCCGCCGCCGCGCTGGCCACCGTGGACAGCGAATTTGGCCGCACCACTGACCCGGTCCGTATGTATATGCGGGAGATGGGTACCGTCGAACTGCTGACCCGCGAGGGTGAGATCCGCATAGCGAAGCGGATCGAGGAAGGCCTCGAGCAGGTCCGTCGCGCCCTCGCCCAGTATCCGGCAACCATCGACCTGCTTCTCGACCATTACGCCCTCGTGGCGGCCGGCGAGGGCCGGCTCACGGACCTGATAGCCGGATTCATCGACCCGGACGCGGACGACGTGATCCCCACTCCGGCGCAGAAGTCCGAGGACGACGATACGCCGGCGGATACCGGGCCGGATCCCGAGGAAGCCGCCCGCCGGATGAAAAAGATCGCGCGCGTGCACAAGGCGATCCTGGCCGGACTGCGGGACCCGGACACTGATCCCAAGAAGCTGCGGAAACAGCGTCAGCAGGTCACCGAGGAGTTCATGGGCCTGAAGCTCGCGCCGAAGCTCTTCGAAGAGTTTTGCGTCCAGGTTCGGGCGACAATCACCCACATCCGGACCCAGGAACGTCAGGTCATGCAGCTCTGCGTCCGCCAGGCGGGCATGCCCCGAAAGGACTTTATCTCGAGCTTCCCGAAGAACGAGACGAATCTCGACTGGGTGGAGAAACACATACGCGCCAAGCGCAAGCATTCGTCCCAGCTGGCCAAACTGCGGCCGGAGATCGAACGCGCCCAGCGCAAGCTGATCGGCGTCGAGGAGCTCACGGGCCTGAGGGTCCCGGAGATCAAGGAAATCAGCCGGCAGATGTCGATCGGCGAAGCCAAGGCCCGGCGCGCAAAGAAAGAGATGGTGGAAGCCAACCTCCGCCTGGTGATCTCGATCGCCAAGAAGTACACGAACCGCGGTCTGCAGTTCCTGGACCTGATTCAGGAAGGCAACATCGGCCTCATGAAGGCGGTGGACAAGTTCGAGTACCGGCGCGGCTACAAGTTCTCCACCTATGCCACCTGGTGGATCCGGCAGGCCATCACCCGCTCCATCGCGGACCAGGCCCGCACGATCCGTATTCCGGTGCACATGATCGAGACGATCAACAAGCTCAACCGGATTTCACGGCAGATGCTTCAGGAGATGGGCCGGGAGCCTACCCCCGAGGAACTTGCCGAGCGCATGGAGATGCCGGAGGACAAGGTCCGGAAGGTGCTCAAGATCGCCAAGGAGCCGATCTCCATGGAGACGCCCATCGGCGACGACGAAGACTCCCACCTGGGGGACTTCATCGAGGATGGCGCGGTGCTCTCGCCGGTCGACTCGGCGACGGTGGAAGGCTTGAAGGAAACCACGCACGCCGTGCTGGCGGGGCTCACCCCGCGTGAGGCCAAGGTGCTGCGGATGCGCTTCGGGATCGGCATGAACACCGACCATACGCTGGAAGAAGTCGGCAAACAGTTTGACGTCACCCGGGAACGTATCCGGCAGATCGAGGCCAAGGCGCTGCGCAAGCTGCGCCATCCGACCCGGTCAGAGCAGCTTCGGAGTTTCCTTCTCGAGGACTAGCCCCGGTCCGCGGGAGGGCCGCCGCCCGAAAAACCCGGCCGCACCGGCCATGTCGGTGCGGCCTTTTTCTTGCCCAAATTTCCTTAGTCGGATGCCTGATCGTCGGCTATAACTGTGGGGTTGCCGGGGGCACCCCGGCGAACGGCGGGAGCCAGCGTGGCATCGATACGTCGAAGGATGGGCCTGACGGGCTGGCGGCTCTGGCTGATGGCAATCGTCGTCCTGTACGCCCTGGCGGGATTCGTCGGTGTGCCCTGGGCGCTGAAGAGCCAGGTCCCGCCCCGCGTTGCCCAGGCGGTGGGTGCCGACCTGACAATCCAGGAAGCGTACTTCAACCCTTTCACGCTCACCCTGTCGATGCGCAATATCGACCTGACCGACGCCGAGCTGGGACACCTGCTGTCCCTGGACCATTTCCTCGCCGACGTTGCCTGGGCCAGTCTGTTTCGCCGGGCGGTAGTCCTGACTGACTTCCGGCTGGGCAAACCGCGGCTGAGCGCCAAGCGCAACGCCGACGGGCGCTTCAATGCCCAGGTGCTGATGGACCGCATGCCGGAGTCGCCGGAACCCGCTTCGGAAGAACCCGCGACCATCCCCCGGATCGTGCTGGAACACTTCCTTCTGGACGACGGACGGCTGTTGCTGACGGACGAGACTGTCGAGCCGGTCTTCGTAGAATACTTCGGCCCCGGCTCGTTGGAGCTCAATGCATTCAGCACGCTGCCTGACGACGACGGCGAGATTCGCTTTCAGGTCGCGACCGAGGAAGGCGGCCACTACGAGTGGCAGGGCCGGATCGGCGTCAACCCGGTGCAGTCCACCGGCCGGTTCGACATACGCAACGAATCGCTGGCGGAGATGTTCGAATACGTGGACAGCCGGCTGCCGTACACCGTGGACCAGGGACGCCTCGGGCTCGGCTTCAATTACGAGTTCCGGATGCTGGAAGAGGGTGCGCAGGTCACGGTGACCGACGGCGGATTGGACATCGACGAACTACGTATTGTTGCCGGCGAGGAAATCGTGAATCTGCCGTCCATTACCGCCGAAGGCATTGGCGCCGATCTCCTCGCGGCCCGGGCCGACGTGGCCAGCCTCACCGTCGACGGGGGTCGGGTCGCGGCCTGGCTGGAAGCCGACGGCAGCGTCAGCCTGCAGAACATTTTCGTGCCGCCGGAGACGCCCCGGGGCGGCGGCCAGCGCGAAGACCCGGCCGCGCTGCCGGAGCCCGCGGAAACACCCGCCGATGCCGAGGTAGCGGATACGCCGGCCAACACGCCCCGGGCCGAGGCCGAACCGGCTGCGGCGGAACCGCGTGCCGCGGAGACGCCTGAGCCGACTGGCTCCGGGGCAGACGACACGGGTGAGCCCGCGTGGACCATCGGGATGGGCGAGCTGAACGTGAACGCGCTGCGAATCGACCTGGAGGACCGGAGCCGGGATCCGCGGGTAGCGTTTGCCGTGAACCCCTTAAATGTCACGGTGTCCGACTGGTCATCGGCGCCGGGCACGCGCTTCGATGTAGCAGTCGATGCAGGCATTGAGTCCGGCGGCGAGGTCTCGCTGACCGGTGGCGTGATCGCCGATCCGGTAGATCTCGACGCCACCGTCACGGTCGCCGGCCTGGATCTGAAGGTGATACAGCCCTATGTCACTGACCTGGCGTCGCTTCGCATCGACGAGGCCAGCCTCAGCCTCGAGGGACGGCTCGCCTCCAACGCCGAGGAGACGCTGCGCTTCGAAGGCACGGTCAATCCCGGGCCCCTGGAGCTGCAGGAAACGACCAAGGACGAACGACTGGCGGGCTGGAAATCCGTGCGCTCCGAGGAGGTTTCCTTTGCGCTGGATGCCGGCACGCTGAACGTGCAGCGCGTCGCCGTCGAGGAGCCCTATCTGCGGGTTCGCATCGATGCGGAAGGCAACCTGAATCTCGCGTCGGTCGGCACCGGGGACACGCCGCCCGACGGTGCCGACGACGCGGAGGCCGACGAGGCCGACGTCTCCGCCGCCAGCGCCGGGTCCGGTCCGGCCGGGGACTCCGGATCGCCGCCGTTTCGAGCCGAGGTCGGTCGTGTTGCCCTGACCAACGGCTCCATGGATTTTGCCGACCTTTCCCTCCCCCTGCCCTTTGCGACTCTCATTCACGAGCTTGGCGGCGAAGTCGCCAACATCAGCAGCGACTCGGCCGACGCGGCGCGCATCCTCCTCAAGGGCCGGGTCAACGAGACCGGGAGCGCGAATATCGAAGGCACCATGGACCTGCTGGACGTGGTCAGCCAGGCCGACGTTGCCGTTGTCTTCCAGAACGTCGAGATGCCCCGGCTGACGCCGTACTCGGCCAAGTTCGGCGGCTACGAGATCGATGAGGGGCGGCTCAACCTGGACCTTCGCTATCGCCTGAGCGACGGTCTGCTCGACTCCACCAACCGGGTCGTCATCGAGCAGCTGGTCCTGGGCGACAAGGTGGAATCTCCCGAGGCCATGAATCTGCCGCTGAAACTGGCGGTCGCGCTGTTGAAGGACCCCAGCGGGACCATCGACCTGGAACTGCCGGTCTCCGGCGACGTCAACGACCCGGAGTTCCACTATGGGGGCGTTGTCCTGCAGGTCGTTACCAACGTACTCGTGAAAGCTGTCACCGCACCCTTCAAACTCCTCGGCTCGCTGGTCGGGGCAGGAGACGAGGACCTGGAATTTGTCGAGTTTGCGCTGGGATCGAGCGAGCTGGACGAGACCGCCCGCAGCCGGCTGGCGAAGGTGGGTGAAGCACTGAACCAGCGCCCCGCGCTCTCCGTTGAGCTGCCGTCTGCCTATGACCCGGACGCCGACGGCACCGCCCTGAGAAGCGCCAGCCTGGACGCCCAGCTGGACGAGCGCCGGGCGGGACCGGGCGACGACGAAGGCCTCTCGGCCATGGAAGCCCTGTATTCGGAGTCGCGTGGGCCCGGCGCTCTCGAGCAGCTCAAGGCGGAGTATTCCAAGCCGCCCGAGGACAAGCCCGACGGCGAACCGGAGCTGGACGGTCCGGCCTTCCTGGAGGCCGTGCGCCAGGCCCTGATCGAGGATCAGCCCTTGAGCGACGCAGACCTGCAGGCCCTGGGAGACGCGCGCGCGGCCATTATGCGGGAGACCCTGCTGACCGATGGCGGACTGGCACAAGACCGCATCGCGGTCACGCAAGCGGCGCCGGGCGGCGAGGCCGGCGACATACGGATCCGTCTGAAGCTGGGTCTGACGTCCAGCCAGTAACGGCCCATGGCGGGGCGGACGGCGGCGGTCCAGGAAAACCGGCGGTGGCTCGGCACCGATCAGCCGTCAGGCCGACCCGCTGACGTAAGCCTCCAGCTGGTTGATCAGCGCATCCTGTTCGGCGATCACCGTCTTGACCAGGTCGCCGATGGAGACGACGCCGACGAGAGCGCTGTCGTCGTAGATCGGCAGATGCCGTATCAGCTTTTCGGTCATGATCTCCAGGCCCTCGCGGGCCGTCATGCTCGCGGTGGCGGTCACGACATCGCTGCTCATGATGTCCCGGACCCGGGTGTCCGCCGACCGGCGGCCCTGCAGAATGACCTTGCGGGCATAGTCGCGCTCCGAGACGATGCCGACGACCGCCTCGCCCTCCATGACCAGCAGGGCGCCGATGCGCTTCTCGGCCATGTGCTTGATCGCTTCGAGCACCGTATCGTCCGGACCAATCGATTCGATGGCCTGATTCTTCTTGTGGCTCAACACCGTGCGAATACTGAACATGGCATACCCTTGCGTGCGTCAGTGCAGGGCAAGTATAGGTCCGACGACGCCGGCGAGCGACGCCCGTGACATGATAACGGGCAGAGGGGACCCAAGCGGTCCGGCCTGCGCTAAGCTGTTGTCAGACCCGTCGGACGGCGGGCGACGGGACCAGAGGTAATGCAATGGCGCGTGGAGATCTGATCAAGGGCATGGTGCTGGGGGTAACGGTGGCGGCGGCAACGCCGCTGGTGATAGCCGCCATGGGCGCCTCAGGGAGGCCCCTGGCGCGGGCCCTAGGACGCAGCGGCCGCATCCTTCAGGAAAAAGCCCGGGAGACCGCCGCGGAGCTGCTGGAAGTTGCCGAAGATACGATTGCCGAACTGCAGGCTGTCGAGACCCGGTGCCCGGAAGCCACCGACGCGCCCGGGGAGGCATCGAGGCGAACGGCATGATCCCGGCCGCGGAGCTGGTGCATGCGGCGCCTGGGAGAATCCGCCTGCGGATCCCGGAACGCAAGGGCGATGACGATTGGTTTGCCGACACTCGCCGCGCCATCAACCAGTTCCCCGGCATCGTCCGGGTCATCGGCAACTCCGCCACCGGGAGCTTCCTGATCCGCGGCAAGGATCTCGCCGTGCGGCAGATTCCCGAGGTGGGCGAAGAACGGGGCTGGTTCGCGGTCCGCGACCCGGCGCGCTCCGGCGGCGCGGCGGCGGATGCCCTGGCCAGCCTCGCACCCGTATTTCTCGGGCTGGCCGTAATCCAGGCGGTCCGGGGACAGATCATGGTCCCGGCGATTTCGCTGGCCTGGTATGCCCTGGAAATCGTCCGCTGGGAAGAGCTACGCGCGGACCAGTGACCAAGGGTTCCTCCCGCTGGCTGATCCGCCCGGTTCACGGGGTCGTGCCGGGCCGTACCCGCGTCGCGCTCGACGCGTTACGGCGGCGTTCCGACCATGCCCGGGCCATCGAAGATGCGCTCATGACGCACAAGGGAGTCGACGAGGTCCGGGCCAGCCCGGCCACCGGCACCGTGCTCGTCCACCACCAGCTGAACCGGGACCAGATCCTCCGGCATCTCGAGGACGCCGTTGCCGGACTGTCCGGTCAGCCGGCGGCGCCATCGTCCAGCCGTGACGGCCAAGCAGCCACGAACAAGCAAAAAGCCGGGCGCGCCGGCAACACGTCCGCCCGGAAAGCCCGCCGGCCGGGTCCGACACCGCCGGTCGAGGGTCTTGATGACGTGCCTTCCGGACCGGCCTGGCACACCCTGACGGCGGAGGCCTGCGGTCAACAGATCGGCATTGACGTCCTGACCGGCCTGACCGCGGACGAGGCGCTCCTGCGACGGCAGCGCCACGGACCGAATGCGCTTCCGGAGAGCCAGCCCCCGGGCGCCGCGGAGTTGTTGCGGCGCCAGGTCGTGACCGCACCCGTGGGGCTTCTCGCGGGGTCCGCCGGCCTTTCGGTGTTGACCGGGGCGATTCTGGATGCGCTCGCGATCGGGTCGGTCGTGGCCACCAATACTGCGGTGGGGTTCGCGACCGAGCGACAGGCCGAGCGGGTCATTCGCGCCATGGCGACGCCGGCGGGGAAGCTCGTGAACGTTCTCCGGGACGGCGTGGAAACTACGATCAGTGTCACCGATGTGGTCCCCGGCGACCTGCTGATGCTCACCCCCGGCGTGGTGATCGCAGCGGATGCGCGCCTGGTCCAGAGCCGGGGCCTGTTTACGGACGAGTCCGTGCTGACCGGGGAGAGCCTCCCGGTGCAGAAACAGGCCGGCAACGTGCACCCCAAAGAGACCGTGCTCGCGGAACGGACCAACATGGTGTGGCGCGGCACGACGGTCACGGGGGGCAGCGGGCTCGCCCTGGTCGTGCAGACCGGTCTGCAGACCGAGATGGGCCGCCTACATGCCGCGCTGGGCAGCGTCAGCGCCCCGACCACGCCCATGCAGCGCCAGCTCGACGGCCTGGGTACCCAGCTGGCCGTGGCCAGTATCGCCGCCTGCGCCGCGGTGGGGGCCATAGGCCTGGCCCGGGGGCTGCCGGTCATGCAGGTGCTGCGCACCGCCCTCTCGCTGGGAGTCGCCGCCGTACCGGAAGGACTGCCGGCGGTCGCCACGACGACCCTGGCACTGGGTATTCGGGAAATGCGCCGCCGCGGCGTTTCCGTGCGCCGCCTGGACGCCGTCGAAACTCTCGGCAGTCTGCAGGTGGTCTGCCTGGACAAGACCGGGACCCTGACCCGCAACCGGATGGCCGCGGTAGCCGTCGCGCTGGGAGCCGAGGAGCTGACCGTGATGAGCGACCTGCGGGTCAGGGACGCCGAGGGCGGCGACCTGGACGCAGCCGGGGACCGGGCCCTGCGACGCATGCTGGAAACCCTCGCCCTGTGCCGGGAAACACAGCGCAGAGAGGAGGCTTCACCCACGGAACGCGCGCTGTTGGAACTGGCGGATGCCGGCGGCGTAAGCGGGGCCCGCGTGGCCGCAAAACATCCCCGCCTGGAAACCGTTTATCGCTCCGCCGAGCGGCACTACATGGCCACCCTGCACGAGGGCGACCGTGGCGGCGCCATGCTGGCCATCAAGGGCAGCCCCGCCCAGGTGCTGGAACTTTGCGGCCACGAAGTTCGCGGCGGCCGGCGACGCAAGCTGACCGCGGCGCGGCGCGCCACGCTGACACGACTCAACGGACGGTGGGCAGCCAGAGGCCTGCGCGTCATCGCGGTTGCCCGCGCCACCGGTGTCGATGGCCCGGAACCGGTTGCTGGCCAGGCGGTCTGGCAGGGACTCGTCGGCCTCGCCGACCCGCTCCGGCCGGGCATGCAGGCACTCGTGGCGGAAATGCACGGCGCCGGCTTGCGCACCGTCATGATTACCGGCGACCAGGGCGCCACGGCTGCGGCGGTTGGCCGCGAACTCGGTCTCAGCGGCAAACCGGAACTCCGGGTACTGGAGGCCGGCCAGCTCAGCAACCTGGAACCGGCCGTGCTCGCCGGCCTGGCCCATTCCACGGACGTGTTCGCCCGGGTCAGCCCGGCCGACAAGCTCGAGATCGTCCGGGCGCTGCAGGACGACGGGCTCGTCGTCGGGATGACCGGCGACGGCATCAACGACGGCCCGGCCCTGAAGGCCGCGGACGTGGGGGTGGCAATGGGCGGAGGCCATTCCGAGATCGCCGGCGCGATCGCCGACGTGGTGGCCGACGACGACAAGCTCGCAACACTCATCGATGCCATTGCCCAGGGCCGGGGCATTTACGCCAACATCCGCAAGTCCATCCATTACCTCCTCTCAACGAACTTCAGCGAGATCGAAGTCATGCTCGCCGGCCTGGCACTCGGGATGCCCCAGCCCCTCAATCCGCTGCAGCTGCTATGGATCAACCTGGTGACCGACGTGTTCCCCGCCCTCGCCCTGGCGTTGGAACGGCCCGAGGAGGACGTGCTGGCCCAGCCGCCCCGAGACCCGGACGAGCCGGTGGTGACCGGGGACGATCTGCGCCGGATGCTCGGGGAATCGGCGGTGATTTCGGTTTCGGCCCTGGCCGCCTACCGCTTCGGGCTCGCCCGCTACGGTCCCGGGCCCCGGGCCGGAACGCTGGCCTTTTCCACCCTGACCGCGGCCCAGCTGATCCACGCCTACGTGTGCCGCAGGGCGCGCCCGTCGGCGTCGTCCTCCGGCAACTGGCGCCTGGACCTGGCCGTCGGCGGCAGCCTCGCCCTGCAGGGTCTCGCGCTGTTGTTTCCGCCAACCCGCCGGCTCCTGGGAGCCGCCCGGCCGGGCATCGTGGACCTGGCGGTCACCGCCGCCGGCGCCATCGCCCCGGCCATGATCAACCGGGCTCTGAAAGAGCGGCGGGCGGCCGCAGCGGGCGGCCCGCCCGTCGAGGAGAAGTCGTCATGAGCAAAGCGTCGGTTTTTGTTTCGGAATCCGTCACTCGCGGCCATCCCGACAAACTGTGTGACCAGATCAGCGACGCCATCGTGGATCGTTTCCTGGCACAGGATGGCTTTGCCCGCGTGGACGCCGAGTGCGCTGTCGCCACGGGCATTGTATTTCTTGCGGCCCGCTACCATGCCGACGAGGAGGTGGACATTACCCGGGCCGCGCGCGATGTCATCGAGGACATCGGCTATGACCGCCGCGAGTTCGACCCGGACCGTTGCACCGTTCTGAGCACGCTGACCCGGTCCGACGCGCCTCGCCGGGACGCGGCGGGGCCGGGCACGCCAGCCGACGCCCCGGTTACCGTGCTGGGCTTTGCCTGCAGCCAGACCGAATCGCTGATGCCGTTGCCGCTGGATCTGGCCCACGGGCTGGCCCGGCAGCTCGACGAGGTGCGCATGGCCGGCACGCTGGACTTCCTTTCCCCCGACTGCAAGACCCAGGCGGCGGTGGAAATCCACAACGGCCGGCCCGGGCGTATTCATGCCCTGGCGCTGGTGCTGACAGGAGACGCCGGGCGGGCACCCGACTCACGGACACTCCGGCGGCTGTTGAAGAAGGAGGTCGTGGACCCGGTCCTGGCGGCAAGGGAACTGGAAATGGACCGCCGCAGCGATCTGTTCATCCAGCCCGACGGAGCGCTGGCCACCGGCGGGCCGACGCTGCATGCCGGCCTGACCGGCCGCAAGACGGGGATGGACACCTATGGAGAGTACGCGCGCCACGGCGGCGCGGCGCTGTCGGGCAAGGATCCGTCGCGGATTGATCGGCTGGGCGCCTATGCCGCCCGCTATCTGGCCAAGAACGCGGTCGCGGCCGGGCTTGCCGAGTCCTGCGAAATCCAGATCTCGTGGACCAGCGGCCGTGCCGAGCCCGTCAGCCTCTGGGTCGACACCTTCGGCACCGGCGCGCTGCCGGATGACGAGTTGATCGCGCGGCTGGAAAAGGCCATCGATCTGCGGCCGGCCGGCCTGCTGAAACATTTCGGCCTCGGCGAACCCCAGCCCGCGGCCCAGGCCTTTTTCCGCCGTCTAGCGGTCTACGGCCACATGGGCCGGGAAGACCTGGATCTGCCCTGGGAGCGGCGGGATCTGGCTGCCCAACTCGGTTAGCATCTGACCATGAATTCCGACATCGCCCGCCTCGAGCCTGCCGACCAGGACGCCCTGGTCGCAGCGCGTGGCCTGCTGGAGTATCCGAGCCTTGCCGCGCGGCTCACCGCCCTGGTGGGACTGCCGCTGGAGGAAGCCGTGCGGCTGCTGCCGTCAGGATTGTCCCGGCGGGTCCACCGGATCGCCGAGGCCGCGATTCTCCGGGCTCTGGGAACCGCCATGCTGTCCATGCCGGGCCGGCATCCCACCGCCGACCGCTCGGATCTGCACCGGGTCCTCGGCATGGCCACCGGTGCCGCCGGCGGCTTCTTCGGCCTGCCGGGCACCCTCGCCGAGCTGCCGGTGTCCACCACCCTCATGCTGCGCTCGATTGCCGACATCGCCCGCAGCCACGGCGAGGACCTCGACGATGCCACCGCGAGACTGGCCTGCGTGGAAGTGTTTGCATACGGCGGCCGGCGGGCCGACGACGATGCCGCGGAAACCGGATACTACGGGTTGAGGATGGCCCTCGCCTTCCATCTCTCCACCGTCAGTCGCACCCTGGTCGAAAAAGGCCTGGCCCATGCCAGCCTGCCGGCCACCGTGCAGCTGGCCCGAGCCGTCGCGGCTCGCTTCGGGGTTGCGGTCGGCGACAAGCTGGCCTTTCAGATGGTGCCGGTGGCCGGCGCCATTTCCGGGGCCACGCTGAACGCCATCTTCATGCAGCATTTCCAGGACATGGCCCGTGGACATTTCACCGTGCGCCGCCTGGAACGGGCCTATGACGCGGACACGGTGCGCGCGGCCTACGAGGCCCTGGCAGGGAACGATGTCCGCCGCCCCCGGGAACAGTCCCGGGCCCGGGTGCTCGGCCATGCGCCGCCAGCGGATTGATATCCGTTCCGGAGTTCAGCGCAGAGACACGTCTCCGTAGGACCGGCAGTCGTCGGGCTCCCGAGGACCCTGCCGGCTCAGGGCCTGGGACCGGGTGTCTTCGATAACCGGCCGGCGCCGGTCCTCGGCGCCGAGAGCCGCCAGTGCCCGGTCGGCCAGGGCCACTGCGGTCGCCGGACAGCCCAGCTCCACCAGCGCAACCGCCAGGTTGTTACCGGCCAGAACGTTGCCAGCATCTTCGGCGAGCATGGCCGAATAGACTTCAGCGGCGTCCTTCCACTGGCCCATGGCCAGGGCGGTGTTGCCCAGGCCGGCGCGCACGACCGGGTCGCCCGGCCAGGTCTTCTCGGCGGCGAGATAGGCGGCATGCGCTGCCGACGAGTGGCCGGATGCCTCCAGTTCCGTTACCGAACGAAGATACCGGTATCGATCGGGGCGCGCCGGAAGCTGGCCGGGCTCCAGCAGCACGACAGCCCACCGGTCCGCGGCATCCCAGGAGCGCAGAAATCGCCACAGCGGCTCGACCCGGCGACGCTCTTCGCCCGAGCGAAGGATAACCTCGGAATCTGCCCCAGCCATGCCGACAATGACGGCGTAGTGCCAGGCCGGAGGGCCCAGCCAATGCAGATTCTGGAGCACGAGCACGGGCCGGCCTTGGTCCAGCTCGGCGGCGAGTTCCTCCAGTGAGCCCCGCAGCACGTAGGGCAAAAGGCCGCGGCGCCGGGCCGCGGCGAGCAGCTCCGGCTGCAGGCTTCCCTGCAGCCCGGGCACATAGACCTCGGCAACCAGTTCCTCCGCCGAGACGGGCTGGCCGGCGGCGGACAAGGCCGTTGCCAGAGCCGCCGGGCCGCACTGGTAGTCTGCCTGGGGGAAGAACGGCACGCCGGTCAGCTCCACGGGGGGGCGTCCGGAAAGCGCCGCGGCTTCCGGCGGTGCGGTGATGCAGCCGCTCAATCCGAACGCCGCCGCGGCCGTCAGCAGGGCCGCCGCAAGCCGCGGCAGGCTACATCTTCTTGAAGATATCGGTGACACCGACGAGTTCGAGTACGAGCAGCACAACGAACACTATCCCGATGACCTCCAGCAGGCCGCCTGCGGGAAGGTTCTGGAGGTCCTGCTCCAGCAGACGCAGCTCTTCGTCCGTCAGGCTGGCTACACGGGTGACGGCCCAGGCGGGATCGACGCCCAGCGCGACCAGCTGGTCGCGGACCTGTGCCTGGCTCAGCAGCCGCTCCACCTGCTCGATACGCACGTCGCGAAGCTCGGCGTCCAGCACCGAACGGGTCCCGATGATGCCGGCGGCTGCCGTCTGCCAGACTCCGACGCTCAGCAGGGCCACGGATACCCAGGCCACGACCGCACGGACCGCACCGGACCGCAAGCTGCTGTTCTTACTGACTTTGTCCTTGGGGGGATTGGACTGGCGCACGTGATTTCCTCCTGAAAAGTACGCGTTGCGGGGCGACACTATGTGAAATCACCCAGACCGAACAGTGCACAGTTCCCGTTCAGCCCGCCCAGACGGTTTTCGCGTTGACGAACTCCCGAAGGCCGTGGCGGGAGAGTTCCCGGCCGTAACCGGACGCCTTGATGCCCCCGAAGGGCAGGCGAGGATCGCTTTTGACCACCGTATTGACGAATGCCGCCCCACAGGCCAGCCGCCGGGCCACGGCTTCACCCCGTTCCGGATCGCGGGTCCAGACGCTGCCGCCGAGGCCGAAGCGGCTGGCATTGGCGATGGCCACCGCGGCCGCCTCATTGCCGGCCCGAATCACCACAGCCACCGGACCGAACACCTCTTCGGCCCAGAGCTTCATACCGGGATGCGTATCGGCAAGGATCGATGGCGGATACCACGCCCCCGGTCCCTCAGGCACCTCCCCGCCGATGACGACACGCGCGCCCTTGTGGACCGCATCGCTCACCTGGCGGTGGAGTTCGTCACGAAGATCCGTCCGGGCCATGGGTCCGATGCGGGTGTCCGGGTCCATCGGATCGGCCGGTTTGAGCTCGGAGACTGCCGACCGGAACGCCTCCAGGAAACGGTCATGAATTCCCGGCGTTACGATGAACCGCTTCGCGGCGATACAGCTCTGACCGCAGTTCTGGTAGCGGGCGGTCACGGCGCAGGCGGCGGTTTTCTCAAGGTCCGCATCATCCAGGACGATAAAGGGATCTGACCCGCCGAGTTCCAGCACGGTTTTCTTCAGGTGCGCGCCGGCCGCCGCCCCGACGGCCCGGCCGGCGGGCTCGCTGCCCGTCAGGGTAACCGCGGCAATCCGCTCATCGGCAATGAGGCCGTTGACCCGCGACGACGGCACCAGCAGGGTGACGAAGACGCCGTCCGGGACTCCGGCATCGCGGAGGATCGTCTCGATGGCCAGGGCGCAGCGGGAGACGTTGGAGGCGTGCTTCAGCAGGGTGGTGTTA
The DNA here is from genome assembly GCA_029287575.1 of Gammaproteobacteria bacterium. GTDB lineage: Bacteria > Pseudomonadota > Gammaproteobacteria > Steroidobacterales > XN24 > JARFQW01. The sequence continues at coordinate 43,500 of JARFQW010000032.1, read as the reverse complement.
CCGGCCACCAGGCCCGGCGCGGTGTACCGGAACACCTGCCAGAAGGGGAAATTCCATGGCATGACGCCGAGAATCGTCCCGAGGGGCTGGTAGGCCACCAGGCTTCGGGCCGCATCGGTCTCGACGATCTCGTCCGCCAGGTAGTCCGCGCCATGGTCCGCGTAGTGATCGCAGACCAGCGCGCACTTGTCGACCTCCGCGAGGGCCTGGGCGATGGGTTTGCCCATTTCCCGGGTCGCCAGTCGGGCCAGTTCGTCGCGCCGCTGTCGCAGCAGCCCCGCGGCCTTTCTCAGGAATCCCGCCCGCTCGGCGACCGGCCGCTCGGCCCAGGCCGGCGCCGCATCCTGGTTGCGGACAAGGCAGCGCTCGACCTGCGCCTCGTCAAAGGCCGGCGTCGAAAACACGCGGGTCCCGTCAACCGGGCTGATGGACTCGAAGTTCTGCATGACATCTTCCCTGGCCGGACGACGGCGCCGGCCGATACCCCGCGCTCCCTGTCCGGAGCGCCTCGAACGGGAAAGACCATAGCCGGTGGGCGGAGACACCGCCACGCGGGCAGGACGGCGGCAATGACCGCAGGCCGGACGCGGCGGCTAGTCGCCCCCGCGCGACTCGCCGTCGGTGCCGGTTGCGGAGGGTCTTGCGGGCGCGGACCGGCGTTCCCGGTAGCCCTGCGCATAGGTATCGGCCACCAGGGCGGCAAACGCCGGCGGATGGGTCAGGTACCAGCTGTGCGCGCTGACGAGAGTGGCTCCGCCGTACTCCGGCTCCGCGCTGCGCGTGAACCCGGTCCCGTCCACTGGTGGCAGGCCGAGGCTGTGCTCCAGACGGGCGATCAGGTCCACCTCCGGATAGACGTTGAACCCCACCAGATCATCGGCGTGGTTGACGTTCAGCCAGAAAGCCCCCTGTCGCTTCAGCTCACGGGCGGCCAGGACCAGCATCTCACCGGCGGCGTCGTCGCTCTTCGACGTCAGCAGATTGGCCATGCTGCCGAAGGTGACCCCGCCGATCAGGGTGTCTTGGTCCAGGCAATAGCGCCGGGTCAGGGCGGGCAAGGCGGCAAGCCGGTCCCGCCAGTAGGCCTCGCGAAAGGCGTCGAGATTCAGCTCACGCTGGGTCGTGGCGTCCTCCAGCCGTGCCCGTAGCAGGCCGCGCTCGTCCACTTCCACGAGGCCGGAGTCGAGCAGGGCCTCACCGCAGGTCCATTCGTCACGGCCGGCAAACAGGTCCCTGAGGGCCTCGCTCCCGCGCAGGATGCGCGCAAACTCGCCGAGATGGATGCCCCGGACCCGATGCAGCGCATAGGACGTCAGGATGACGGATCCCGCGCTGTATCCGAGGAGGACTACCTTGCGGCCCTGTCCCCGGGATTCCCGGACCTTGGCGTGCAGCGAATCGGTGATCTGGTAGCGATGGGCATCGCTGGCGGCCCAGAAGAGATCGTGTATGGCTTCGGACATGCGCCGATGCACGTTGCCGTAAAAGGTGCGGATACCGCCCCCCTCCCGCGCCTGGCGGGCGTCCAGCATCGCCTCGATGATCTCGATGTCCCGCACCAGGGAGACATCGCCGCCCCAGAAATACAGCACCGGTTCCGGTGCGATGGCCAGGCGCCCGTCTTCGAGCGCGCCTTCGACGAATTCCGGCGTGGCGTAGAGGGCCGCGGACAATTCTTCGTGCATCACGCCCACACGCTCCAGCACGTACTGGCGGTCGGCCTCGGTATGGGTGGCCGCGCCATGAATGTAGATGAAGTCAACGCAGGTCGTCTGGGCACAGTCGACGGCAGCCGCCTGTTCCCGGGCCTCCGGGGGAACGCTTGGGGAGTAGCCGCAGCCCGCCACGATCAACACGACAAGCAGGGCAGGCCAACAGCAGCTTTCAGGTCTTTGAGACATGACTTGCGGGCCTCCTTGCAGCAATAACGCTCGCCCTGACCATTGAACTGTATCTGAACCGACTGCGCTTCAGCGAGGAACCGGGTTCGGGTCTTTCCCATACCCCGGCGGCAACTTGGTCTGAGTTGAACCAGTGTGCCCCAAATAAGAAATACGGTTCTATCTCTATAGACAAGGTCAGCGAGCATTCCGAAGAACCTGAGGGCTCGTTGACCAGGAGAACCAAGAAGAACAACGGGGGAGAGGAACCGTGCGGATAGCGAAACAGGACACTCCGGCGACAGACGAAGCACCCGGGGCAGTCTGCCGGCAGAAAATGAACTTCGACGCGGCTTCAGGCTATGGAGAGATCGGCGGCGAATACTTCAGTCTCGCGGCCGGATCGGACCTTGGGCCCCTGTTGCAGCCTGGATAACGACGCCTGCAATTGTCCTCACTGGGGCTACATGATCGAAGGCCAAATCACCGTGACCTACGAACACAGGGTTTCACCGGGACGGCCACCGGAACGACAAGCCGTCCGGGCCGCCGGCCTGATACATTGAAGCGTCTGATCGTCCATCCGGCTCCGTTTCGTAAGAGACCCCAGCACGCACAGCGCGGTCCGAACCGAGAGCGCTGAAACTGATTCCTGATCATTGACTTAACAATAATGACGCTTTCGCCGTTCATCACGGCGAAAGTCCCTAAACGTGCTCGCTTTCAGGCCAGGCAGCGCCTATACCCTTACGAGGCAAAGCCATACCCACTGCAAAGTGGGGACGGAAAGTCACGGGTCCTGACAATCGCCGGAGAGTGATTCATTCTCCTTGAGAAGAGCGCCAGGATTGCCGGGCTACCGCCGAAGAGAGGTCGAGTCGAACACACCGTTCGCCGATCATCTGTAAACAATGGGAGTTCCTGATGAAAAAAGGTTTTGTGTTCCTGATCCCCGTGGCGCTCGCCGCATCCGCGCTAGCCAGCGCGCCCGCCGACGCCCGCGAAAAGCCCTTCCCGACAACCGTCCCCACCCAGCCTGGATCTCCGCCGGAGGGTTTTACGATCGGCAAGGGCCACACCGCCTATCAGGGCTCGCTTGACGGATCCATCTACAAGGCCGACCTGCGGTCCGGCAAAGGCGAACTCATCGTTGACGTCATCGAACCTTGGACAGAGGCCACGTGCCGGCTGCTGGGAATGCGCATCGATCCCCGGACGAACTATTTGTTCGGCGCCGGATGTTTTAACGGCAATGTTTTCGTGTATGACGCGGACAACGGCGCGCTGATCTCCGAGTACCAGCTGGCCTCACCGGGTCAGTCGGTGCTTAACGACCTGGCAATCACCCAGGACGCCGTCTACATCACCGATTTCGCGGGACCGTTTCTGTACCGGCTCCCGCTGGCGAAGAACGGCGGCCTGCCGGCGTCCGACGCGGGCACCGCGATTCCCCTGACCGGAGAATTCGGAGACGGCGTTTCGAACGGCATCGTGGCGACGCCCGACGGCAAGACCCTGATCATCGGCGATTCCTTCCGAGCTCTGCTCTTCCGGGTAGACCCAGCCACCGGCGATGCGAAAGAAATCAGCATCGATCCGCCGCTGGACGGGTTCCTGGACGGCATCATCATGGCGGGCCGCACGCTCTATATCCTGGTCCCGGCCTTTGTTCCGGACAGCGACCGCATACTCGTCGTGGAGCTGAGCAAGGACCTGCTTTCGGGGACCATCGTGGAGACGATTACCGACCCCGACCTGCTGGACGGCGTCGCCAGCGGCGCGATTTTCGGCAGTTCACTCTATGTGAACAACGCGAAGTACTTCGAATTTCCGGAGCCAACCACGGAGTACTTCCTTTCGAAGGTGAGGATTCGCCCGGGGAAATAGCCGGCTGGGGAAGGCTGGCCGCGGCCAGCGCATTTTCACCCAGTGCATGTTCCGAAAAGCCCCGCCTCGCGCGGGGTTTTTCCTATCGGCCGCTGCATCGATAACAGTCCACGATGACCGATAGGCTGCAAGACCGAGGTAGCGAGCTGACCGGTCAGACTCGATAGTCAAATACCGAACACCGGCACCGTCTTGGAGGGATTCAGGTTATAGTCCCGGCTACGCGCATGCCGCCATCGGCAGCGGGATCCTGCTGCGCGGGCACAACGAAATTCGGGCCTCTAGCTCAATCGGTTAGAGCAGCGGACTCATAATCCGTTGGTTCGGGGTTCAAGTCCCCGGGGGCCCACCAATTTCATTCAAGGCGCGTTTCTGGCCTGCGTCCGAGCCCAAGAGTGTCCGGCGGAAGGTCAGTCGACGAGATGTTACACGCACCTGAAGCCCCTTCGACGACCATCGTTGCGATGGGGGTATGGTGTTGCGGGTGCGATCTCGCGCTGGACTGATTTCTTCCCTCTGTCGTGGAGACCAGGGTCCCCAAGCACGCAATGTGTGCGGACTTCCGGCCGACAAGGGCTACGGCCGTGTTTCTGGACGGACATCAGCCGCGCCAGATCTTCGGGAGAACCGCTCACAGTGGCATCGGGCTTCCAGCATGCTCCCCCGGATCTCGCGCCGCTGGCCGGGATTGGCGTTTATGCTCACTCATCCGAGGAGATTCCCGGAGGTTCCATGGCGCATGGCATGACCGGGGCGAGGGACTTTTGAACCGGATCCTGCGCTCAGGGCTTCCATCGCCCGGCTGGTGTGCGAGCTGTGCTCCGCGCTTCGGCCGCGAAAATGTTGAATACTTGACGCCGGCACCGCAAGGGGAGATTCATGATCAAAGCACTCGCACGAAAACTCGGGCTAGTGGCCGGCGTCGTTAGTCTTGCTGGGACTGGCGCCTGTGACACAGGCCGATGATCGCTGGGACGATGACTGGAAAATTTCCGTCAGCGGAAAGTCCAAGAGCGCGGGCTCGCTGAGCTTTACGCTCACCTTTGAGCCGGCGGATGACGGCGCTGCGCGGGAGGCGGCCACCGTGACGGTGGCGATTCCGGAGGGCACGGGGGCCAACGACATGGCTGATCTCATCAGCGCCGCTTTTCGCGGCACCCTCGGCGATGACCAATTTCATTCCGAGGTGGACTGGGGTGAGCACGTTAAGGTCAAAGGCAAGGGCGATACCCCGGACTTCACCGTAGCAATTGCCCAAAACACGGTGCAGGGGCTGAGCTTGGCCATCAAGGAAGACTGATGCTCTGACACCACCTTGGTGCTGGCCCGGAACCATAGCCATCGGAACATGCGGCGGAGCCCGGACCCGGGCGTGGCGCTTCCAGCGTCATTCGTCCATGCCTCCCAATCGAGGACCAGGCCCGCCCGGTGCCCCGGCCCGCGTACTTCGGCCCGCGTACTTCGGCCCGCGTACTTCGGCCCGGCCGCAATGGTCTCTAGTCGGATCCCTGCGACTGTTCTGGCAGGCCCTCCGCATACCGGGGAATCGTCCCGTCGATGTGGTCCCAGGGCGCCCGGGAATTGACGTAAATATGCGCGGTGAGTTCGACTCCGGGATCACCGTTGACCGTCCCGAGGGTCACGCCCACGACCTTGCCCCGGTGCAGCCCGCACAGGGCCGATCCGCAGGTCCGGCAAAACCCCAGCCCCCAGCCGCTCGCGCCGATATAGCGGCGCAGATTTTGCTCTCCGCGAGTCCAGCGGAACACGGCCAGGTCTGCCAGTTCGGCAAACGCCGACGCGGCGCCGCCGAACACCTTCCGGCAGCGGGAACAGTGGCAGGACCGGGCATTTGCGAGTCCGCCCCGGACTTGGTACTGAATCGCTCCGCAGAAGCATTCACCGGTCACGGTCATGCGGTCGCTCCGCCAGCCTCACCGGCCGGGGCCGGGGGTAGGGTCCCGTTTCGCGCAGGCGCAGCGTTCATGCCGCGGCAAAGCGCTTCTCGGCCGCGGCGAACGATCGCCTCAGCGCGTCCACGTCGAAGGGCTCTTGCTGAAGGGTTTCGGGATCCCACTGATGACGCCCCGGGGCAAAGAAGTCCCCGCCGTAGATGTGCAGGGCCCCGGTCAGGCGGGAAATCGGATTCAGCACCGAGTGCACCCCGTCGGCGTCCATCCCGAACACATCGCCCGACGACAGCGACACGCCCCCGCTGGCCTCAACGTGCTCACCGGTCCGCCGCCAGATCAAGTTGTCCTCGCGGCCGGTGTACAGGCCGATGACCGCCCACATGTTGTGGTCGTGAGGCTGCAACACCATGTGCGGCGCCCAGACGATGTTCAGGATCGTCAGTTTGTCGGACCGGAAAATCGTTCTTATCCCGGCCTTCTCGGGTTCGCCCACGGCGGCGAGCACGGCACCGGGACGTTCGACCGCCTCGCGAAGCTTCTCCTCCACCGCCACCCGGCCGTCCACGCGGACGGTGTCGACCGCCTCCACGAACCGCTGCAGGTCCAGGACGCTCATTGTCTCGCCCCGACAGAGCGGCCGAGGATTTCGAACTGGACATCGACGATCATGGGTCATCCCGCAGTGAACTGGACCAAGGTCCGCCAGCTTTTTCTCAGTATGGCAGCTTCGACGGTGGCCGGCCCCGTAGCCCGGTTAGGGATCGGTGTTGAACTGCACCGCGCGGATGATGTCCCGGCCGTCCATCAGCGCCTTCAGAATTCGATGCATGCCATCCATCACGCTGCCGTGGGATGCCAGAATGACCGGCTAGCGAAGTTCGGCTCGGAAAACGGGTTCGGCGTCCACGAGAATGCTCCGGCAGGCTGGTGGTGGATCGTCCGGTTCATACCGGCAGGTCTGATCGATCTCCCGGATATCGGCCAGCGCAACGTCCTTGACTGGCAGGTCCGCGGCCAGTCCGATCAGCCGGTGCACATCCCAGGCTTTCAGCCCGCCCGGCGACGGACGAAAGGCGTACTGCTGTCGGGGAACCGGGTCGGTCATGGCTGCCTGCCCTCTTCTGGACGCGTTGCGTCGCCCGCCCGCTGTGTCCACCCGGGACCGCGACCGGATCCGACCGACCTGCCGCAGCGAAGAGTGTCGAAGCGAGCGCCCCGCCAACACGCCTTATAACTTTTGGTTATAGGATCATCATGATCCCTTCGTTCTGGCTTGGCCGGGCCTCGTGTAGGTTTCGACGTCCCGTCATCCCCGGTCGGATCGGTTATGCCCCCACTCGCCGCTATTCTTGGTTCGCAGACCCTTGCGCCCGCGCGGCGGGGCCTGGATTCGGCTCGTGTGCTCCCGCTGGCCGGCGTAGTGGTCCTGCTGAGCGTTGCGACCTGGTTCGCCTATGACAACGCAGGCGTGCGGCCCGCCCTGCTGCTGCTCGTGGGCAGCGGGCTGGGATTTGCCCTGCAGAAGTCCGGGTTCGGGTTCGCCGGTGCCTGGCGGGCCCAGGTAATCGACGGCCGCGGGGCGGGACTGCGGTCCCAGCTCGCGCTCCTGGCGATTCTGAGCCTGGTGTTTTTTCCGCTGTTTGCCCGCGGTGCGGCGTTCGGCCAGCCGGTTCTCGACATTGTGCGGCCGGTCGGCGTGGCGCTGCTCGCCGGCGCCTTTCTCTTCGGCATCGGTGCGCAGCTCGCGTCCGCCTGCTCGTCGGGATCGCTGTCGGCCGTGGGACGAGGCAAGTTTCGCTACGTCATCGTGGTCGTGGCCATGATGGCGGGCGCGACCCTCGGCAGCGCCCACTTCGGCTGGTGGGAAGCCCGGGCCAGCTGGTTCGCCGTGTCCCTGCCCAGGGAGTGGGGGACGGTGCCCGGCATGGCGGGCAACCTGGCGGTCATCGGACTGTTGGCCGGCGCCAGCCTCTGGCTGGAAAAGGTCCGCCACGGATCAGTGTCACGGCCGGCGCTGCAGGAATCCTTCGGGCCCCACCGCTCCTGGTCCCTGTCCCGTGGCGTGGTGGTGATCGCGATGCTTTGCGCCGCGACCCTGGTGCTTTCCGGCCGGCCCTGGACCATCATGACGGCGCCGCCGTTGTGGGGCGCGCATCTCATCCAGGCCTTCGGCCTGGATCTCGACGTGGCCTTCTGGGATTACTGGTCGGCGGACTCCAGAATCAACGCGCTGGAAGCCAGTCTGTGGACACACACCGCGACGCTGATGATCGGCGGACTGATCCTCGGCACAGCACTGGCCGCGGCCCGGTCCGGCAGCCTGGCGGTGGACTGGAAGGTCCGCCCCGGCGAGGGCTTCAGCGCGTTGCTAGGCGGCCTGCTGCTGGGCTACGGCGGCGTGGTCGGGCTCGGCTGCAACATCGGCGCTTTTCTCGGGGGCGCTTCCAGCGGCAGCCTGCACGGCTGGTTTTGGTTGCTGGCGGCGTTTGCCGGAACGGCGGTCGGGGCAGGCCTGAAGGCGGCCGGAAAAAGACTGACCTACCGGGGCTGAGCGTTCGCCGATCGGCCTGCGCACAAATCCGGCACACAGCGGGAACTCGGCTTGCCGGCGTCCCGCTCCCATCGATCTCATCGGCGCACGCCTGTCGGCCACAGCGATGTGAATGCCCGGTCCCGGGCCTGTGACCCGAGCTGCATGCGCGGGATCCACGTCACCTCGTCAGCGCAAGCCCCGTATACCCCACGATCAACAGACCCAGAGCCCCGAGGAATGCGAGTTCGGCTCTCGACAGCCTGCCGGCGGTGTCAGAAACCTCCAGGCGCGCCAGGGTGCGCTCCCGGTGAACCATGAAGAATGGGAACGCAGCGCCGATCGCAACGAAAATGCTCAGGAATACGTAGATCGGAATACCGCGCATGGACAGCCGGCGGGCCTCGAAAAACATCCAGGTGATCGCGGCGATACCCAGGCAGAGAATATCCACGGTAATCGACCGGCTGGCCGGATTGGCAAGGGTCTCCTGCCAGAAGAGCAGGTTCACCCCTGCGATCCCCAAGCCTGAAAAGAAATAGTCGATGTTGTTGCCCCACGTGCCGACCAGGCCCAGCAGGCCAATCAGCAGGTACACCACGCAGAGGTCTTTTCTGGAAATGCTCATGTCGGCTCCTGGCCAGGGCCGGCTCGCCCTGGGCGCCAATTATGGCGCGAGATTCGACAATGAACCCGGACCGGGGTCTTGCGATGCCCGGTACCGGTGATCCTAGAAGACCTTGTCATCCTCCCGGCATTCGACATCGTCCGGGGAAGACACGACGAGACGAAGTCGTTTTGCGAAATCGGACGGGATCACCTCACCACAGGCGCCTTCGACGGTCTCTCCACCCTCGAAGCGCATGACATAAGCGTACTGTCCCTCGGCTTGGCGCGCCGAGTAGTAAATGCCACTGTCGGTGCCTGGCTGGACAGGGCCGAACGACACCCGGCTCGATGGCAGCCGGACCACGAGTTCGGCAATAGGCATGGCCGACCGGTTCTCCACCCGGATCTCGGGCGAGGCGAGGCGGAGGGCGAACACGCCGGCGACGGCGAGCGCGCCGGCAATGGCCAGGACCTTGAGGAGTTTCTTCATCGGCGACACCTTAGCAGCAAGAAACGTTGATCAGCACTCTGTGTCGCCGGACGTCCCCGATTCGAACAACGCCTTGAATTTCGGCAGCACCTCCAGCTGTCCCGGAAGATCCACATGTCCGATCCCCGTGATCCGGCCTGTATGCCCGGTCTGAACGATCTGCTCACATCGAAAAACGAGCCGTTGGCCGGCGTGGCTGATGTCATCGACGGACCGAATCCGAAAACACCGCGGACCCTCGCTCGACACGGCTCTCGTAGTCGATGGATTCGAATGCCCGGGCCGCGTCGCCGTTGCCGCGATACGACGCGATGATGGCTTGGGGTCCGCGATGAATGGCCCCGCGGCAAGCGTCCTCACAGGCGTCACTCAAAAGTCGTTTCGCCGCGGCATAGTCTTCGGCGTCCAGCGCCAGGGCGAACCGGGTGACAGTCTTCAGGCCGTCATTCAACGGCGTGACCGCGGCGCGGGTCCTCAGCCCTCGGCGGCGCTGGCCTCGATCACGTTCTTCGCAAAACTGTCATAGGCCGCCTGGAACTGTCTGGCCATGGAGTCGGGGAAGACGTGGAATTCGCCGTCTTCGAGCGCCCTGATGATGGCCTCGCCCACCAGCGACGCGGGTTCGGCGATATCGGTGAGGCCCGCGGCATCGCCCATATCCGTGGCGATCGGTCCGGGATGCACGCTAAGGACCGTGGTGCCCTGCGCGCCGAGAACTTCCCGAAGCGCCTGGGTCAGCGAATAAGCGGCAGCCTTCGACGCCGAGTACGTGGTGAAGTTGGGAAAGCTCTTGAAGGAGACGACCGAGTTCAGCTGGACAAAGACGCCCCCGCCGTTGTTCTTCAGCACAGGCGCGAACGCCTGCGCCATATGCAGCAGGCCGAAAACGTTGACCTTGAGCTCGAAGTCCAGCGACTTCGCGGCGTCGGAATCCAGCGGCCCGGTGGTTGTCAGGACACCCGCATTGTTGACCACCACGTCCACATCCGACGCGGTTTCCGCCGCGCGGCTGATCGCGCCGGCATCGGCCAGATCGACAGGCACCGGAACCACCTTGTCGCCGTGGGCCTCGACCAGAGGCGCAGCGCTGTCGACGGCGCGAACCGCGGCATAGACCTTGCCGGCTCCGTGCTGAAGAAATGTTTCTACCAAGGCCTTGCCGATACCGCGATTCGCACCCGTGACGAGCACGGTCTTACCCCCGATGTCATAGCTCACTGCGCATTCTCCAGGTCAGCTGGTTGACGTTGATCGCCAAAGGGCCAGCCGCCCCTGCGGGACGGCGGCATGCAAAGGTCAACTGCAATGGACCCCGCCTGGTCGGGCCAGTTCCGTCCGGTACGGTGGAGCGGCACCCTGTTCATGGCCGAGGCGTGACCAAGGATAGTCAATGTACCCGCAGGTGCACGACATGCCGCTGTCGGCCTGGGTCAAGGAGTCAACGCCTGGCCCGTGTTACGAGCACCGGCGCGATCGGGTTATTTCGCCGGACTTCTGCCACTCGCGCCGTCCGCCCCGGCCACCTGAACCTTCAGACGCGCCTTAATCTCCCCGGAGATGGCGGCGATGAACTCGGGCCGGAAAATGCCCTGTTTGATCTCATCGTCCCACCAAGCCTTGACCAGCGGCAGCTCGATGTAGCCGCATGCCCAGGACTTTCTGGCTTCCCACCGGGCGGCGTCGAGGAACCCGTGCTGGTACAGGTAATACTCGCCCTCGATCCTCTGGAATATGGAGCGGTTGATAAATAGCAGGAGGATCAGGTCGGACGAGGTCAGATCGTCCACGTCCGCTTCCGGGTTATAAACCTTGCGCACGAGGGTCGTGAAGCGCGACTCCCGGCCCTGCTGATATTCCGTATCGCCGATCACTGCCTGGAACAGGGCCTCGTTGAGCTGACCCATCTGCAGCGAAGCGTCAAAGCCCGCCGAGGCCTTCAGCGCTTTCGTGTTATTGCGGACCTCGGTGGCGAGGTAGACCAGCGAGATGATCACGGCCACCGCGCCCACGACCTCGGCGATTGATGCCGCAATATTCCAGTCCATGGGGTCTCCTGAATCAGTTGTAAATGCCGACGGGCCCTGGGCGTCGCTGACGGTCAGCGGCGCCCCGCTCCGGTAGCCCCTGCGATATTGCCGCGCCGAAGATCCCGCGCTCGAGCAGCCCGCGCAGGCCGACTGGATATTCGCTGACGCCTGCAAAATCTCTCCCGGTATCCTGCAGCCGTGCCGCCGGTGAGGGTTTTGCTTTTTTTTTGCAATCCGTCGACCTTTTAGCCTTTACGCGTCCGAAGAGAAGCGTAGCAGCAGGAAGGCCCTCGGAAACCCTGAAACCGCGAAGTCCCGTCTCTCTGAGTCCCGGGTCGTCTACACGGACAGGTTCCGGGTAAAGAACTCGATCGTCCGTGACCATGACAGTTCGGCATCCGCCGGCGCATAGCGGCTCGTGGAGTCGTTGTGAAAGCCGTGATTGGCGCCCTCGTAGAAATACGCCACGTACTCGGCGTCGTTGGCCTTCAGGGTTTTTTCGTAGTCCGGCCAGGTGGCATTGACCCGCTCATCCAGGCTGCCGAAGTGCAGCATGAGCGGGCCCCTGACGCTGGATCGCAGGGCTTCTGCTGCCGGAGAGCCGTAATACGGGACACCGGCATCCAGTTCGTCGGGAATCGAGGCGGCCAGCATATTCACCACGTAGCCGCCGAAACAGAACCCCACCGCGCCGAGCTTTCCGGTACTCGCCTCGTGGCCCTTGATGAACCGCGCCGCGGCAATGAAGTCTTCCTCCAGTTTCGCCCGGTCCATGCTCCGCTGCATGGCGCGGCCATCGTCGTCGTTACCCGGATAACCACCCAACGGATACAGGGCGTCGGGCGCAAACGCGATGAATCCGGCCTTCGCGAGGCGTCGGGCCACGTCCTTGATGTAGGGGTTGAGACCCCGGTTCTCGTGCACGACCAGAACTGTCGGCGCCTTGCCTTCCAGCGCGGCCGGCGTCACCAGGTAACCCCGGCATTCGCCGTGGCCCTTGGGAGACGGGTATTTTGCGTACGTCGCCTTCAGATCGGGATCATTGAAGGACACCTGCTCGGCCTTTGCGTAGTCGGGCAGCAGCGAACCGGTCAGCACGCTCATGCTGAAACCCAGCGCGCCGAGCCCGGCCAGCCGCGTCATGAAGGTGCGCCGGTCGATCAGGCCATGAGCGTATTCGTCGTACCAGTCGAACGCTTCCTGGGGAATCGGGCGGGATTCCTCGCCCTTGGACAAGCCTGGGGTCTCATGATGCATCGGCGGTCTCCTGCTGGAGCCGGTGCCAGCCTCTTCGAGACCGGCCCGGCGTGTTTTAGTCAGTGGTCAAGACGTTTTCGTTGCCACCGCGGCGGTAAAAACGACATCCGTGGAGCTGTTCAAGGCGGTCTCGGCGGAATCCTGCAGGATACTGATCACGAAGCCCACGGCGACCACCTGCATGGCCACGTCGTTCGAAATGCCGAACAGGCCGCAAGCCAGCGGAATCAGGAGCAGCGACCCACCGGCGACGCCCGAGGCGCCGCAGGCGGACAACGCCGCCACCACGCTCAGCAGCAGCATCGACGGCAGATCCATGCTGATACCCAGGGTATGCACGGCCGCCAGGGTCAGAACGGTGATCGTGATGGCCGCCCCGCCCATGTTGATGGTCGCACCCAGCGGAATCGACACCGCGTAGGTATCCTTTTCCAGGTCCAGCCGTTCACACAGGGCCAGGTTGACCGGGATATTGGCGGCCGAACTGCGCGTAAAGAACGCCGTGACCCCGCTTTCCCGCAAGGCGGTCAGCACCACTGGATAGGGGTTTCGCCGGGTCTTGACCCAGAAGATCAACGGGTTGATGACCAGCGCCATGATCAGCATGCAGCCGAGCAGCACGGTCAGCAGCCGCGCGTAACCGCCGAGGACCGACAAGCCCGACTCCGCGAGATTGCCGGCCACCAGGCCGAAGATGCCGATGGGTGCCAACCGGATCACCAGGCGCACGATATGCGTCACCGCGTCGGCGAGGTCGGCCAGCATCCGCCGGGTCGATTCGGCGGCCTGGTGAAGAAACACCCCCAGCAGCACGCCCCACACCAGGATGCCGATGAAGTTGCCGGTGAGCACTGCGTTCACCGGATTGTCCACGAGCTTGTTCAGCAGGTTGCCCAGGACCTCCGCGATGCCCTGAGGCGCATCGGCGCTGAACTCGGTCACCTGCAGTGCCAGCGTGGTCGGAAACAGGAGACTCATGGCCACCGCAATCAGCGCCGCGGCCACTGTGCCCACCAGGTACAGCACAACGATCGGACCCAGCTGCGAGGCGTGGCTTGCCCGCCGGTTGGCGATAGCCGATGCGACCAGGACCAGCACGAGGATCGGCGCGACCGCCTTCAAGGCCTGCACGAAGAGATTACCCAGAAGCAGAGAGCCCCTGGCCGTATCGGGTGAAATTAGTGCAAGCGCGATGCCCAGGCCGATGCCGATGGCGATCTGCAGCACCAGGCTGCCGGAGGCCAGACGACTGATGATCCCGTCAGATTTCATGGACGAAGGCCTTGGACGCATGACGCTGAGCGCGCAATTATACTGACCCCTGTTCTGCGCACCGCAGAACAGGGGGTGACGTGGCCGACATATTCCTTTCCTACGCCCGGGATGATCGCGAAATCATTGAGCGCCTCGCAGCCGCACTGGGCGACGAGGGCTTCGAAGTCTGGTGGGATCGGCGCATTGTGGCCGGCGACGAGTTCAGCACCATCATCGAAGCCGAACTCGCGGCGGCTGGCACGGTCGTCGTGGCGTGGTCGGATTCCGGTTCCCGCTCCAACTGGGTCAAGGATGAGGCGTCGTTTGCCGCAAGCCGGGGCACGCTCGTGGCCACCACCCTGGACGGCGGCCTGCCCCCCATGGGCTTTCGCCAGTACCACGCGATCGACCTGTCGACATGGGCCGGGGGCCAGGGAGATGAGGCGCTTGTCCAGCTCGTGCACGCTGTGGGTTTAAGGCTCGGCGGTACGGCGCCGGCTGCGGAAACCTCGCCCTTGGCGCCGGAGCCCGCGGAGGACGCCGGGCCCTGGATCGCCGTCACCCCGATCAAGGTCAGGGGTACGGATCCGGAACTGACTGACCTGGCCGAGGAACTGGCCGACGGCATCTCCAGCGCCCTGGCACGCTTTTCCTATCTGAACGTAGCCTCCCAGGCGTCGGCCGCAGCCGGCAAGAAGGCTGGCGCACGCTATGTGCTGGAAGGATCGCTGCGCCGGGCGGGAAGCAGCCTGCGCCTGAGCACGAGACTCACCGATACCCATAACGCCAGGCAAATCTGGGGCGACGACTACCATCGGAACTATGACGCAGACAGCGTATTCGAGCTTCTGGATGACCTGACCGATCACGTGGTCACTGCCGTGGCCGACCCCTACGGCGCCCTGGTGCGGGACTTGTCTGCCCCGGTCCTGCAGCGTGACCCGAAGTCCCTGACGGTCTACGAGTCGCTGATTCGCCAGTTTGTGTATCGGCAGCGGGTCAGCCCCGAAGACCATCTGATCGCTCGCACCGCCGCCGAACTGGCGGTCAAGAAGGCTCCCGGAAACGCCACGGCCTGGGCCGCGCAGAGCCTGATCTACCTCGAGGAATTCAAGCACGGCTTCAATATGCGGCCCGATTCGCTGGAGCGTGCACTGCAGGCGGCCCGGCGGGCCACCGAGCTGGATCCGAACCATGCCTGGGCCCAGTTCGCCCTCTGCGATGCGTCGTTCTTTCACCGGGACGTCGGCATGGGTCGGTCCGCCGGGCTGCGGTCTTTGGAACTGAACCCGCGCGACTCCGACGCCATGGCAATGGTCGGCGTCTGGTTCGCGTTCACCGGCGACTGGGAGCGCGGCCTGGGCCTGGTGAAGCGGGCGATTAGTCTCAACCCGAACCATCCGGGCTGGTACTGGTTCGCGATCTTTTACGACCACTATCGCCAGGGCGAGTACGAGCTTGCCCTGGAATACATCGAGCGGGTCAACATGCCGCAGTACTGGGTTTGCCCGGAGCTGGTCGCCGCCACGCAGGGCCAGCTGGGCAACCAGGACAAAGCCCACGCAGCCCTGGACCAGTTTCTCGCCCTCTGCCCGTTTCGCCCTGAGGAAATACCGGCTCTTCTCGACCGCTGGCTGTATGGGCAGCCGAATGTGCGGGACCTGATTCTCGATGGCCTGTGCAAGGCCGGGCTGAAGGTTTCCGGCTGAGCGATAAGCGGAACGGGCCACGATTCGCCTCGGCGCCCCGTTCAGATACATCAGACCGCACCGCCGGTTCGGTCGTCGAAGTCGGCTCGCCGGTCGGAAGGTAAACCCGAGCCGTCTCTACTGATAGGTCCTCCCTTCGTGTTTCAGCCAGCCACCCACGTGACGACCGGCGGGATCGTGGAGGGTCCAGTGGATCACCCCGCCTCTCGGATTCCACTCGTATTCACCGTGGAATTCCACCGTATCGCCGTTCTCGATACCCGGTATGCGTGGTGCCAGGTCGATATTGTGGGCGATCAGGACCGTCTGACCGGAGACAAGACGAAGGATGAAACGCTGGTGACGGCTGCCATCGCGGTCATCGGACAGCACCCGGGCCACTACGCCCTGCCCCTTGACCTGCAGATTGCTTTGCCGGGATTCGAAGGCCGTTGCCAGGACCGCATCGGGCCCTGCAGGGCCGCCGGGAAACCCCGGCGCGGGTCCGAACTCCTGCCACGCGGTGAGAGCGATAGCCGACAGAATGACAAGGTGAACGATGGTTCGCACGATGTGCCTCGGCGAATTCTTCGCCGGTGTACCCCGGTTTATGCCCAACGGCAGGGAGAAGAGCTGCGGTGGTTCAGTTCAGCAATCCATCCCTGGCCGGTCAAGGCGAGGCTTCACAATTTCACGACGCCAGCGGCGTGGCAGGGCATGCCATCGCCGAATGATCATGCATGGAGCAAGGAGCCCGAGGAGTGCCCCGGTGCGAACCCGGGCCAGACCGCTCAGAAACCTTCCAGGACGATCTTGCCGCGCGCCGTGCCGCTCTCGATCTGCCCATGGACCGCGCGCAGCGTCGCCGCATCGATCCTGCCGGCAATCTCGGTGGCCGTTGAGCGGATCCGGCCCGCGTCGACCAGCGCCGCCACTTCGTTCAGCAGCTTGCCCTGCTCCGCCAAGTCCGGCGTGTCGAAAACCGGCCGCGTAAACATGAACTCCCAGTGCAGCGACACGGCCTTTTGCTTGAACGGCTTCGCGTCGAGCACGTCGGGGTCGTCGATGAGGCCGAAGCGGCCCTGCGGAGCAATAAGCTGGACGATGTCGGACAGATGCTCGCCGGTGTGCGTAGTCGAGAATACGTAGCCGGGCGCACCAAGTCCCAGGGCCTCGACCTGAGACACCAGCGGCTGGCGATGGTCGATGACGTGATGGGCACCACACTCGCGCACCCAATCCTGGGTCTCTGGCCGTGACGCGGTGGCGACCACGGTCAGATCGGTCAGGGTCCGCAGAAGCTGGAGGGTGATCGAACCGACACCCCCCGCACCGCCGATGACCAGGATGAGATCACCGCCCTCGGCTGTGGGATGTCTCACGTCCAGCCGGTCGAAGAGCATTTCCCACGCGGTGATCGCGGTTAGCGGAAGTGCCGCAGCCTCGACGTCGCTGAGGCTGGCGGGTTTGCGGCCGACAATGCGCTCGTCGACGAGATGAAACTCGCTGTTCGTGCCCGGTCGGGCGATGGACCCGGCGTAGAACACCGGATCGCCCGGCTGAAAGTCCTGCACCTCAGATCCGATCGCCTCGACGACGCCGGCGGCGTCGAAGCCCAGCACGCGCCAGGATCCGGTTTCCGGCGCCATGGCGGCTCTAACCTTGGCATCCACGGGGTTGACCGACACGGCATGGATCCGGACGAGGAGATCGCGGCCTTCGGCCGTCGGCATCTCCAGATCGACGTCTTCCAAGGCATCCTCCCGATCGATGGGGCCGGGGGTCCTGTAGGCAACGGCTTTCATGGTTGATCTCCGGTTCAGGGGCTGTTCGACATTGAGCGACAGAGGGCGTTTGCGGATGCGCTACATACCGTGGGATGAGTTCGGTGACACCGCGCCCGGCGCTCGTCCCACGAGACTGGCGGCGGCCTCATTATGCACCGCCTCGATCCGGTTTCCGTCCAGGTCGATGATGAAGGCGGCGTAGTAATGATCGCCATAGTGCGGCCGAAGACCGGGCGCCCCGTCATCAGTTGCTCCATGCAGTAACGCAGCCTCGTGAAATGCAGCCACCGCGGCCTGCGTCGGTGCAGCGAGGGCGAGATGGAAACGGGGTCGCGCGACCCCGGGGTCGGATGTTTGCTTGAGGGCAAGCTGGTCCTCGTCGTCGTGGAGGCCATAACCCACGAATCCTTCCGCCGCGCACACACGCCGGTATCCAAGCGCCCCCATCGCCGCATCATAGAGGCGAGTCGAGGCGACAATGTCGGAAACAGGAAGAGAAACGTGGTGGAGCATGAGGCCTAGCGCCCGGCTTCGCAGCTCATGCGACGGCGCCTTGAATGCCGCAAACGATCAGGGGTCATAAGCTCGACCTCACATGGTCAGCGTGTAGCCGCCGTCCGGCGTCAGCGTGGTGCCAGTGATGTAGCTGGCATCGTCCGAACACAGGAAGGCAATGGAACGGGCGATTTCCTCGGGACGACCCGCCCGCCGAAGATGAATACTCGGGAGCAGCGTCTCGTCGTAGATCTCATCGCCGACGAACGCTCGCGCCCGGTGATGCATTGGCGTATCGATGACACCAGGACACAGGAGATTCACCCGAATTCCCTGAGGCGCCAGCTCGGCGGAGACGCTTGAAGTGAGCCCGATCAGGCCGTGCTTAGAGGTGACATAGGCGGATGCGGTCTGGAATCCGAGAAAGGAATTCACCGACCCGATGTTGACGATGGCGCCGCCGTGCCCGCACTTGAGCATGGCTCTCGCCTCGTACTTCATGCACAGGAATACACCCTTCAGATTGATGCCGAGGACCCGGTCCCATTGCTCTTCGGCCAACTCGGTGACGGGGGCCCATTGCCCCTCGATACCGGCGTTGTTTACCGCATAGTCGAGGCGACCGAAGGTCTCGATGGCGTGAGCCACCATGCCCTCGACGTCGTCCGCCGAGGAGACGTCCGTCCTGATGGCGCTCGCCTTGCCCCCGAGTGCTTCGATATCGGCCACGAGGGAGGCGAGTTCTTCCTGGCGCCGCGCGGCCAGGACCACGCTCGCGCCCTTCCCGGCAAAGACCTTGGCCGTAGCCCGTCCAATTCCGCTGCTTGCGCCGGTAACCAGGGCCACGCGATCCGTCATTTCTGTCATTGATGCTCCTTCTGTATCACTCGTGGCTTCGCCGCCGGACATCCGGCCCATGCCGCTGCAGTGCATTGCATCGCGCGGACGGGGGATTGAGACACCGCCAGGTAACAGGCCTGCTCTGCCGGAGTCACGGAAGACACCGCGCTAAGGATAGGTCAAGGCAGCGACCTGGGCGCGGAGACGAGAAGCAAGGATTGATCGCTACGCTCGACTCAAGACGGGATCGGCTCGGCGGTAAATATCCCGGTTCGTTTCGGAACTCGCTAGATCGATTAGTCGCGTGAGCGCATGAACAACCAGGCGACACCGCTGATGAGGGCAGCGATCAGACACATCCAGCCCAGGGGAATCAGGGCAAACGGCTCGCGCAGGATGCCGTCAGCGTCTACCTCGGCCCCGATCCACAGATAGCCTCCCCAGCACGCAAACGCACCTGCCAGCAGGGTGACGCTCAACCATCCAAATGTTCCTCTCATTGGCGCTCCCGATGTAACAGATCCTTGTCTGGCCCGTTGTCTGGGACGTTCATTGCGCCGCACGCATGCCTGGGGCACCCAACCTTCTTCACCGGCCACGTTGACCACATGGTGCCAGCCGCCATAGGTTCCCAGGATCTGCAGCTCATCCCCGACATCCACGTCCAGCTCCCGGGCACAGTAATCCGCGGTGGCCATCCCCCTGGCCGGCCCGTCGAGAACCCGAACGAAGTCCGCGGGTGCCCACCCCTCGTTGCCGTCATTCAGTGTGACCCTGATCCACCCCGGATACTCGGCATCCTCGGCGCCGAT
Source organism: Gammaproteobacteria bacterium (assembly GCA_029287575.1). Lineage (GTDB taxonomy): Bacteria > Pseudomonadota > Gammaproteobacteria > Steroidobacterales > XN24 > JARFQW01. Next base: position 24,031 of record JARFQW010000032.1, on the reverse strand, counting down.
CTGGAGCAGGTCATTCGCCTTGAAGGCGATGGGATCGGGATAGCTGGTTCGATGCCGCATGATGACGCTAGACCTCACAGTCGATTCCCGCAGCAGCTTGGCTGGCACCGGCAGATACCCGCCGCCGTACCTTGATCCCACGGGCGATGTCGGGCGGGCGAACGTCTGCTCATCACAGGCTGAAGAATTCCTTGATGCCGTCCAGGACATTGGCCGTCGCAACGGAGGCCAGAATCATTCCCATGATCCGACTGACAATGCTCGCTCCGCTGCTGCCGATGAACCTGTGAATCCAGGTGGCCGCGAGCATGAGGAGCAACACGATTACCAACACCGCGAGAATTACACCAGCAGTCTGAACCTGCTCCATGAGGCCGAAGCGCGTGTTCTCTGTCATCAACACGGCCGCCAGCATGGCGCCGGGGCCGGCAATAGACGGCACGGCGAGTGGAAAGATGGCCGTTTCACTACCGCTCGCGGCCATTTTGACTTCCTGATCAGGTTTGCTCTCGCCGAAAATCATCGAGAGCGCGAACAGGAACAACACGACGCCGCCGGCAATCTGAAAGGCCGAAAGAGGAATTGCCATGGCGGTCAGAATCACTTCCCCGGCCACGACGAAGAACAAGAGAATGCCAGCGGCCACCAGCGTAGCTTTTAGGGCTATGCGCCTCTTGGTGGGCTCGTCGAACTGGCTCGTTACCGCAATGAAAACGGGTACCGTGCCGATGGGATCGATTACCGCGAAGAAAAAGATGAAACTTGCCACGAAATCGATCATCAGTAATGTCCCCTAATGCAAGGCATCTGAGTGCAGAGATATCTGCGTCGACGGCAGATTTCTGGCACGGCATGATCGATTGGCCGATCCGCAGTCACCCGCAGGATTCTCCAGTTGCGCTGGAGCGCAACGGCCACACGACCCGGTCGATCAACCGAATTTCTTCTCATGAGCCTGCAGGGTTCTTTCCACTTTTCCGAGGGCAATCAGGATCCTGTTGGAAATCGACTCGGATTGATTGTCCCGACCCAGCAAAGCGGCCGAGTGTGCGGCACAGAGGTTCTCGGCGTCGTTCCAATCCGCAGCCAGCTGCCTTGCCCAGGCTCGAAAGTCCTCCGCCGCCGAGGCTCGCCGTTCCAGCGTCTTTGCCAGCGTCATGTGAAAGGTAACCTCCGGCTTCTTGAGCATGCCCAGCAGCCCGGGCAACTGCAGGTACATCAAGGTGTCGTCCGAATGAATCGTCCTCGATGCCTTGTGATACGCCAGCACGGACGAAAAATGCAGGTGCTCGTTGCTGGAAATGAAGTCCACGCCGGCAGGCACGGAAAACTCGAAATCCTCGGCGAACAGGGCCGCACATTCTGCCGACTCGCTCAATTCGGTCTGCCATGGCAGGTCCGGAAACTTGTCCAGGTGCCGCCGGGTGCCATAAAGCCTGGCGTCGGGATATTGCTGATGGGCCTTCTTCACATGCACGGTATGGAAGGGATGCAGATTGATGATCGCCTCGATGTCCGCGCCGTCACGGGTGGCCGCGTCAACCTCCGCTTTCACCTGGCCGTCGAGCGTATAGGCGTCCAGCAGGACGAATTGCCCGGTGGCCCGACGCGCCAACGAGGCCTGTGTACCGATATTCAAGACGCCTCCGATCTTGAACTCTCCGCGGATGTTCCAGAACTCGTCGGAAATCTTCAGAATCTGTTTGCTCATGGATGTTTGTGCCTTGTTTTGTTGCGCTCTCCCCGACAGCGGGAGAGTCAGCGAAGAAGAAACGGCCGGCTGAGCCGAACCCTGGCCAGACAATTCGGCGCTCAGAGAAGCCTAGCACCGACACCGGTACCGTTTCGCTCAGCCCTGGCCGCCGGCGTTTTCACCACCCTCGGGCCCGTAGAAGAACACCCAGGTGGCAAAGTCGGGAGTGAACTGCTCGAACCGGTGAGCGATGCCCGCGGGCACAAAGAGAACCTCCCCCGGCTCGAACGGCTGCCGCGTTTCCCCGTTCACGAAATACCCAGACCCCGAAGTAACAACGTAAATCTCGTCCCGGGTGTGCGGCTGCTGATTGTCGACCTTGTCCGGCTTATAGATCTCCACCTCGAGTGACCCATGGCGTAACACCCCGGTGAACACAGCGCCGTGTTCGTTACCCAGCTTCTCCAGTGCAGCGGTGGTTGTCATTCGATCCATGGCTGACTCATTCCTGTGCCTGGCCGATGGCTTCATAAGCGTCCGGCTCAAGGGGTCTGTTGCAAGGGTGCGCCCAGAATATCGCCGGTCTCACTCCACCGGCTCCGGGTCACCCGGCTTCCAGCCCTTATCGTAGAGGGATTCCAGGGAGCCGTAGAGGCGAGGAATTGTTTTCCACCCCTTGCCGGGGTCGGCCTGGATCCGGTTGTCCTCTTGTCCCTCGGGCGCCGTCGGACCGAAGTAGATGTCGATGACTCCTAATGGCCTGGCTCATTGGTGCCGGTGAAGGCGGTGATCGCCAACTTACCGGCAACATTCTCGCTGATACCCTGGGCCGGCATACCGATTTCCCTGATCGATCGATACTGGCCAGAAAGCGTACTCATCGCTGTCGGACAGGCGGGGAATCCTGCGAGCGCTAGAGCCCCAGCAGTCTGGCGATCAACTGACGCTGTATGTCCGACGTGCCGGAGTAGATTACGCCGCCGGCGGAGTCGCGCACATCCCGTTCCACTTCGTATTGCGTCAGGTATCCCCGGCCCCCGTGAATCCGCATCGCATCGATGCTCGACGCAAAAAAACCCTCGCCCAGGTGCAGTTTCGACAACGCCGAGATCATGCTCGCGTCGCCGCCCTGATCCAGGGTCCACGCGGCCTTGTACATGAGCAGCCTCGCTGTCTCCAGCCTCAGCTTCATATCGGCAATGCGGTTGGAGACCGACTGGAAGTGGCCCACGGGCTGGCCAAACTGGCGACGGTCCTTGGCAAACGCCACCGTCTCATCCAGCTGCCTGGCCATGGAGCCGACGTGGCTGGCAAAGATGAAGCTGCGTTCCCACTGCATGGAGTGGTTGAAGATGGACAGGCCGGCACCCTCGGGACCGAGCCGGTTGGCTCCCGGCACGCGGCAGTTCTCCATCACCAGGTCGCCCAGCGGCGAAGAGGTCAGACCCATCTTCTGTTTCACCTCGCTGCGGGTCAGTCCGGGGGTGTCCTTCTCGATGAGAAACGCGGACAGGCCCCAGCGACCCTTGTCGGGGGCGGTGGACGCAAACACCAGGGACAGGTCCGCCACCGGCGCCAGGCCGATGTAGATCTTGGTGCCATTGAGCACATAGTCGCTGCCCTCGCGTTCGGCGCTGGTCTTGAGGGCGAAGGTGTCGGAACCCGATGTGGCCTCGCTCATGCCGTGGGCGCCGAACCATTCGCCTGAGCACAGCTTCGGCAGAAAGCGTTCCTTCTGTTCCTCGGACCCGAAGCGCTGGATTGGCTCCTGCACCGCCCACATCTGGCCGTTGACCCCGAGGGTCAGGCCATTGTCGCGGCACCCTTCGCCCAGGGCCTCCATGGCGAGGATCGTGGTGAGCACGTCCCGGCCCCGGCCGCCGTAGATCTCCGGCACGCAGGAACCGAGAATCCCTCTGGCGCCGATCTGCTCCCACAGTTCCCGGCCGAATCGCTCGACCTGGCGTTCGGCCGTGCCCGGGTCCAGTTTCTCGCGGGCGAACCCACGGATCTCGTCACAGAGGCGCTGTTGTGCTTCGGTGCGGGAAAAATCCATATCGGTTTGCGCTCCAGCTGCGGGACGGGCTGTCGCCGCCATCCTGCATGCTTCGGCCCTGCGTGCGGCTCAGATTCCTGCAGGGACGTTCGTTCGCCCAAAACCCGAGTGTATCCGGGCCGGCCGGTGACCGCCGAATGCTTTGCCATAATCCGCTCATGCGCATTCGCGGCAACGCTTCCTCGTGGTCCAAGTTGACCGCGGCGGAGCATCAAGCGCGTCGCATCACTGGGGCGTATTTCCAGCTCAGCCCGGCAGCCTGTCGCTTAGTCTGGGAATACGCTGAACGTCATCCAGCAGTCGCTGGTCGTGGACATAGTCGTCAACTCGCTCCACACGCCAGTCGGCGCCGTGAAGTGTTCGCATCCGCAGTACGATGTCGTGGAAGCTCAGTGCGTCAACGGCGTTGCTGTCCAGATGGCAGGTACCGGACACGCCGTCGGCAACCAGCCGGGTCAGGGCTTCGGCGGTGTCGTTCATGAACGAGCACGCCGGCCGCCAGCAATTGCTGGCGCGGATGAGACCCTCGGTTTCGATCATGCGCCACAGAGCCTCAAGCAGGTTGTTGCCGCCGCGCCGCGTACCGATCTGCCATCCGATCCGGGCGACGATCGCCTGGCCGGACACGCCGGCAATCGCCTCCTCGCAGCGGATTTTGTATCGGCCGTAGTCGTCCCTCGCCGTGCATTCGTCTCCCACACGATGCGGTCCGTCGGGCTCGTGATCAAACACCATGGCGGTGCTCGTAAACAGAAACGGCACGTCGTGGCGGTCACACCAGCCGGCCAGCAGCGCCGCCCACGCCTCGCTCCCCAGACCCAGGTGAAAAACCGCCGCCGGCCGGGCCCGCTCGAGCTCATGGATGCAGGCCGCTCCGTCATCCGGAGACACGCGGTTGCGGTTCCACCCTCTGACGGTCGTCCCCTGCTCGCGCAGGACCTTGGCAACCGCGGGCGCCAGGGTGCCGTTCAAACCGGTGACGAGCACGTCCCGGCCGGCTCCGGACTGCGCGTGTATCACCTTGCCGGGGACGGACGCCGGACGTCCGCCGCCCTGCCGGCGGTTCGCGGAACCTCAGCGCGTGATGTCAACGGCCATCAGCGCCCGTCGTCGCCGCCGCCGTTGCCGCCGTCGTCGTCACCGCGCCCCTCCGGTGCATCCGCACTGTCCGCATCCAGTCCAGTGGACGCCGTGCGCTCCCGGGAAGGCGCCGGTTTTTCCTCGGCCGGCCTGTCTCCGTTGTCAGACGCCAGCGCCTCGCGCGCTTCGGGCGCGGCCAGCGCGACCGCCTCCTCGGTGTAGAGATGCACATCTCGCTGGGGAAAGGGAATCGACACACCTTCGTCGTCGAAGCGCATCTTCACTTCGCGAGTAATGTCCCAGTAGACGTCCCAGTAGTCGTCCCGCTTAACCCACGGGCGCACCACGAAATTCACCGACGACTCTCCGAGCTCATGCAGCTTTACCACCGGTTCCGGATCGTCCAGCACCGACTCGTGATGCGTGACGATGTCTTCCAGGATCCCCTCCGCCTTCGGAATGTCGTCGGCATAGCCAATACCGAAGATCATGTCCACGCGGCGCACCTGCTGGGCGGTCACGTTTTTGATCACGTCGCCCCAGATCTTGCTGTTGGGCACGACCAGGGTCTGGTTGTCTACGGTCAGGATGGTGGTATTGACCAGGCTCATGTCCTGTACCTTGCCGAAAACGCCCCCGGTTTCCACGAGATCGCCCACGTCGAACGGCCGGTAGAAAAGAATCATCAGGCCCGAGGCGAAATTGGCCAGCGTGTCCTGCAGGGCGAAACCGACGATGAAGCCGGCAACACCCAGACCAGCCAGCAGCGGGCCGACCGAGATACCCATCTGAGACAGGGCCACGAGCACACCGAAGATCATGATCAGGCCCCGGGTGACCGAGATGATCATCTGCCGCAGCAGCCGGGACATGCGGACCTTCGAGGCATCCAAAGCCCGGGTCACCACTTTTTGTCCCAGTCGCGCCAAAAAGCGGAAAGCCAGGATGATGGCCACGAAAAGCAGCAGCTGGACCAGCAGGCGCGGCCCGTTTTCTACAAACCAATCGCCGATCCCGCCCAGCCAGTCACCCAGCAGCCCGAAGGCCACGGCCGGGTTGAGCACGTCCGTGTTCACCTCGCCCGTCGCGGCGATCACCTGTTTCTTGAAGTTCGGCGACTGGACATCGAGTTCTTCCAGCAGACTGATGGCCTGCTCCAGCTGCCCGGCGACGGCCTTGGAACGATTCCGAAGAAGGGTGACCTTGGCAGCCACCTCCGCGTCGTCCGGCGTCAGCGAGAGGCTCGCCTCGGCGGCGGCGACGTCGTCCTGGGTCAGCTCCAGGGCGACAGACAGATTCTCGGCCCGATCCTGGAGGTCATCGATGAGTTCCTGGCGCTGGTCGCCGACATCCAGGCCGAAGGACTCACTCAGCTCCACGTTGCGAACGAGTGCTGCATAAAACCTGTTGATTCGATCGGCGGCGTCGAAGGTGCGCGCGTCCACGGCGGCCTGCTCTGCAGCACTCGCGTCGGACGCGGGTTGCTCGACGCTTTCCCAGGTGTGATCAATGGCCTCGCGTACGCGGGTCGGCACGGCCTCCAGCACTCTGAGCGCAGTGTCCTGGTAATCGCCGGTATCCACGCCCTCGGCCGCAAACTTCTGGACGTCTTCGGCAAACGACTGCCCTTCGTCGGCCAAGTCAGCCCAGGCGCCGTCGATCCGCGACTGCAGCACCCGGCGGGTGCGTTCGTCGGCCTGTTCGGCCCGGGCCTCGAGGCTCTTGATGCGCTCGTTGATTTCGTGGACCCGCTCCACCCGCGCGTCGAGGGCGGCTTTGTCCTCCGCGGCCAGCCCGCCGCCATCCGCGGCGGCCGCCGGGGCTTCTTGGGCGGCAACGAGCGAGGGCTGCAAGCCCATCGCGAAGGCCAGGCTCATGAGCAGGAGCAGGCCGGCGGCGGCACGTGACGACATCGAAATTCCTCCCCGGACGACCCGGATATCCAGTGGTTGTTACGACCAACATACCGCACTGCGGCACGTCCGCGGCGCGGAAAGCCCGTTTTTCCTCAGCTGACGGGACGGCGCTCGACGAGGACGGCGGGATGGGCAGAACCGAGGGTCCCGGGCGCCACTCGACCATGTGCGAATTGACACTCTAAACCCTTCTGGTCAGCCTGTGTTCGTGTACGCGGATTTCGACACCAACGAGCCCCCCTTCGGACTGCTGGAACCGGCGCTGCGAGAGCGCGCGGTCCGGGCGATGGATATCCAGTTCTTTTCCGACGGTGACGAGATCATCCCGGCGGGGGTGGAGACCCAGAGCCTGTTTATCGTCGACAAGGGCCTGGTCGAGGAACAGGACCCGGCCTCGGAGACACCCACCGCCCCGGTAGCCCACTACCGCAGCGGTGAACTCTTCGGCTCGCTGGCGCTGCTCCGCGGCCGCTCCCGGCACCGCTATGTGGCCCGGGAGGACACCCTGTGCCACGCCCTCCCGAAGAAGGTGTTCCAGGAACTGGTGTTCTCCTCCACTGCCTTCGGGGAATTTTTTCACCAGGATCTGGCCACGAAAACCAAGCTGGTGGCCCAGAGCGGCGCGTACCGGGACCTTGTGAACTTCAACATGGCCCGGGTGGACGAGACGAGCATGCGCTCGGCCGTGGTCGTGGACTGCGAGGCCAGCGTCCGCGACGTGGTCTCCACCATGCGCGATGCCGGATGCGACTGCGTCCTGGTCCGTGAAGGCGAGCGCTACGGCATGCTCACCCGCACCGACATGCTCGAGGCCGTCGCCCTGGAAGGGCTGGGACTCGACGCTTCGGTTTGTCCCATGGCCACGTGGAACCTGCTGAGCATCGAAAGGGGTGGATTCCTGTTCGAGGCCCTCATCCGCATGACCCGGCACGGTATCGAGCGGCTGGTGGTACTCGAGGGCGACACGCCCGCGGGGCTGGTGGAGATGACCGACATCCTCGGTTTTCTCTCCAGCCACAGCCATGTTCTGGCCCTGCGCGTGGATCGTGCGCAGAGTTTCTCCGACCTCGCCGCCGCCTCGACCGGCCTGCCGGACCTCGCCCGCTCCCTGTTTGCCCAGAAGGTCGGGGTGCGTTTCATCATGGACCTCCTCGCTGAGCTCCACCGGCGCATCCTGGCGCGCAACTTCGAGCTGATCGTTCCGCCCCACGTGCTCGAGGAGAGCTGCCTGCTCGTGGCCGGGTCCGAGGGCCGGGGCGAACAGGTGATGCGCACCGATCAGAACAACGCGCTGATCGTAGAGCCCGGCATCGAATGGCGGGAGCAGGACCAGCACCTGCGGCTGTTCGCCGAGCGCACCCGGGAGCTCGGCTACCCGCCGTCGGCCGGCGGGATGATGGTGAGCAACCCGGACTGGGTGCTCGATTCCGAAGGCTGGAGCCGACGGCTGACCCAGTGGTGCCGTCTCGAAGACGAGACGGCGGTGACGGGCCTGTCAGCATTTCTCGACGCCACGCCGCTGGCCGGGCGCCACAGCCTGTTCGATACGCTGAGAGACAGTCTCGACGAGGCGCTGCCACGCGACCGCGAGTCCCTTGCCACCCTGGCCCTGCCCGCCAAGGCCGTGGGCGACCCGCCGCCCTTTTTCGAGGCCGGCGATACCACCGGCCGGGCCATCGACGTCAAGCACTACGGTATTTTCCCGATCGTTCATGGCGCCCGGACCATTGCCCTGGAGGGCCGGCTGGAGGCAGCCAACACCTTTCGCCGCCTCAAGGCGCTAGGCGAATCCGGCACTCTGGACAGCCAGCTGGCCCGGGACCTGACGGAAGCCTTCTCCGTGCTGATCCAGCTCCGCCTGGGTCAGCAGCTCATGCGCATCGAGGAACAGGGCACGATGGCAATACCGCCGGAGGGGGCGAACCTGGTGAATACCAGCAACCTGCCCCACGGCGAACTGACCCTGCTGCGGGAGGCCCTGCGCACCGTGCGCGACTTTCGCCAGCACCTCGGCGCCCGCTACGCACTGCCATAGGGGACAGCAGACGGTCGGTCGAAGGGATCGCGCCCCTCAGGTCGTGGTCTGGCCTTTTGCGCGCGCCAGCACTGCCCGGCGCAACGCCCGCAGATTGCAGCCGAACAGTGCCAGGGCGAGTTCCCTCAGCGCCGGGTCCACGTCGGCCCGGCGAATATCCTGGTCGGGGTGCAGCAGCCGGAAAATCGGCGGCAGACGCCCGGCCAGGTGCACCATGCCGCCGTCATAGTCGTCGGCCAGGTACCGGACCCGGCCGATTCCCGACAGCTTGATCCGGGCCAGGCACATCGGACACGGCTCGAGGCTAACCATCAAGGTCAGGGTGGACGGCACGAGGGCGGGATGGTCCGCTTCCAGAGACCCCAGGGCCATCATTTCGGCGTGTCCGTCGGAGCGGAACTGCGGGCGTATGACCCGGCTCCCGGCCCGCAGCACGACCTCGCCCCGGGCATCGAAAATGACCGCGCCCACCCCGTAGTTGCCGACCCGCAGGGCGGCAACCGCCTCCTCCAGCACCAGCCGGCCCGCAGCATCATCCGCGTGCCGTGAGGTTGTTAAGTCGAGCGCGGCGACCTGCCCGGCCAGCTCGTCGATGCCGGGGCTTTTCTTCATGCCGGCCGCTTGCCGTGTTTCAGGCGCACGTAGACCGCCGCGACGAAGACCGCATCCGTGAGGGCCGTGTGCCGCCCCCGGGGAGGCGGCAAACCGACGCTTGCGGAGATCGTTTCCAGACGCAGATCCGCATCCTGGCCCTCTCCCGACCGGCAGCGGGACAGATACAGCTCGGAGAGCTCGATCCGCTTGTTGGGCAGGCGGAAGCCGAAACGCGGCTTGATATGCCGGTCCAGCACCCGGGCGTCGAAGCGGACGTTGTAGCCGAGGATGGGCCGGTTACCGACGAAATCCAGCACCTGTTCCAGGACATCGTCCATGGGCAGGCCGTCGGCCAGGTCCTGGCGGCGCAGGCGGTGCACCCGGATCGCCCCGTGCTCGATCTCACTTTCCGGAACCGCCTTGATGTCCAGGGCCTCGCTCGTGAGGATGCGCTGGCCGTTGATGGGCACCGCCGCCACCGACAGAATGCCGGCATTTGCCGGATCCGGTCCGGTTGTCTCGCAGTCCAGGGAAACGACTTCGTCGCCGCTATACGGCTTGAACAGGCCGGCCCAGCGGCCGCCCTTGTGGCGTCTCCGGTCCAGCGCGACCCGCAGCGGCTTCAGCGGCATCCCGTGCTCCTAGATCTCCAGGTGGTACTTCCTCGCCAGCCGGGCCTGAAAGGCCTTGACCGTGCGCAGGGCCCGGCGCAGCTGCTCCCGCTCCATGCGCCGCAGCGCAGCCGGCCGGATGATGTTGGTGGGCTTCTCCCCGGCGGCGATGGCCTCCATCTGCTGACGCAGCCGGTAAAGCATGAAAATCTCGAGCGCCGCCTTCAGGTCCTCGCCCCCCGGCGCATCCATATCCCCCCGGGCCACCAGGGCATCGACGCGCCGGAACGTATTGGTCTCGTGGATCGCCGCATCCAGCGCCATACTGCGGACCCCGTGCACCAACGGGAAGATACCGCCTTTCTTGATGTCGACACCCTCGTCGGCCTTGCGGATGCCGCCAAAGAATCCCAGCGGGACCTGGAAGCGCAGGACTGGATGGGCAAAGGACGGGATGAAGCCGATGCTCTTTGTGAGGCGTTCCAGAAACCAGTCCTCGAGAGTTTCGAACAGCTGACGGTTTCCGGCCACCGGATGGGAGTCCGAGAACACCGTGAGGTCCAGCATGGCGTCGCCGTCCCGGTGACGCAGCCAGTGGTCGATCCGCGTCTCCCAGTCCGAAACGGAAACGACCCACTTGGGATTGCTGACCATGTAGTTGCCAGGGCACGGCGGATAGCCCAGCCGGCCGAGCTCGTGGGAAAACCGGTTCATCGCCTCCTGGCATTGCGGCCAGTCCAGATCGTCTGCGACGATCAGCGCATTGTCCTGGTCGGTTTTCAGGATCTGCTCCCCGCGACCTTCGCTTCCCATCACGATGAGACAGGTCCGGGCATGGAATTGCTTCGGAACGACCAGCCCGAACAGCCGGGCCATGATCCGCTCGTTGAGGGCCGACAACAGGTCGAGGACCAGGGTGATGTCCACGCCGCGGTCCACGAGCATGCGGGTGAGGTCCACCATGCCGGCGGCGGCGGTCTCGAGTTCGGCCACGCTCTCCGCCCGTTCGATGCGGATGCCCAGCGACGCTGACTGTGTAGAGAACAGGCTCAGGATATCGGTCTGCTCCAGCAGGCCGATCAGCTCCCCCTCCTCGAACACGGGGACCCGCTCGATGTGGTGGCGGGTGAGGCGGACCAGCACGTCGAACAGAAAATCGTCCGGGGAGGCGCTGACCAGGTCCCAGGTGGCGACGTTTTTCAGCGGCTGGGAGAGGCCCGCCGGGCTGGTGACGGCCTCGAGCAAATCCGTACCGGTCACCATGCCGTAGCGGCCGTCGTCGCTGACCAGCAGACAGTCTCCGCTGCGCTCCTGCAGGGTCGTCACGCCTTCGGTTGCCGGCGTTTCGGCGGCCAGCACCAGGGGTTTGCGGACCAGGGCATCCCGGACGCGGGCCATCGTGAACGCGTCGCCGGCCGGCATGCCGGCACGCATGCGGGACAGGGGTGGCCGTTTCTCTGCCAGGGCATGGCGGAACTTCGTGTTCCGGTGCAGCAGCCAGTCAACGGTCTCGCGGCCGAGGACCAGGCAGACCGTTTCCCTGGCCGCTGTAAAGACGCGGTCCCGATCGCCCCGCACCAGGTCCCGGCCCTCTACCAGGTCGTCGGGGCCGAAGTGGCGCTGGGTGCCATCCGGCGCTTCGGCCTGGACCGTGCCCCTCAGAACAAGGAACAGCTCGCTCCAGCGGTCGCCGGCGGCCTTGAGCACCTCGCCTTGGGCAAAACTGGCCACGCCCAGACGGCCCCGCACAATTCCCAGCTCCTTCTCGGTCAGAGCGGCGAACGGTGTATCGGAAAAATCCAGGAGTCCGGTCATGACCGCACGATAGCGTGGGAACGGGAGGGAAAAAAGAGCGGGGCCGGCAACGAGCCGGCCCCGCGGACGGATTCAGCTCCGATCCGAAGACCGGAACCGATGCTTTCGATCAGAGGTTGTAGCGGGCGCCGAACTGCACGCGGGTCAGGTCGCCGTCGTCGCCGTTCTCGACTTCACGCTCGGCGTAGCGAAGCTCGAGACCCAGGTCGATACCCGGAACCGGCGAGTAAATGACGTTGCCGCTGATGCTCCAGGCCTTCTTGGTGGCCCCGCCGATGTCACCGCTGTTATCCGCTTCGGCGATGCTGCCCACGAAGCTCGAACGCCAGCTGGAGTTCCATACCAGACGCAGCGCACCAAAGGCACCGTAGCTTTCCAGCGCGTCGATGTTGCCGCTGGCATCAGATTCCGCACCGTTGAAGAGGTTCAGGCCCATGTAGCGGCCCATGCCCTCGCCGAAGCTGCCCATGAAGCGGAAATCGCTGCCCTTGTCACCAAAGGGAATTTTGCCGGAGAGGCTGATGCCATAGCCAACGTCGTCGTCATCGATTCCGGACGCGGCATCGTCCTGGATCTTGAGCTGGCGCACGAGGCCGGCCGCCCAGAAATCGCCGAAACCGGTCTTCAGGATGTACCGGGCCGCCAGGTCGGGAACGTTGTTGTCGTCCGCGTCGATCCGGCCGCTGGTCGCGAAGTTGGACACCGTGGTCTCGGGATTCTCCAGCGCGATGGCGAAGTTACCGGTCGTGTAACGAACCTGCGCCTGGCGAACGAAGATCGTGGAATCCGATGCACCGACGAAATCCACTGTGTCCGGCAGGGCGCTCACGTTCTGAAACGTGGACCAGGTCTGGCCGAACAGGAACTTGTCATACGTGAAGAACGCATGGCGCATGCGCGGGTTATAGGAGTTGGATACCCGCTCGTTACCCCCCGGGCTGACCATGAAGTCGAACTCGAAGCGGGAGGTGACCTTCTTGCCGCCCACATCGGCTTCCGTCGCGAAGAAGAAGCGTGACTGCTGGGCGTGGGCGTCGAGTACGGCATCGTCGTCATCGCCGCCGACCGGCGTGGTAGACGCCACATACCAGTCACGGCCGATGCTGTTACTGGCGGGATTGCCGTCACTGTAGTCTGAATACAACACATCGAGCTTGATGTATCCGCCGTAGCTCAGCTTGAAGCTGCCGGCATCCCAGGACCCGGCCGCGAGGGCGCCGCTGGAGGTGCCCAGGAGGGCGCCCGCCGCGACGGGGAGGAGCGCAAAACGGATGGCTTTTCTTGTCAACATGGCTATGTCTCCCTGTGTTTGGAAGCCACTGGCCCGGACTATGAACCCCCTTGTAGCGCCTTGGTATTAGTCAATGGTCTAAGGCGGAATCCTTCGGTCCTCCGAAGGTCTAATGGCCGTACCGGGGCGCTGGCGCAAGACTCTTCCGGGTAAGCGTCAACACCCCGTCAACTCAACCCACGATTTGGAGGGACTCGGCCATGACCGAGACAAAGGTTTATCCAGTGCCATCGGAAGTCGTGCGCACCGCGCGTTGCGATAATGAGACATATCTGGCCATGTATGCCCGGTCCGTGGAGGACCCCGAGGGCTTCTGGGCCGAACACGGCCAGCGGATCGACTGGATCAAGCCTTATTCGACGGTCAAGGACGTCTCCTTCGCCCGGGATGACGTCCATATCAAATGGTTCGAGGACGGCACGCTGAATGCGTCCGCCAACTGCCTGGACCGGCACCTGGAAACCCGCGGCGACCAGGTCGCGATCATCTGGGAGGGAGACGATCCGGCGGATTCCAAGAAGATCACCTATCGGGAGCTGTACGAGGACGTCTGCCGGCTGGCCAATGCCTTCAAGGCCCACGGTATCGGCCGCGGCGACATGGTCACCATCTATATGCCCATGATCCCGGAAGCGGCGGTCGCCATGCTGGCCTGCGCCCGGATCGGCGCGCCCCACTCCGTCGTCTTCGGCGGATTTTCGCCGGAAGCGCTGGCGGGCCGCATCGAGGGCTGTGGAGCCAAGGCGGTCATCACCGCAGACGAGGGCCTGCGGGGAGGCCGCAAGGTTCCATTGAAGGCCAACGTGGATCGGGCGATGGCGGATCGCGCCCTGCCCACCATGGAGAAGGTTTTCGTGGTCAAGCGCACCGGCGCCGACATTGCCTGGGATGACAGCCGGGACGTCTGGTACGAGGAGGCGGTGGCCTCGCAGGAGCCGGAGTGCCCGGCCGAGGAGATGAGTGCGGAGGATCCCCTCTTCATCCTCTACACGTCCGGATCCACCGGTCAGCCCAAGGGCGTGCTGCACACGACCGGGGGGTACATGGTGTACGCCTCCATGACTCACGAGTACGTGTTCGACTACCGGGACGGCGAGGTCTACTGGTGCACCGCCGATGTGGGCTGGATCACCGGCCACAGCTACATCGTTTACGGCCCCCTGGCGAACGGCGCGACCAGCCTGATGTTCGAAGGCGTGCCGAACTATCCGGACAGCTCACGCTTCTGGCAGGTCGTGGACAAGCACGAGGTCTCGATCTTCTATACTGCGCCGACCGCTATTCGCGCGCTGATGCGCGAAGGCGAGGAACCGGTCAAGGGAACCAGCCGCAAGAGTCTCCGGCTGCTGGGGACGGTGGGCGAGCCCATCAACCCGGAGGCCTGGGAGTGGTACTACCACATAGTCGGGGATGAGCGCTGCCCGATCGTGGACACCTGGTGGCAGACCGAAACCGGCGGCATCCTCATTACGCCGCTGCCCGGCGCCACCGCCCTGAAACCTGGCTCCGCCACGCGGCCGTTCTTTGGTGTACGCCCGGCGCTGGTGGACAACGAGGGTCAGGAACTCGATGGGGCGGTCGAGGGGAATCTCGTGCTGCTGGACAGCTGGCCGGGGCAGATGCGGACGGTCTACGGCGACCATGATCGCTTTGTGCAGACCTATTTCAGCACCTTCGAAGGGACCTATTTCACCGGCGACGGCGCCCGCCGGGACGAAGACGGCTACTACTGGATCACCGGCCGGGTGGACGATGTGCTGAACGTGTCCGGCCATCGCATGGGCACCGCCGAAATCGAAAGCGCCCTGGTGGCCCACGACAAGGTCGCCGAGGCCGCGGTCGTGGGATATCCCCACGACATCAAGGGCCAGGGTGTCTATGTCTACGTGACGCTAAAGCAGGGTGAGGAACCCGGCGATGAGCTTGAGAAGGAGCTTCGGCAATGGGTACGCAAGGAAATCGGCCCGATCGCATCACCCGATTTGATTCAGTTCACTCCGTCCTTGCCAAAGACTCGCTCGGGCAAGATCATGCGCCGCATCCTCCGCAAGGTGGCGGCCAATGACTACGGCTCCCTTGGCGACACTTCGACGCTTGCGGACCCGGGCGTTGTGGACGAGATCATTCAGAACCGGCGCAACACAGGCTGAATCGGAGACTCCAGCGGGCATGGTGGATCAAGCCCGGATCATTGTCGCGGACGACCACCCGCTGTTTCGGGAGGCGTTGCAGCAGGCGCTGATGGATCTCTTCGAACGGGTCACGTTCGTCGAAGCGGACTCCTTCGAATCGCTGGAGCAGGTAGCCCAGGACAACGAGGAGGCAGACCTGGTCCTCCTCGACCTGGACATGCCCGGCACGCATGGTTTTTCCGCACTGGCGTGGCTCAGGGCCAACCATCCGGCCCTGCCCGTGGTCATCGTATCGGCGGCGACCGATCCCCAGGTCATGCGCCGGGCGGTGGAGTTCGGGTCGGCGGGATTCATTCCCAAGTCCTCGCCGCTCGGGGTGATCGCCGAGGCAGTGCGTTCGGTGCTGGCGGGGGAAATCTGGCTTCCCGAGGCGGCGCTGCATGCCGACGGGGAACAGACCACCGAAGACGAGGAACTCGCCCGCCGGATCGCGTCGCTGACACCGCAGCAGTTCCGGGTTCTGATGATGCTTGCCGATGGTCTGCTCAACAAGCAGATCGCCGCGGAGCTTGACGTCTCCGAGGCCACGATCAAGGCCCACGTGACGGCGATTCTTCGCAAAATGGAGGTGCGCAGCCGCACCCAGGCGGCCGTGGCGGCGCGGCGCCTGGAGCGCGCTGCTCAGTCCTCCGAGGCCCGCTGAGCCGGTTGTCTTCGCCTAGGCGGTGGTAGCACCCACCGCCCGGGCGGAGAGCAGCTGGCTCATGATCGCGCGCAGCGCCGCCGGCCGGACGGGTTTGCGAAGCAGCGTATAGCCCGCGCTCCGAACCAGCGCGCGCAGTTCGTCGGAATGATCGGCGGTAATGACCGCGCCGCGGATCTCGCCGTGGCGCTGGCGCACGGCGGCCAGGGTTGCCAGGCCGGTGTCGCCGCCGTCCAGATGATAGTCCGCCAGCACCAGGTCCGGGACACGGCCGGCGTCCTCAATGACCCGGACCGCATCGCCGGTGCCGGGGGCCGTCATGACGTCGCAGCCCCAGCCGCTGAGCAGATCCACCATGCCGTCGAGTATGTCTTCCTGGTTGTCCACGCACATTACGACCACGCCCTGGAGCTCACGACCGGCCAGCGCCCGCGGGCGGGCGGGCGCCGTCGAAACGGGCTGCTCGGTGACCGGCACCTCCACGCTGAAGACCGAGCCCCGCCCGACCCATGAGCGCACGGTGATCGGATGATCCAGGGCCTTGCCCATCCGCTGCACGATGGCGAGACCCAGACCGAGCCCCTTTTCGCCGGTTTCGTCGATCCGATGCAGACGCTGAAACTCTTCGAACACCCGGTCCCGCTGGTCCTCGGGAATGCCGGGGCCCGTGTCCCAGACCTCGATACGAACCCGGTCTCCGAGCCTGCGGCAGCCCATCAGGACCCGCCCGCGGCGGGTATATCGAAACGCATTGGATAGAAAGTTCTGGAGTATCCGGCGAACAAAGCGCCGGTCGCTGAGCACCCCGAGGCTGCAGGGGACCGTGTCGAAGCGCAGGCCGCGTTGTTCGGCGAGCGCGCCGAACTCCATGGTCAGCGCCTCGAGAACCTCGCGCAGACTGAAGCGCGTC
The DNA here is from genome assembly GCA_029287575.1 of Gammaproteobacteria bacterium. GTDB lineage: Bacteria > Pseudomonadota > Gammaproteobacteria > Steroidobacterales > XN24 > JARFQW01. The sequence continues at coordinate 7,195 of JARFQW010000032.1, read as the reverse complement.
ACCGCGGGCTCGATGGCACCGGCATCCAGCTTGGAGATGTCCAGCAGTGCCGTCAGAAGCTCCTCGGCGGCCTGCAGGGAGCTATCCACTCGTTGGATGGAGAGCTCCGTGCGCTCGTCGTGTGATCGTTGCCCGAGCGCGGACGTAAACAGGCGCGCGGCGTTCAGGGGCTGCAGCAGATCATGGCTGGCGGCCGCAAGGAACCGGGTCTTGCTGAGGTTGGCCGCCTGTGCCGCTTCGCTGGCCTCGCGCAGAGCCAGTTCGATGTCCCGGCGCAGTTCGTTTTCCCTTCGCAGACGCTCGTTGAGCACCGACAGCTCGCGGGTCCGTTCAGCCACGCGCTGCTCCAGCGTGTCGTAGGACTCCTTCAGCGCCTGTTCGGCGAGCCTGCGCCCCGTGACGTCGTGGAACAGCGCATAAAAGCCGTTGATCGTGCCGTCGGCATTGCGGTCCGGAATATAACTGGCTTCGGCATAGTGAACGCCACCCACGCCGTCGGAGGTCTCGACCTCGAAGCGCTGGGTTTCGCCGTCCAGGGCTCGGGTCATGTGGGCCTCGCGGGCGAGGAAGCGCTCCTGGCCAAGCACTTCGTCCACGCGATGGCCGATGATCCGGCTGCGATCCAGACCGAGGGACTCGTGATAGGCCCGATTCACGAAGCGGAACCGGAGATCCTTGTCCACATAGGCGATCAGCACCGGTACGTTGTCGGTATAGATGCGGATATCGCGCTCGCGCTCGAGCAGGGCGGACTCGATCCGCTTGTGCTCGGTGATATCGCTGAAGCTGGTAACGAGGCCGCCGCCGGGCAGCGGATTCTGACGCAGCTCGAACACCGTGCCGTCATTCCACGTCCGCTGAAACACGTGGCTCCCCCCGGCGCGCATGTAGCTCAGCCGGCGGACCACCAATTCCTCGATTTCGCCTGGGCCGCAGCGGCCCAGGCGGGCGTTGTAGCGCACGAGTGCCTCGACCGGCGTGCCTACCCGCAGCAGGCCGGGCGGATAAGCGAACAGTTCCGAATACCGGCGATTCCACGCTACCAGGCGCAGTTCCGAGTCCACGACGCTGATGCCCTCGGCAACGTTCTCGAGGGTCGTTTCCAGCAGATCACGGTTGAAGCGCGAGGTTTCCGAGGCTGAGCCGACGATGTCGGCCACGTCCTCGATCTGTAGCTCGCGGCCGCGCAACGCGGAACCCAGCACGGTGCGTGCCGCGGCTGCGCCCATGGCGCCGGACAGCAGCCGTTCGGTGAAGTCGACCGTCTGGCGGTCCGCGCGATTCGCATCCGACGGGTCGAGGCGGCGCTCGGCGAGCTGCTGCGCAAACGCCGCCTTGGCCTTTTCCTCGCCCACGAACCGCTCGGCGAGAACGCGCAGGTCACCGACCGTCGCCGAGCCTTTCAGAACCTCGTGCCGGCCGCGGCCATGATCGGGTTCCTCGCCGGCGAACACGCCGGCCTGGCGGCGTTCCATCAAGCCTGCGTGGGCATTCCGGGAGACCCATACCAGCACGGCGACATTGATGCCCAGGCTCCACAGGGTGCCGTGGGTGACCGGTTCGATGCCCTCAATACCCAAAAGCGCGTAGGGCCGGAGCCAGGACAGACCCAGGGGTCCCTCGTCCAGCAGTGTCTGCGGCAGCCAGCCTGTGCGGACCACCGCGGGCAGCAGGAGCGTGTACATCCAGACGCCGAAACCGGCAATCAGGCCCGCCAGTGCCCCCTGCCGGGTGGCGCCCTTCCAGTAAAGTCCGAGCAAGAGGGCCGGCGCAAACTGCGCCGCTGCGACGAAAGACAACAGGCCGATGGAGGCGAGTGCCCCGTAGGCTCCGATCAGGCGGAAGCACAACCAGGCCAGCAGCAGGATCCCGATGATCAGAACACGGCGGATAAAAACGAGCAGCCGCGGGAGAACGGTGGCCGACGGCAGGCGCCCGCCCCGCAGGCGGATGATGGCGGGCATGATCACTTCGTTACACAGCATGGTGCTGCACGTCACCGTGGCCACGATGACCATGGCCGTCGCGGCGGAGAAGCCACCGACGAAGGCGAGCAGCGCCAGGCCCTCGCGGCCCTGGCTCAGCGGCAGGGTGAGAACGAACAGATCGGCGTCCGCGCCCGCCCCCGGGGTCAGCATGCCTGCGACTGCGATGGGCGCCACGAACAGGGTGAACAGCGCCAGATAGGCGGGGAAGATCCAGCGGGCGGCGGCCATGTCGCCGGGGCCGCTGTTCTCCACGACCATGACGTGGAACTGCCGCGGCAGACACAGTATGGCCAGCAGCGCGAGCATCGTGTGGACGACAAACGGCGCGCCGAGACTCGCCCTCGAGTAGACCGAAGCAATGCCTTCATCGGCGCTGGCTGCCGCCAGGAGCGCGCCGGGACCGTCGAACAGCCCGAACACCACGTACAGCCCGACTGCCATGAACGCCAGCAGCTTGACCGCCGACTCCGCCGCTACGGCAAGCACCATGCCGGGATGGCGCTCGGTCTGGTCGACTTCCCGGGTCCCGAAGAGGATGCTGAACAGCGCCAGGACGGCGGCGACCAACAGAGCGGTGTCGTCGGCAATACCGGCCCCCGAACCCGAGCCGCTGCGCTCCGAAAGCAGTTCGTAGGTTCGCGACACCGCCCGTAACTGCAGCGCGATATACGGCAGCACCGCGACGAGGGCCACGATCGACACCCACAATGCCAGGCCCTGGGACTTGCCGTAGCGGGCGGCGATGAAATCGGCGATGGAAGTCACCCGCTGGCGCTTGCCGATGTCAACGATCCGTGCCGGCAGCCGGTGCAGCAGTAGAAAAGCGATAATCGGCCCGAGATAAATGGTCAGGTAATCCCAGCCGTTGGACGCGGCCCGGCCGACCGCGCCGTAGAACGTCCATGAGGTGCAATAGATGCCGAGGGCGAGGCTGAACACCACGGGCGTCGGCAGGCCACGGCCGGCGCGGTGCCAGCGGTCGCCCAGCCAGGCGACCGCGAACAACAACGTTCCGTAGGCCAGCGCCACCAGGGCCAGCACCCAGGACTGAAGCATGCAACTCCTCCGGGGACGCCGCCTTGTGTTGTTCTGTTGCGGCGCAATAGCCCGCAGCAGCAGCCCCCGAACCGATGCTAACCCCCTTGGGCATTCCAAGAAAGTGGCACTGCGACTCAGACCTTCGTCGGAGATTGCCGGGCGATGTGCATATCGCAGCGAGCCTGCAATCCATCGGAAATCAACACTTCCGCCTGAAACCCGCCATCCGCCTGTGCCACAACCGTTTGTGAGGTTCGACTAAAGTCGGGCTGGTCTGACCTTCTCCCTCTGATAGATTGCCCGTGGCTTAGCGACTTCTGGCTATGCGACTTCGTGCTCGAGAGGGGAGGCCCAATGGATAACACACTGAGCAGGGCTGCCTACTGGAAGGAGAACTTGCGACTGATGACCGTATGCATGGTCATCTGGTTCGTCGTCTCCTACCTGTTCGGCATCATTCTTTTTGAACCACTCAACAACATCCAGATCGGCGGCTACAAGCTGGGATTCTGGTTCGCCCAACAGGGCTCCATCTACGTCTTCGTGGTACTGATCTTTTTCTACGCCTCGCGTATGAACAAGCTCGACCAGAAATACGACGTGCACGAGGACTAGGAGGAAATCGTGGAGCTCAAAACACTCACTTATATCGTCGTAGGTATTACGTTCGCGATCTACATCGGCATCGCCGTCTGGGCACGAGCCAGCAGCACGGGCGAGTTCTATGTAGCCGGCAAGGGTATTCATCCGGTAGCCAACGGTATGGCGACGGCGGCCGACTGGATGTCGGCGGCATCGTTCATCTCGATGGCCGGGCTGATTGCCTTCCTGGGCTACGGGGGCTCGGTGTTCCTCATGGGCTGGACCGGCGGCTACGTCCTGCTGGCCATGCTGCTAGCGCCCTACCTGCGAAAGTTCGGCAAGTTCACGGTTCCGGAGTTTATCGGCGACCGGTACTATTCCCAGACTGCGAGAATTGTCGCTGTTATCTGCCTGATCGTCGTTTCGATCACCTACGTGATCGGTCAGATGCGCGGCATGGGCGTGGCCTTCTCCCGGTTCATGGAAGTACCGTTTGAAGTCGGTCTGTTCTCGGGCATGGGCATCGTCTTCATCTATGCCGTGCTCGGCGGCATGAAGGGCATCACGTATACGCAGATCGCGCAGTACTGCGTGCTGATTCTGGCGTACACGATTCCGGCGATCTTTATTTCGCTGCAACTCACCGGCAATCCGATTCCGCAGCTCGGCCTGGGCAGCACGATGGCCGACGGCAGCGGCGTCTATCTCCTGGACAAGCTGGACCAGATCGTCAGGGAACTCGGCTTCAACGAGTACACGACGACGTCGAACGGGAATATGCTCAACATGTTCCTCTACACGATGTCGCTGATGATCGGTACCGCGGGTCTGCCCCACGTCATCATCCGGTTCTTCACGGTGCCCAAGGTCAAGGACGCGCGTCTTTCGGCCGGATGGGCGCTGGTCTTCATCGCCATTCTTTACACCACGGCCCCGGCAGTGGGCGCGATGGCCCGTCTGAATCTCATCGAGACCATCCAGACCGGACCCGTCGGCAGCCCGACCGGCAACCTGGTGGCCGAGGAGCGGCCGGCCTGGATGGACCGCTGGGAAACCACGGGACTGCTGGCCTACGAGGACAAGAACGGCGACGGCCGTATCCAGTACTACAACGACGCGAACGAGGCGATGAACGCCAAGGCCGCGGAGTTCGGCTGGACCGGCAACGAGATGACCAAGGTCGATCGGGACATCATGGTGCTGGCCAACCCCGAAATCGCCAGACTGCCTAACTGGGTCATTGCCCTGGTGGCGGCAGGCGGCATCGCGGCGGCGCTGTCCACGGCGGCGGGATTGCTTCTGGCCATTGCGTCGGCGATTTCTCATGACCTGCTCAAGGGTGTCTTCAAGCCGGATATTTCGGAGAAGAACGAATTGCTGGCCAGTCGCATCGCCATGGCGTTCGCGATCATGGTGGCGGGCTATTTCGGCCTGAATCCACCAGGCTTCGCGGCGCAGGTCGTGGCCCTCGCGTTCGGTCTCGCCGCCTCGTCGATATTCCCCGTCCTGATGATGGGTATCTTCGACAAGCGCGCGAACAGCACCGGAGCGATCGCCGGCATGCTGGCGGGTATCGGCAGCACGTTGCTTTATATCTTCTGGTTCAAGGGCTGGTTCTTCATTCCCGGCACGGCCATGGCGCCCAATAACGCGGACAACTGGTTCCTGGGCATTTCCCCGGAAGCCTTCGGTGCGGTCGGCGCGATGATCAACTTCGCGGTGGCCTACATCGTGTCCCACGCCACGGCACCTCCGCCGGAGCATATCCAGCACCTCGTCGAGGACATTCGTGTCCCGCGCGGCGCCGGAGACAGCGTCGCCCACTAGGGCAACGGCTTGCATCGGCAAATCGGGGCCACCCTCTCGGGTGGCCCTTTTTTTTTGGTTCTTCGAAGAAAACCGGGGAGATTTTCCGGTGTTTTAGTACATCGTATGCTCGTGCACCTGGTCATTTGGGATCCGGGGAGCGGCGATGCTGGACAAGAAGACCCTGCAGAAGCTGGGATCGTGGGAGGGGTATCGGCTGGAGCGAGCAGTCTGGCCTGAAGCGCCAGGCGGCACGTTGGAACTGCATCTGAAGCCGAGCGGCAAGTGGATGCGCTGCGAGCGATGCGGTCACAAGAGTCAACAGGTCCACGAGACGGTAGTCCGGCGGGTTCGGGATTTGCCGATTTTCGAGCACCGGGTGGTTCTGGTCGTCCCGCGTCGGCGCCTGTGGTGCGAGCACTGTGATGGTCCTCAGTTGGAGAAGCTGAGCTGGTTGGGCCGCTATCAGCGGGTGACCGACCGGCTGGCAGAAGCCTGCAGTCAGCTACTTCGAGGGACGAGCGTTCAAACGGTCGCGGGCTTCTACGGTCTCGGCTGGCACACGGTGAAAGCCATCGACAAGGCGCGTCTGAAGGCCAGTGTCGCCGAGCCCGACTTGGCGTCGATCCATTACCTGGCGATGGACGAGTTCGCGCTGCACAAAGGTCACCGTTACGCCACCGTCGTGATTGAGCCGATCCGTCGGCAGGTGCTCTGGGTGGGCCCGGGGCGTTCCCGCGAGACGGCACGCGCGTTTTTCGAGCAGCTGCCGGCAGGCGCCTGTGAGCGGATCAGGGCGGTCGCGATCGACATGACCACGGCCTACGAGCTCGAGATCCAGGCCCACTGCCCGCAGGCCGAGGTGGTCTACGACCTGTTCCACGTGATCGCCAAGTACGGGCGGGAAGTCATCGACCGGGTCCGTGTGGACGAGGCCAACCGGTTACGGGGAGACCGCAGGCGTCGCCAGGTCATCAAGTCGAGCCGCTGGCTGCTGTTACGCAACCGCCGATCACTCAACGCAGCACAGAGTGTGCGCTTGGATGAACTGCTGGAGGCCAATCAGGCGCTTCTGACGGCCTATGTCTTGCGCGACGAGCTCAAGCGGCTGTGGTACTACCGCCGACAGGGCTGGGCAGAAAGAGCCTCGTTCCAGTGGTATCAGCACGCGCAACAAAGAGGTATCGCTGCCCTGCGAAGGTTCGCCGAACGGCTGAAACCGTATCTGCCGGGCATCCTGGCCCGCTGCAGACACCCTCTCAAAACCAGTGTCGTTGAGGGCATCAACAACACGATCAAAGTCATCAAGCGTCGGGCGTATGGTTACCGTGACCAGGAGTACTTCTTCCTCAAAACCCGCGCCGCCTTCCCCGGAATTCCGCGATGAACCTTTTTTTTTCGGGCCTGGCCCGTGTCTGCCCAGACAGACTTGCAGCGACTCTCCGGGCCTACCTATCCTCTGCCGCGGAGGTTGTAGCCTTCAGCCAGCTGCCTGCCCTCCGTCCGGAGCACACCGCGGCTCGACGGAACGGCCAGGCGCGGGTATTCGAAACGCCGCCGGAGTCGGCGCGCAACCGGCCAGGAGAATCGAACTATGACAGGCAAGGGTTTCGCCGGTTTTCCCGCAGGCGCGATGAAACTCCTCGTCGAGCTGGCCCGCAATAACGAGCGGGACTGGTTCAACGAGAACAAACACCGCTATGAGGAACTCGTCCGCGAGCCGGCGCTGGACTTCATTCAGGCCATGGGCCAGCCGATCGCGGACATAGCGCCGCGCTTCG
>JARFQW010000199.1 GCA_029287575.1 Gammaproteobacteria bacterium | reverse complement strand
GACGGCAATCTACTGTTTTTTAGGCAGCGAGTGCGTAGTTGTCGTCGTTGGCAACTAAGAGTTTGCAGACAGTTTTACGAGGCACCTGCACCTCGGCATGCACCTGGAGTTTCGTGACCCACGTCGAAGCCATGTCGCCCCCAGGAAATCGAATCAACACTCCAAGTCTACGGCCGGACCAGCCGGCGCACCACTGTTTTATGGGGTTTTTGCGATGGCAATCAAGGCCCGAGGCGCGGTACAAGAGTGAGGCTTATTCAAGAAAATGAATTAAGTAAATAGTAGAACTATATGAAATAAAATAATTAAAACGGATTTTTTCCGGCCTTTTTGACTGCTCGCACGGGTGGTCTGGGTACTTCCCCGTCATCCGCTTGCTGGAGGGGCTGCTTGTCGCGGCAACCGCGAGGCTCCGATCGACTTCACGGGCCCGGAACGAAGCGTGGAGGCCGAATGAGGTCGCCAGGCGTTCTCACCTAGCCGATCCGGCCCGCTCTCGCCAACTTCTCGAGCACCGGCAAAGACTGATCCTCGATGCGCCCTTTGCCAGGCAGGTCGGAGGCAGTGGGCGCCGGTACCGCGGCCTTTTGGCCCGTATCGGGATTTCGCGGCAGCCATTTCTCTTGCTGCCGGTATCGATCAGGTGCCGGTACGGGGCAGCGTCAGCTCGAACGGCACCTTGGCCAATTGCTCGGGCGAACGGCCGATTCGCTCCAGCAATGGCAGCCAGCGGGGATCGGTATGCAAGTTGACGAACAGGGTATCGATGTAGTCGCCACTCATGAACTCCGCGCGTCCCTCGAGGTCCTTGCCAATCCATTCGAAGGCGAGATCGGGCTGGCCGATGTAGGCGTGTACCTGGGCGATGATGATGGCTGCTTCGGCGCCCCAGTCCGCTTCCAGCGCTGCGATCTCGGCGGCGGATTCCTCGTGGCGGCCCAAATCGTGCAGCGCCATGGCGCGGCCGGCGAGACGGAGGTAGAGATGGTGGTCCAGCTTCGAGAACGACTCCAGGGCCGGCTCGGGTTTGCCCCTTTGAAGCAGGATGGTTCCCAGAGTCCATTCGCCGCCGCCGATCAAAACCTGGGTCTCGCGGATGCTTTGTTCCGCCTCTTCAAGCCGGCCGAGATGCTCGTAGGATTTGGTCAGCCATAGGCGGCAACGCACGCACAGGGGATCGCGCGCGACCAGCCATCGATCGAGCTCGAGGGCGATGTCGAAGCGGCCGAGGGCACGGGCGCCCTGCGTAGCAAGCAGCAGGACGTACATGTTCGTGGGGCTCAGGGTTAGTGCCTCGTTCATCAGCCTGTTGGCCTCGACTCCATCGTGCCGCTGGTACCAGGCCACGGAGGCCAGCACGGCATGGGCCTCCGCGTTGCCGGGCTGGAGCTCAATGACTCGCTCGGCGTTCCGTCCTACGCGGCTCCAGCCCTCGTCCCACGGCACGTGGTAGCTTTCGTCTTGATACCTCAAACGTGCTGCTTCCAGCTTCGCGAGCCACAGCAGCGCCGGCACGTAGTCCGGGTGGCGCTCGAGAACGGTTGCCAGCAGAGACCAGACCTCCTCACGCTCTGGGGTGCTTGGCCCGGCGCGACTTGCGAGTGTCCGCGCGCGAAGGTAAAGAAGATACGACTCCGGATCGATATCGCTGTGGGCTGCCAGGGCGCTCTCCTGTTCCAGGCTGAATGTCACCCGCAGCGCATCGGCAACGTTGCGGGCAATATCTTCCTGGATGAGCAGCGTGTCCGCCGGTGTGCTGTCGTAGACCTTGGACCAGAGATGGAAGCCGTCCTCGGCGTCGATCAGCTGCGCGGTCACGCGTACCCGATCGTTGCTCCGCCGAACCGAACCCTCGAGCAGATGCGCGACCCCGAGGGTCGCCCCGATAACGCGCAGGTCCTCATTGCGATTCTTGTAATAAAAGCTCGATGTGCGTCCGGTGACCTTGAGTTCCTCGATATTGGCGAGGGCGTGGCTGACCTCCTCGGTCAGCCCGTCGGCGAAAATCTCGACGTCGTCGTCCTGCGTCATGGCGACGAAGGGCAGGACCGCGACCGACTTCTCCGGCGTCCGGTTGCCTGACATCCGGGCGATGCCCATGACGATCGCAGCCATCGCGGCGGCGGCGACGACCGCCATGATCCACCGGCGAGCCGCAGCAGGTGCGGTCGGGGTAGGGCGACCGTCCGCCACGAGGCGGTAGCCATAGCCGCGCACGAGCGCGACATATCGCGGATCACCGCTGTCGTCCCCGAGCGCCTGGCGTAGCAACTCGACGCGTTTGGCTACCGTCGCCGGGCTGACGACGGTTCTGCCCCAGACCTGGTCCATGAGTTCATCGATCGAAAGGGTATCGGGTGCGGCCCGGGCCAGGGCGAGCAAGAGATCGAAGGACAATTTCGGCAGGGCGATCTCGTGGTCGCCTCGCGTGACCCGACGCGCGCCGGCGTCGATAACCAAATCTTTGAAATGTATCTGTTTTTCCGAGTCTTCCAACACAGTGCCGGTCCCGCTGTCACGTCTCTGGCAGACGCCTTCGACGTTCTTCGAACAATCTTCGCAGTTTCTTCGAGCCTTCGCACGGGGTCCCCGCCTAGCTTATCGATTCCCGGGTAGTCGGATACGAGAAGCCCGGCTGACCTGGTCACCCCCGGGGACGCTGAGATGAACGTCGCTCAAATGATGTCACGAACGCTCGTATTGACCATGTTATCGGGGCTGGCGGTGATCGGCTCGAATCGGGCCGAGGCGGCCCGGTTCGAGGACTCAAGTGCCGCAGCTTTCGGGACCCGCGAGGGCGTCGTCTCTCTGCTGAACTCGGGCCGTTTCGTCGGCGAGACGTTGAAGGGCGGCTATCGCTTGCCTTTCGAGATCGTCGCGTCGGACGAACCTGCTGTCACTGTCACCCACGAGGAATGATTATGAACATCTCTCTTCGACAACTCGTCCCCTGTTCGGTGCGGGCCCTGGCACTTTCGGCCGCCATTATTTTTTGCGGTTATGGGACTTTCCACATGCAGTATGCGAACGCGGCTGGCAAAACCGCAGATCGCGGTCCATTTCCCACCGGGTTGTGGTATGCCGCCTCTGATGCCGGCTTTCCACAAGGATTCGCGTTCACCGTGATTCATGCGGACGGCACTTTTTCGTACAGCTCGGTGGCTGAGACCGGAGGGTCTCTCGTATTTCCGGGAGAGTACACGCCGGTGAACGGCCTCTGGACTCGAAAAGGGAAACGCCTGGAGCTCCGAGGCTATGCGATTCAGCAGACGGAGATGGGGACTTCTGGCGTCAGCCAGTTCGCCATCGTTCGGGGAGTTTTTGTTTTCGACATAGACGGAGCGAACGAAATTTTCGGCGTCGCCGATTACGATTTTCTCCCATGCACCAGCGAGACCGATTGCCCCAACCCGGATGAGAATCCGCTGGTCATCGGGGAAGGCGTGACAGGGGGCCTGCCGGTCTATTTCAGACGGATCTCACGTCGGGACTTCTGACACCTCGCAGGATTCTGCGGGAGTGGGGACAGTGACCTTATTCCCACAAGGTCGCTGTCCCCGAATCCGCTCCAGGGAGAATTGACTGACGTGGAGTGATCGACCTCACGAAGCCCGCGACGTTGCCCTCAGGAAACTTGGTCTCCGGTGGGCCATGGGAGACAAGCCGAAGGCATCCCTTCCGGACAACTTTAGGCTTTGCGAAGCTGATTTCAGTCCGTGTCTCCGACTGATTGCGCTAGGCCAGCCTGAGACGCGCGTCGAACCTCAAGCCATGGTTGTGATCGCAGCCCTGGCAAGGGCGGCTCCGTCGCCTGCCCCAGGGACAGAATGTTGCAACACGTCTGGGGCGATCAGGAGGCCAGGGAGGAGGTGGTGACGCGTTGCATCCACCAGTTGCAGGAGGCGCCGGAGGGCGATTCCGAGCAGCAGCACCTGATCAAGCCCATTCCCAGGCAAGGCTATCGACTCACCGTCGCGACTGCGCCGATAATCTCGGCGGCAGGTGCGCCCGCCGCCTCGTCAATGCCTGAGAACCGGTCACGCAATGCGTAGCAGGGGTCACGCCGTCATGAGCGACGGCTTCGATGGTCGTCCGGTCAGTGCCGGATTTGTCCCCACGGATTCGGGAGGGCGCCTCGCTTTGTGCGAGGATCTCGCGACGCGCATTCGCCTTTTCAGGCCCGCATCAAAACCGGGTCGCCGACGAGAAAAATCATTCGGGGACCTCAGGCCAACCGATCGCCGTACTGCGGCCGGTCTCGCCGCAACGGCGTGAACGCTCGAACCCAGCCAATTCAGGTGTCCACTGGATCCTCTGCCGCCCGCAGACGTCTAATCGCAAGACTCAAAAAAGCGCAATAAGCTGTTGATATTGATCATCTGGGCTTGAGCATTCTTGCCCGCTCACGCTCCCAATCGCGATCCTTCTGCGCCGCCCGCTTGTCGTGCTGCTTTTTGCCCTTTGCCAGGCCAATATCGAGTTTCGCGCGGCCCTTTTTCCAATACAGTGACAGGGGTACCAGGGTATATCCCTTACGCTCCACCTGGCCGATCAGGTTGTCGATCTCGTGCCGGTGCAGGAGCAGTTTTCGTGTCCGGGTCGGATCGGTCTTGATGTGGGTGGAGGCCGAGGTAAGCGGCGCGATGTGGGCGCCGAACAGCCAGGCCTCGCCGTCGCGCAGCAGCACGTAACTCTCCGTGAGCTGGGCGCGTCCGGCCCTGAGGCTCTTGACCTCCCAGCCCTGCAGCGCCAACCCGGCTTCGACGTGGTTTTCGATGAAATAGTCGAAGCGCGCCTTTTTATTGACGGCGATCTGGTTGCTGGCCGCGCCTTTCTTGCTGGTTTTTCTGGCGCTCATGGGATTTCCGGTGGCGGGTCGTGATGCCCGGTTGAAGCCATCATATCGGCCCGCGGAGTGGCTGCGGGGTCCTGTGCCCGGGGAGGAAGGTCTCCTGCCGGCGGTTGTCTGGGAGGGGGATTTAATCCAAAATCGCCAGCCTTTTAAAGGTCCGGGACGGAGCCACATGGCCAAGCGATCCTCCCTGCACGGTCTCTGGTCCTCCAGACTGGCCTTTATTTTCGCCGTCAGCGGCTCGGCGGTGGGCCTGGGCAACATCTGGAAATTCCCCTATGTGGCCGGCGCCAACGGCGGTGGCGCGTTCGTGCTCTTCTACCTTCTCTGCGTCGCCTGTGTCGGCCTGCCGATCATGATTTCCGAGGTCCTGATCGGCCGACGAGGGCGCAGGAATCCCATCGCCACCATGCGCCTGGTCGGGGAAGAGGAAAACAGCCATCCCTCCTGGGGCCTGGTTGGCGCCATGGGCATCGTGGCGGGCTTTCTCATTCTGTCGTTTTACAGCGTGATCGCCGGGTGGTCGCTGGCCTATGTAATCAACAGCGCGGCGGGTCAGTTCGCCGGCGGCGCGCCGGAAAAGGTCAGCAGCCTCTTCGCCTCGCTTCTCGGCGACTGGCAGACCATGGCCCTGTGGCACACGCTTTTCATGTCGCTCACGATCTGGGTCGTGGCCCGGGGCGTGGAGCGTGGCCTGGAGACCGCCGTGCGTTTTCTCATGCCCGCTCTTGCCATCCTGATGCTGGTGCTGCTCGCCTACAGCATCCGGATGGGGGACTTCGGGCGCGGTATCGAGTTCCTGTTCAAGGCCGATTTCAGCGCGCTTACGGCGGAGGGCATGCTCGCGGCCATGGGCCAGGCCTTCTTTACGCTATCCGTCGGCATGGGCGCCATCATGGCCTACGGGGCCTATCTGCCGGAGGGGACCTCTATCACCGGGACCTCCGTGTCCGTGGTCATTGCCGATACGCTCGTTGCCTTGCTGGCCGGGCTGGTGATTTTTCCCATCGTGTTTGCGAACGGCCTGGACCCGGCCGCCGGTCCGGGGCTGATTTTCGAGACCCTGCCGGTCGCCTTCGGCCAGATGGCCGGCGGCACGTTCTTTGCCACCCTGTTTTTTCTGCTGCTGACGTTTGCCGCATGGACTTCGGCGATCGGTCTCATCGAGCCGGCGGTGGCCTGGAGCGTGGAGAGCCACGGTCAGTCCCGGGCCCGGTCGGCGTTGATCATCGGCGTTGTCATCTGGCTGCTCGGGTTCCTGACCATCTTCTCGTTCAACGAAATGGCCGACGTGAAGCTGTTCGGACGCACGGTGTTCGAGAACCTGGATCATCTGACCAGCAACATCATGCTGCCGCTGGGCGGCCTGCTCATCAGCGTTTTCGCCGGCTGGGCGATGTGCAAGAACTCTACCGCCGAGGAACTGGATGTGGGCACCAGCTTCACCTACCGGGCCTGGCGCTTCCTGGCCCGCTGGGTGGCGCCGGTGGCCGTCCTGCTTGTATTCCTGCAGGCCACCGGTCTGCTGAACGCCGCCGGGCTGTTGTAAGTGCGCGAAGTCCGCCGCACCGCCGTCGTTCCGTATTCCGCGGAAGAGATGTTCAACCTGGTCAATGATGTGGCTGCCTACCCAGATTTTCTGGCCTGGTGCTACCAGGCCCGGATTCACCGTTCCACGGCGGAAGAAGTGGAGGCGAGTCTCGGTCTCGCCCACGGCGCGCTGAAGGGCGAGTTCACGACCATCAACCGTCTCAGCCCCTGGGAAGAAATCCGTATCGACCTGGTCGGTGGCCCGTTCCGGCACCTGGACGGCCGCTGGACCTTCGAGGCCCTGGACGAGGACGCCTCCGAGGTCGGCGTTGAGATGCGCTTTGAATTCGCCAGCCCGATCACCGGCCTGCTGTTCAACTCGATCTTCGAGCAGATCGTGGGATCACTCGTCGACGCTTTTTCCGACCGGGCAAGGACCGTCTATGGGCAACGCTAGCCTTATCCGCCCGGACGGGTTTTATCGGGTTGAAGTCGCCTATGCGCTGCCCGAACGGCAGCTGATCGTGGCGGTGGATGTACCGCCGCAAACGACGGCGGTTGAAGCAATCCGCCTGTCGGGCATCGAGGAACAGTTCGCCGAGATCGACCTCCAGACCAACCGGATCGGCGTGTTCGGGAAGCTCTGCAAGCCGGACCGGGTGCTGGCACCGGGAGAGCGGGTGGAAATCTACCGGCCGCTGAAGGCCGATCCCAAGGCCGTGCGCCGGGAGCGGGCGGCGCAGGCGAATTCCGCGCCGAAGAGCTGAGTCCGGCGGTCAGCCGTCGAATGCGGCGTCAATCTGGTCGGTAACCTTTTCCTCATCCGGCCGTTCGATTCTCGACACGGTGTCTCCCTCGAAAAACACCGTCATCCGGCTCTGGATCACATCGCCGGTGGCGCCCATTTTCAGATAGAACACGTAGTCCCAGCGCTGTTCATTGAACGCGTCGGCGATCATGGGCGTGCCGAGCAGGAAGCGCACCTGACCTCGGGTCATGCCCTCGTTCACGCGCTCGATGTGGTCCGCCTCCAGATAGTTGCCCTGCTGGATATTGAGCTTGTAGGGCTTGAGCGAAAACCGGCGCCCCGAGCAGCCACTGGTGGCCGCCAGGGAAAAGGCGACAAGCAGGGCGATCAGCAGGCTGGCAAGTCTTGGCGTCATGGGTCGGGCGTGTTTTCGAGGGGCTCGGGTTCGTTGCGGTGGCGGCGGCGGTGCGGACTCAGCAATAATACCAAAGCCGAGGCAACGAATACCCGCAACGCCAAAAAGCTCCCGGGGGACTCTTGGACAACAAGGAACTCAAGAAAGTCGGACTCAAGGTCACCCTGCCAAGGGTGAAGATCCTCGAGATACTCGAGACCGTGCCGCAGCGGCACATGAGCGCCGAAGACGTCTATCGGGCCCTGCTGGAGTCCGACGAGGAGATCGGACTCGCCACGGTCTATCGGGTGCTGACCCAGTTCGAGGCCGCCGGCCTTGTTCGTCGCCATAACTTCGAGGGCGGCAGCGCCGTGTTCGAGCTGGATGACGGCAGCCACCACGACCATATCGTATGCCAGCAGTGTGGCGAGGTCGTGGAGTTCTTCGACAAGGTCATCGAAGAACGGCAGCAGGAGGTCGCCGCGGAGCGGGGCTTCGAAATCGGCGAGCATGCGCTCGTGATCTACGGCAACTGCGTGAAGGAAGACTGCCCGCGCAGGCGTCGGTAGGCCGCGTTCCCGCGCCGGCCGTGGTCAGGCTTCTCTCGCGCGGGTAATCATTTCCTCGGCGTGGGCCCGGGTCCGGTCGGTGATATCCACGCCGCCGAGCATGCGGGCGAGTTCCTCGATCCGTTCGGTCTCCGTGAGACGGGCCAGCCTCGTCCGCGTGGTTTCCCCGTCAGTCAGCTTCGATACCCGCAGGTGCGCGTCTGCCTGGCTGGCCACCTGGGGTAGATGGGTCACACACAGCACCTGGCGCCTGGCTCCCAGTTCGCGAAGCCGCCTGCCGACGATCTCCGCCACGCCGCCGCCCACGCCCGCGTCCACTTCGTCGAACACGACCGAGGGTGTCCCCGCGGTACGCGTTGCCGCGACCTGAATCGCCAGCCCGATACGCGAGAGTTCTCCGCCCGAAGCCACCTTGCCCAGCGAAGCGGGTGGCTGCCCCGGGTTCGCGGTGACCAGGAATTCGATGGCGTCGCGCCCCGCGGCCTGGGGCTCGGCGCCGGTATCGGTGGTGACCCGAATCTCCATCCGCCCGCCCGGCATGCCGAGCTGCGCCATGAGTCCGCTGATCTCCCCGGCGAGGGCCTTCGCGGCGGATTTGCGGCGGCGGCTGAGTGTTTCGGCCGCCTTGTCATAAGTTTTCCGGGCCTGGCTTTCGGTGTCGGTGGCTGCCTCCAGGGCCGTCTCGGCGTTCTCCAGTTCGCCGATCTCGGCCTTGAGCTCCGCGAGGCGTTCCGGAAGCTCGTCGGCGCTGACCTGATGCTTGCGGGCCAGTTCGCGGACGCTTTGCCGACGGGCTGCCACCGTGTCCGCCCGCACCGGGTCGGCGTCCAGCGAGGAGGCGTAGCTCTGGAGACCGGCCGCTGCCTCGGCGGCCTGGATCTGCGCCTCGGTGGCCACGGAAACCACTTCCGCGAGGGCCGGATCGATGCCGGCCAGCCCATCCAGCAGCCGAACCGCCTTTCCGAGCCGGTCATGCGCCGAGCCGCTTTCCGACTCATAGATCAGTGCCAGCGCCTCGGCGCACCCTTCAGCCAGGCGGCCCACGTTGGCCAGCCGAGAATGCTCCTGCTCGAGTTCCGCCGCCTCGCCCGGCGCCAGGTCAAGGGCATCGAGCTCGCCGGCCTGGTAACGCAGCAGATCCAGGCGGTCATCCCGATCCCGGCGGGCGGCTTCGAGGTGCTGCCGGGTCCGGACCGCATCCCGCCATTGCTGCCAGGCTTCGGCAACCGCCGCCACGGCGGATTTATGGCCCCCGTGATCATCGAGAATCTCCCGCTGGACCGCGGGCCGCACGAGGGACTGGTGGGCGTGCTGACCATGAATATCGATCAGCCGCTCGCCCAGCTGGCGGAGCGTTTGCAGGGTCGTGGAGGCACCGTTTATATAGGCGCGGGAGCGGCCCTCGCGGCCGACCACTCGGCGCACGACGCATTCCCCGTCGGCGTCGAGATCGTGTTCTTCGAGCCATTCCCGTACCGCGGCCAGTTCGCTCGTGTCCATCGAGGCGGTGATCTCCGCCCGTTCGGCGCCGTGACGCACCGCGCTGCCATCGGCCCGGTCACCCAGCACCAGTCCGAGGGCGTCCAGAAGGATCGATTTGCCGGCACCGGTTTCGCCGGTCAACACGGTCATGCCGCCGGCGAGGTCGAGCTCGACCTCGTCGATGATGGCGAAATCCCGGACGTGGAGACTGGTCAGCATGCGGGGCCTCAGCCGTTGCCGTTGTTCTTGCCGCGGCCCCAGTGCAGTTTCGAACGCAGCAGGCGGAAATAGTCGTGGTGGCGGGGATGCAGAAGTATGGCGCGCTCCTCGGCCGCCCGGACGTGCAGACGCGAGCCCTCCGAAAGCGCGCCCAGCACGTGGCCGTCGCAGGTGACCTCGGCCTGGGCATCGGATCGCTCGATGAGGCGCACTTCCAGGCGGCTTTCGGCGCTGACCACGATGGGCCGGTCGCTCAAGGTATGCGGACAGATGGGGACCAGCGTGACCGCGCCCAGGCTGGGATGGATGATCGGGCCGCCGCCGGAAAGAGCGTAGGCGGTGGAGCCGGTGGGCGTGGCGATGATCAGCCCGTCGCCCCGATGGGCATTGACGAACACGCCGTCGATCCAGTTTTCGAAGTCGATGGTGCGGCCCGTTTCGCGTTTCTGCAGCACCACGTCATTCAGGGCGATTCCCCGCTCGGACCGGTCTTCGTCGGTCAGCGTGGCCTCCAGCATGAGGCGCTGTTCTTCCACGTAGTCGCCGCCGAGGATTTCATCGACCCGCTCAATCATCTCGTCACGGGTCACATCGGCCAGGAACCCCAGACGTCCGCGGTTGATGCCCAGCAGCGGACGCTGGTAAGGAGCAGCCAGGCGCGCGGCGTAGAGCATGGTGCCGTCGCCACCCACGGCGATCATCAGATCGGTCTCCTGGACCAGTCCAGGGGCGGCCACGGCCTCGACGGGCAAGCCCGGCGGCATCCCGGCTCCCGGGTCCGCGAGCACACGAATCCCCTGGCCGGCCAGGTGTGTGGCCAGCTGGGTCATGGAGTCGCCAACCCGCGGGTCCGAATATTTGCCGGTCAAGGCGACGGTCTGGAATTGCCTGGCCATGCTGCTCCCCGAAGTCGGCGTCTTTGTAGCATGTTCTCTCACGGAGCCGCCACAAGCGCCATGCTGTGACGAGGCTGTGCCCGGCGTGGATGCCCATGCGACGCGCACGTTGGGCAAACTTCCTTGTTAACCAACGTTTTGGCGCAATAAGACCCGCTTGACACTGCGGTTTTGCCGTTGCTAGCGTGAAACCGTCGCGCACGACAGTGCAGCGACGGTAAACTGCCGGGACGGGCACAGCCCTTCGAGAGAGCATGGATGAATGACGGCTGAGTTGTCGGAACGCGCGCAGCACCTGCTCCGGGTGCTCGTGGAACGCTACATCGAGGACGGACAGCCCATCGGTTCGCGAACGTTGTCCCGCGATTCCGGTCTGGATCTCAGCCCGGCGACGATCCGCAACGTCATGTCCGACCTGGAGGAGCTCGGCCTCGTCGTCTCCCCGCACACCTCCGCGGGGCGGATTCCGACGCCCGCGGGCTTTCGTTTGTTCGTCGATTCACTCATTCGGGTTCAGCCGGTCAGCGAGCAGCAGATTGTCGAGCTGTCACGGCGCCTGGAGCGGGAGCGGAACTCCGGCCAGGACATTGCCGCCAATGCCTCGACCCTCCTGTCAGGGCTGACGCGCATGGCCGGTCTGGTGACCGTCCCGCGCCGCGGCCACTCGCAGTTTCGCCAGATCGAGTTTCTTCCGCTCACGGGCCGGCGGGTGCTGGCGATCCTCGTTATCAATGAAACCGAGGTGCAGAACCGGATCCTCGAGCTGGAGCGGGACTACGACGTCGATGAGCTCCAGCAGGCTGCCAATTTCCTGAACGCGGAATTTGCCGGCAAGCCCATCTCGCTGGTCCGCGAGGCGCTGCTCGGGCAGCTGAAGGACGCCCGCCAGCACATGAACGACATGATGCTCAATGCCATCCAGATTGCCCAGAAGGCGGTGGCCCCGGATCCCGAGGCCGGGTTCGTGATGGCCGGAGAGACGAATCTCATGGATTTCGCGGAGCTTTCGGACATCGAAAAGCTGCGCGAGCTGTTCAGCGCGTTCGAGCGCAAGCGCGACATTCTCAACCTGCTGGACCGGTGCCTCAGCGCCGAAAGTCTTCAGATTTTCATCGGCGAGGAGTCCGGCTATAAAATGCTGGAATCCGTCAGCGTGGTGGCCACCCCTTACTACGTGGACGAGGAGGTGGTTGGCGTGCTCGGTGTGATCGGGCCGACCCGCATGGCCTACGAGCGAGTGATTCCGATTGTGGATATCACCGCGCGCCTGCTGGGTTCGGCCTTGAATTCGCGGGACTGACCCCCAACTCCCCAGCATTACTACCAGATTCCCACTGTCGGGGCGCGGCTGAAAGGCCGACGTCGGGAGACCAATGATGATTGAAGATCCGAGGGTCGATTCCGGAGAAACGACCGAATCCCAGCCGGCGGCAGAGACTGCCGAGGCCGATGCGACCGAAATTGCCGCTGATGAGGTCAGTGACCGCATCGCGGCCCTGGAAGATGAACTCGCCGAACATCGTGACCAGCGGCTGCGGGCGGTGGCGGAGCTCGAAAACGTCCGGCGCCGGGCCGCCCGGGACGTGGAAAACGCTCATCGATACGGGGTCGAGCGGTTTGCACGCGAGCTGCTCGATGTGGCCGACAGCATGGAAATGGGCATGTCCGCGGCCGAAAACGCGGGCGACGCGGCCGTAGCGGAGGGTTTTGGCGCCACGCTGAGAAAACTGACCCAGATGCTGGAGAAATTCGGCATCACCGTCATCGATCCGTCCGGCGCGCCCTTCGATCCGCAGTTTCACGAGGCCATGGCGGCCCAGCCCGCGCCCGGGACGGATCCCGATACCGTGTTGACGGTCGTCCAGAAGGGCTACCAGATACACGACCGGCTGCTGCGGCCCGCGCGGGTCATTGTCGCGAGGGCCCCCGACGCCGGCGAGGGTTGAAACCGCCGGCCACCGGCCCCACATCGGCGGGCAAGGGTTTTTCATTCGAATTCAAACTGTTTCTGGAGATTCTTTAATGGGTAAAGTCATCGGAATCGACCTTGGGACCACGAACTCCTGCGTGGCCATCATGGAGGGCAAGTCCCCGAAGGTCATCGAAAACAGCGAGGGCGACCGCACAACGCCCTCGGTTGTCGCGTTTACAAAGGACGGCGAGGTGCTCGTCGGCCAGCCCGCCAAACGCCAGGCGGTCACGAACCCGGCCAACACCCTGTTTGCCGTTAAGCGCCTGATCGGGCGCCGCTACAGTGACGAAGTGGTTGCACGGGACCGCGACATGGTGCCGTACAAGATTGTCGAGGCCGACAACGGCGATGCCTGGGTCGAGGTCGACGGCAAGCAGATGGCGCCGCCGGAGATTTCCGCGCGCGTATTGATGAAGATGAAGAAGACCGCCGAGGACTATCTCGGCGAGTCGGTGACCGAGGCGGTCATCACCGTGCCGGCGTACTTCAACGATTCCCAGCGCCAGGCCACCAAGGACGCCGGACGTATTGCCGGGCTCGAGGTCAAGCGAATCATCAACGAGCCGACCGCGGCGGCCCTTGCCTACGGCATGGACAAGCAGCGGGGCGACCGCAAGGTGGCTGTCTACGATCTCGGCGGCGGCACCTTTGACATCTCGATCATCGAGATTGCCGAGGTGGACGGTGAGCACCAGTTCGAAGTGCTGGCCACCAACGGTGACACGTTCCTCGGTGGCGAGGACTTCGATCTGCGGATCATCGAGTACCTTGCGGCGGAGTTCGAAAAGGAAAGCGGGATGGACATCCGCAAGGATCCTCTGGCCATGCAGCGCCTCAAGGAGGCGGCCGAAAAAGCCAAGATCGAGCTGTCCTCTTCCCAGCAGACCGAGGTGAACCTGCCTTATATCACGGCCGACGCCAGCGGTCCCAAGCACCTCAATATCAAACTGACCCGGGCCAAGCTCGAGTCTCTGGTCGAGGACCTCATCAAGCGGACCGTGGGCCCCTGCAAGACCGCTCTGAAGGACGCCGGGCTGTCGGTGTCCGACGTGGACGACATCATCCTCGTCGGTGGCCAGACCCGCATGCCCAAGGTGCAGGAAACGGTCAATGACTTCTTCGGCAAGGAGCCGCGCAGGGACGTCAATCCGGACGAGGCGGTTGCGGTCGGTGCCGGAATCCAGGCCGCTGTGCTGTCGGGCGACGTCAAGGACGTGCTGCTGCTGGACGTCACGCCGTTGTCGCTGGGTATCGAGACCCTCGGCGGCGTCATGACCAAGCTGATCGAGAAGAACACCACGATCCCGACGAAGGCCAACCAGACGTTCTCGACAGCCGACGACAACCAGACGGCGGTCACCATCCATGTTCTCCAGGGTGAGCGGGAGCGGTCGGCTGACAACAAGTCGCTGGGTCGTTTCGACCTCACGGATATTCCGCCGGCTCCGCGCGGGATGCCGCAGATCGAGGTGGCGTTCGACATCGATGCAAACGGCATTCTGAACGTGTCCGCCAAGGACAAGGCCACCGGCAAGGAACAGAAGATCGTCATCAAGGCCTCCAGTGGCCACAGTGACGACGAGATCCAGCAGATGGTCAAGGACGCCGAGGCCCACGCTGCCGAGGACAAGAAGTTCCGCGAGCTGGTCGATGCGCGTAACCAGGCGGAGGCACTCATTCATGCCACTGAGAAATCGATGGAAGAGATGGGTGAGAAGGTTGAAGCCGGAGAACGCGGGGCAATCGAGTCGGCCATTTCGGACCTCAAGGACGCGGTGAAGAGCGACGACCAGGCCCGGATCGAAGCCAAGAGCAAGGCTCTGGCGGAAGCGTCCGCTGCCATGGCGCAGCGGGCGTACGCCGAGCAGGCTGCCGCAGAGCAGGGTGACGGCGGTGCCGATGCGGCCAAGGACGAGGATGTCGTGGACGCCGAGTTCGAGGAAGTAAAGGAAGACGAAGGCAAGTAAGATGCGCAAGGGGGCAGCCACATGCTGCCCCCTTTTTTGCATGGACGTGAGGGCATGACGCTGCATGGAAAAGCGGGACTACTACGAAGTGCTGGGGGTCCAGCGCAATGCGACGGAGGCCGAGCTGAAATCGGCCTACCGTCGTCTTGCCATGAAGCTCCACCCGGACCGGAATCCGGGTGACGATGCCGCCGAAGCCCGCTTCAAGGAGGCCAAAGAGGCCTACGAGGTTCTGAAGGATCCGCGCAAGCGCGCTGCCTACGACCAGTTCGGCCATGCCGGCGTAGACGGCGGCGGCGCCGGCGGGTTCGACCCGGGACAGGCATTCAGCGATATCTTCGGTGACATGTTCGGGGATATCTTCGGCCAGGGTCGCCGCAGCCGCAGCCGGGTATTCCGCGGGGCGGATCTCCGCTACGACCTGGATCTGAGCCTGGAGCAGGCGGTGATGGGAGAGGCCGTGGAGATCACGGTCCCGGCGCGGCGGGAATGCACCGACTGCGACGGCAGCGGCTGCGAGCCCGGCACATCGAGAACGGGTTGTTCGATGTGTGGCGGTCAGGGTGCAGTGCGCATGCAGCAGGGGCTTTTTGCGATCGAGCAGGCCTGTCCGCAGTGCAAGGGCCAGGGCACTACGATCGAATCGCCCTGCCGTGCCTGTCACGGCGAGGGCAGGATTCGAGACACCCGCAGCCTTTCAGTGAAGGTTCCGCCGGGCGTGGACACCGGCGACCGCATTCGACTGGGGGGCGAAGGCGAGGCGGGCCGCAACGGCGGGCCGGCGGGTGACCTCTATGTAGAGATCCGCGTTCGGCCCCACCCCTTGTTCGAGCGGGATGGAGCCCACCTGCATACCGAGATCCCGATCAGTTTCGCCACCGCCGTGCTCGGCGGGACGGTGGAAGTTCCGACGCTCACCGGCCAGGCCGAACTGCGGATACCCGACGGCACGCAGAGCGGCAAGGTCTTCCGTATCCGGGGCAAGGGCGTGCGGCCGGTGCGCGGCGGGGCCACGGGGGATCTGCACGCCCACGTCGCGGTGGAGACGCCGGTCAAGCTCACCCGGGAGCAGAAAGACCTGTTGCGGACCTTTGACGAGTCGCTGACCGAGAGCCCCAAACGGCACCGGCCGAGGGAGCATGGCTGGCTTGACGG
>JARFQW010000194.1 GCA_029287575.1 Gammaproteobacteria bacterium | reverse complement strand
GCCCAGGAAGCCATCGAACAGGTGCTGGACAGCGTCTATACGAACGGCCCCGGCGAGGTTGCCGAGATGCTGTTCAAGGATCCGACCCGGCGCAATCCCGGATTCAACGAATTCGAAGAGCTTTCCGGGCTCTCCGGGAACAACTTCAGGACCTGCAAGCTGACGGCCCTCGATGGGTTGTTCTGTCTCGACGGCAAGATCGTCAAACACTGGCCGAACCCGGCGGACCCGGCCAGTCTGGCATCCTTCAGCTGCGAAGGGATCAGCGTACTCGACAGCAAGAAGGCGGACACCTGCACGACTTTGACGGCGGGCCTGGATGGGCGGGTCTGGCTGGGCGGCAAGGAAAAGGGCAAGGCTTACGCCCTGATCGAGCTGGTCGAACTGGGCGATACGCCGTCCTGCCCGCAGAACCGGATCGTGGGCGACTACTGCTGGCGGCAGGTGGCTGACGGACGGCCCCTGCTCGTGGCCCTGAGCTCGGTTGACGGTGACGTGGCCGAAAACTTCGGCATTCCCGGCTGCCCGGCACCCTGCCCGGGGCTGCTTCTCAACGAAGAGCGCACGACCACGACCTTTGTCGACTATGCAACCGAAACCGCCTTCCTGATCGCCGACAAGTTCACCTGGGGCCTGAAGGGCAACGAGAGAATCCAGGACATCACGCTGCTGCAAACGCCCGATGGCGGGGGCATTCTGAACGTCGTTCTTGCAACGACCACGTCCGGAAACGTTCTGGCCTACGATCCTGCGGATGGCGGTGCAGCGACGACCGTGTTCAATATCCCGGCCAACCGCGAGGGCGCATCGGCGTGTAACACCGACGAAGCCCGATACAGCATCGAGGCCAGCACAAAGACCGGTCTGGTGTTTGTCACGGACAGCCAGTATTGCGAAGTGATGGCGCTGGCGGAGGGGCCTTCCGGCATTCTGAATCCCGGAGACGGCCTCGTCGTCGCCTCTGAAGGCGAGTCAGGCAGCGAAGTGCCTCTCATCCTGTCGACGCGCGACATCAGCAGCTCCGCGTCCATCGCCACCGAGAACGTTACGGTGGCGCCGGGAATTGCCATCGATCTCCGTGACTGCGGCGCAGAGACCTGTCCGCTGGTCGTAAACGAAAACGGGTTTTCGGTCTTCTCACTGACGGGAGTCGACCTCGCCAGCGATCAGTCCGGCCTGTCGTTGTTCCAGATTACCGGTATTCCGGACTGCCGATATATCCCGGGAGTCTGTGTGGCGGAGTTCCTGGAAGAACCGGCTGATCCGGACTACCAGGTGGACGTGGCCAAGCTGGTCGCCGCCGGGATAATCGTGCCGCGGGTGCCGGCGGGGAGTCCCGCATTCTTCAATCCCGCTGCGCAGCGGCTGGATCTTTACAAGCTGCTGCCGCTGGAAGTGACCGAGTTGTTCGCGCCCGGCGAGATTCCGCCGCTGCTGCTGGAGGCCTATTACCGGGCTCAGCGGGCCAACGACTACCGCATGCAGGCCTTCTTCGGCCGCACCGAGGATGGCGTGGTGTTCGTGAACACCTTCGAGGGTACCTACGATGTCGCCGGCCTCGCGGGCTCCGAGCAGGGCTGCCGGGACAGCACGACGCCCATGCCCCCGAACTCGCTTGACGACCTGCTCCAGTGGGACGTTGCAGTGTCGGTTTCCGAACGCTATCCCTCCCCGGATGACGCGGGGGCCGGCCCGGATCCGCAGCATGTGACGACAATAGAGAACAGCGGCTGTGGCAGCACGCGGAAGACCTCCACGCGCTGGTCGCTGAAGCCGTTCAATCTGGAGATGACCCCGGCGACCTTCAATCCCGATCCGACGGACAACTGGGATGGTGACGGTGCGACGGCCGCTCCGGCCAATCCGTCCGCGCCGGATCTGGTGGACGACGCGGTGTTCGCCAAGCTCGTGCTGGCGCTCTTTGACGAACTCGGCGGAACTCTCGAGCAGTTCGTCTGCCCGGCTGGCGGAGAGCTGGTCGGCGTTTCTGCGTGCACGACGCTGCGAGCGGATTACGCCAATGCCAAGGACAAACTGGACAAGTGCTGGACCGCAACGCAACAGCCGAAGACCAGCGCCGGCAATCAGAACTGCCAGTCCTTCGAGAGCCAGCTGCTAGGATTCCAGGCCACGGTTGATTCGCTGGCCCCCAATCCCGCCGACATTGCCAATCGTATTGGCGAGTTGCAGGCGCGAACCATTCGAATCATCTATCTCAATGAAGAACGCTTCGCTCCGTCGGTTCCCAACGGCGGTTACGTGGAGCCTTAGCGCTTCAAGGCCCCTATCGGGTTCATACAA
Source organism: Gammaproteobacteria bacterium (assembly GCA_029287575.1). Taxonomy (GTDB): domain Bacteria; phylum Pseudomonadota; class Gammaproteobacteria; order Steroidobacterales; family XN24; genus JARFQW01. The sequence goes on along the minus strand of JARFQW010000194.1, from coordinate 11,259 downwards.
AGGCCCCTTCGGGGGCCTTTGTGTTTTTCGGCGAGGCGACGGTATTGAGTTCGCGTTGATCGGGGAATCGGTGCCGGGCTGATTTGCCTTCAGTTGCCCGGTCCTGATTCCAGCCCGCGGTCGCCATGCCGTCGGCATAGCCCGTGCCCGTATCTGCCCGGCGCCACGGACATGCCGGGGTCTTCGGACGCGGGTCTAGAGACCCGCGAGATAGCCGTCCATGACCGACTCCCAGAGCTGCGGGTCGTTGATGAGGAAATGCCCGTTCAGCCCCGGGGCCCGGCTGAACTCGGCGAATGTCCCCAGGCCGCCGGCCGCGGCAAAGGCCTGGAAGTTCGCGCGACTATAGGGGAGGCTGTAGAAGGAATCGTTGGCCGCATAAAGCCACAGGGACGGGCCGGGAAACCGCGCGCCGGCCTCGAACAAGGTCCGGTTGGCCTCGCGGTGATCGCCGCAGCCCTCGGCCAGCCAGCCGCCCACGAAGTTGACAGCGCCCAGGTAGACTTCCGGCCGCCGGGCGACGTAGGCGACGGACAGAATGCCGCCCCGCGACGAGCCGCCGACAACCATCCGGGTCGTATCCACGTCCGAGCGCTGGCGCAGCCAGTCGGTCGCCGCATCGAGATCGTCCAGGGCGCGGTCAGCGCCGGCGAGGGCGGTGGCCGCCTCGCAGGAGTAGCCGCCGCGGTCGGGCCGGAATCCCTCGTCATAGAGTCCGTCCGATGCGCCCCGGCCACGGCGCTGCGGATAGGCCACCATCCAGCCCCGTTCGGTGAAGAACCGGGTCACGGACTTGCTGACGAAGGTTTCTCCGAACAGGGAGGGGTCCGATCCGTTGCCGGTGGAGCCGTGGTTGAACACAAGAACCGGATAGCGGCCTTCGGCGAGGGGCCGCAACAGCACGACCTCGAGGGTCACGGGCTGCCCGTTTTCGACGAACCGCGTCGCCGCCCGGGCGTCGATTCGCACCGCGAAGGGCTGACAGACGCCATCCACGAGGTCGCTGATGTCGTCGCAGGAGTGGGGCGGGGGCGACGGTGACGGGGAGGAACCGCTGCCTGAACTTCCAGTGCCGCCGCCGCTTCCGCCACCGCCGCAGGCGGCCAGGCCAAGGGTTGCGCACAGGAGCAGGGGAAAAGAAAACCCGTGTTTCATGAGGGCCATCCCGGACAGTAAAACATCCCTGGAATTTAGGCGTCTGCCGGCACGTGATCATCACCGTGGGGACGAAATGCAGCGATACGGGACGAATGACCTCACCGCGAGGACGGGTGAAACCGGCGATGCCGGACGGCCAATTCGCCAGCGCGCGCCCGAAACGACAGGGGCTGAACCAGGCCTCTGTCCGTTTCCCGTTCGCCTGGGAAAATCTCAGGGCACGATGGCTACAATCCGCAGTGGTCCGCCGCTGCCGCCCCGAATTTTCATGGGCAGCGCAATCACGTGGAAGCCCGTTTCGGGAAGGCGGTCCAGATGCGCGACGTTTTCGAACGCCGGAATGTTCTCGGCAAACAGGATGCGATGGGACTGGAAGTCCGCCGACTGGCCGTAATCGATGCTCGGGGTATCCAGGCCGATCGCGTGGATCCGGCGGTTTTCCACGAGCCACCGCGCGGCGTCGGCATGCAGCCCCGGGAAATGGAGATCGCGAACGGCGTCCGGACCGCGGTCATCCGTGCCCATGTACCGTTTTCGGTCCGGCCAGAACTGGCCGAAGCCGGTGCGCAGCAGGACGATGCCGCCGTCGGGCAGCCGGCCGTGATTCGACTCCCAGGCCTCGAAGTCCGCGACCGACACCCGGTAGTCCCGATCTGACAGGGCCTGCCTGGAAACGTCGATCAGGACGCCGGGTCCGATCAGGCGCTCCAGGGGGATTTCGTCGGCGTGATGACGGTTCGCGGCAAAGTGGATCGGGGCATCGAGATGGGTGCCGCCGTGCTCCGCGGTGACGATGGTATTCGCCTCGTAGTACCAGCCACCGTCCGTCATTCCCTTGAAATCGCTGGTCATCTCGAAACCGGAAGCGGTGGGCCAGTAAACCGTGTCGGTGTCGTAGGCATGGGTGAGATCGACGATGGCGCCGGCCGGGAAGGCGGCCGCGGCACGTTCGGCGGCTACGGCGACACCCGCGAGGCCGATGCCGGTCGAGATCACGAGCGAGAGGGCAAGCGTTTTCATGATGCGAAACCTGATGGCCGGATTTGTCGAGGAGTTCAGAGCATAGACGAGGGTTAAGTGGCCGCCCTTGAGCATGCCGGATTCCGCCGGGGTGATGACGCCGGCCCCGCCTTGTTGATGCCCGGCGCCCTGAGGCGTATTTGCCATCGTCCCGGACGTGCTGAGACCGCGCTTGCGTGCGAACTGCCGGCCCCATAGTCTCTGATGTCGGGGACACAACCAGGCACAGCCATGGCCCAACGCTTGGAGATCACGCGCCTTCTCGGGCGCTGGCAGGACGGTGACGCGTCCGCGTTCAAGGACTTGTCGCCCATTGTCTATGATGAGCTGCGCAGGCTGGCGGCCAGCCACATGCGTGGTGAGCGTTCCGGCCACACCCTGCAGGCCACGGCCCTGGTTCACGAAGCCTATATTCGCCTGGTGGGCGTGGAAGCCGATTTTGCCAGCCGCAAGCATTTCTTCGCCATGACCTCGCGGCTCATGCGTCGTGTCCTCGTGGATCACGCCCGTTCGGTCCGTAGCGCCAAACGGGGCGGCGGCGCGCTGAAGATCACGCTCGACGAGTCGCGCATGCCCGACGGCGAAGGCGACCCCGGCATCCTCGAACTCGACGAGGCGCTCACCAAGCTGGCCGCCATCGACGAGCGAATGGCCAGGGGAGTGGAGCTGCTTTATTTCGGTGGTTTGACCACGGAATAGGCAGCGGAAGTTCTCGGCGTCTCCAGGACCACGCTGCACAACGACATGACGTTTGCGAAAGCCTGGCTGAAGGATGCCCTGAAGTAGTTCCCGGGAACCACACGAGCCCTGCGCGTGGTGGACTTTGCAGGGGGGGGGGAGGAGGGTCAAGCGATGGCCGAAACCCCGACTGTCCGGCCGGCTGTATCAACCTTGAGGCCCGCCGGGCCCGGTACCGCCCTTCGGCCCTGAATGCGGCCACCACGCGGCCATCCAACTCTTCCAACGCCCGTCGTTCTCGGCTCCAGCAGCCGAGCGTGTGGTTTCGGAAGAAAAACCGGCTAAAACAATTTCATCTAAAACAGATGGTTAGAACGTCTCCAGCGTTTCTTTGAACAATTTCCTCGCGGCTCACGCATGTCCGGGTAGAGCGCCGTGTCGTTCGGCGGTCCATGAACTGATGCGAGGAAACCATCATGAATACGTTTACCGGCCCGCACCGTGTCGTCCTGCTTGCCGCGCTGAGTGCTTTGCCCCTCGTATCGTCTGCTGACGATGCGCTGGCTGACAGTTCGCCGTTTTCCTGCGACCCCATTGTTGCCCGGACATGCACGCTCACCGTCTCTCCGGCGGGCGGCGCCGGCGCGACCCTGACGGCGCCCGCCCCGTCCTTCCAGGCCCGGATGGATGGCACGGGTTTCGACATTCGCGGCGACGTCCGCCTCGGTGGCAGCCTGGCGCCGGTCCCCGGCACGTCGCTGGAAGGGGCCATGCTCTACGAGGCGTCCCTGGTGGCCGAGTACGCCAATCCCGCCGCGCCGGAGGAGGGTTTCCGCCGGCTCCGCGGCACGGCTCTGATGCGCAACGTCGCCGCTGCCGGGGCCGATCCGGGATTCGGCATACTCACCCTCGGAGCGGAGGAGGAATTCCGCGTGGACGTCGGACTGGAGCTGGGCAGCGTTTTGCACGCCGAACTCGACATCCAGCATCTCAACCCGAACCGTCCTTGTGAGGGTCGGCTTCCCGGTGACGACGGCTTTCGCGAATGCCCCTACTGGGTGTTCCGGGTCGTGGACGAACGCTCGATCGGCGCCGGCTTCGGCGGCACCGACGTGGGTCTGAACATGACGGCGTCCTCCTCGGAGTCACAGAACGTCACGTTCCTCATGGATCCCGAGGACTTCTTCACGTACGTCGGCTACACCTCGGGCTCGATGGACTCGGTAACACTGAAGATCGAGCCGACCGCCGGTGACAAGGAGCCCGGCGAGAGCCTCATGAACAACGACAACGGCATCGGCTTCTCCCAGAGCGGCTATATCCCGTTCTCGCCGCGCACCCGCTACGGTATCGAGTCGGAGATTGACGCGCTGGGCGCAGAGTTCTCCGGCCACCTCGTTGTCGACAAGAGCGACATTCCGATCGGACCGGGCGTGTTCATGGATGGCAGCGCGGTGTTCAGATTCCCGCTGGACGAACTGACTGGCGACGCCACGTTCGACAACCATTGGCAGAGCGGCGGCAACGGTGACGTCAAGCTGACGGTCCCGTTGTACAAGGCCGTGAAGTGGGAGATGGCGCTGGGCGAGGCGACCGCCGGCGCAAAGCTCACGTCGACCCGGCAGCACATCTACGCCAGCGGCGACCTGAACAAGGATTTTCCCTGGAAGCCCGAGGGCCTGCCCCTGTCCCTGGATTACCGCAACAACTACCAGGTGGCGGCGGTGTTGGTGAACAACGTGGACCCGGACACTGCCATCCCCCATGTGGACCTGGGCGAATCCTTCGTCCAGATGGAGGGGGAGTATCTGCTGGATCTCGGTCTGGGTAATCCGTCGTCGGAGTTCGGTTACGAAATTCGCAGCCGCGGCTACCTGCGCGCCGGTGCCACCCACGGCATCGAGTTCTGGGGCACCATTGGTCAGGGCGCGTCGGCGACCATGCTCCATCCGCTGATCCAGGCCGATGCGGATGCGACCCTGGCGCTTACGTTAGATCCGGCCCGTCCAGACAGCGCGCGGATGGAGATGGTCGGTGAGTTTTCCGTCGGCGGCGAAACGTTCAGTCAGCAGGCGCGCCTGGTCGTGACTCCGAAAGAAGGCTACCTGGGAGCGCCCCTGTCATTCGACCCCGACCTGATCCTCAAGGCCTACAACGACATTCAGGCGGCCACCCGCGAGGCCGAGGCGGAAGTCAACAAGCTGACCGGGGAGATCGAGCGGCAGCGGGCTATTGTTCGTGCGGAGCGTGCGCAGCAGCAGGCCGCGGTGGACAGCGCCTGGCGCGACGTGGACTGGGCCCAGGCGCAGGTCAACAAGATCAACTACGAGATCTCCAGGCACTACTCGAACATCAACTACTACAAGGGCCGCATCAAGTCCTGGTACAACTGGTACAAGAAGCAGCCCTGGTACAAGAAGCCCGGTGCCTATGCCACGTACCTGGCGAAGGCCGCCTACTACAACAGCCTGATCGGTGCCCAGTACGCGGCCATCGGCGCGGAGAAGGCCGCGCTGGCGGTCGCTACCGCGGCGCTGGACGTGGCCAAAGGCGTGCTGGAGACCGCCAAGGCTGCTCTGGTGATCACGCCTGTCGATCTCGATCCCCGGATCGGCCCGGTGATCATCGCCCGGGATGTCGCACTGGGCGTCCTCAACGCCCTGCAGCAAGCCATGCCCGAAATCCCGGACATCCCGGGAACCATCAGAGCGACCGCCGGTTTCCGTTTCGACGCCAGCGGCATGACCCCCGAGACGCGGGCCACTTACTGTGACGGCGGCAGCTGCATCGAGATTCGCGGTGGATCGTACGATCGCGCGGCCGGTCGGGCCTGCATCACGCTGCCCACCATGGATGAGCGGCGCGTGTGCACCGCCATACCTGCCGAGCCTGTCTGATGCCCCGGGGGCCAGGCGCCCCTGCTTCTGCGGCGGCCTTCGGGCCGCCGTGGTTTTTTCCAGGAGAACAATCCACAACACAGGCGAGTCGGGCGGCGAATCCCTTTGCCCGTTTTCACCGAAGACATGAGTGCCCCAAGGGCCAAACGGCTCTATTTTTTACGGCGATCTTTGGGTCGCCGTTTTTTTGTGTACCGCTTTCAACAGTCTCTGACCAAGCGGACGGTGCCCCTTCGGTGGCCGGCGGTCAGGAGAACTCGAAAATCCCCGGATCCCACATGTCGGGTGCCTGGAAGCCCAGCAGGTTCACCGTGGAGGCGGCGACATTGCTCAGGCCGAATGTGCGGCCGCCGGCAATGCGGATCGAACCACCCGATATGTTGTCGTAGAAGTAAAACGGCACGGGGTTCAGGGTGTGGCTGGTCTTGGCGTTCGTGGAGCCGTCGGCGCTCAGGGCGGGCTCGCCGCGCTTGTCCAGCTGGAGCATCTCGTCGGCGTTGCCGTGATCCGCGGTGATCATTGCCACCCCGCCCAGCCGGTCGATCACCGGCAGCAGCCGTGCCAGCGCCAGATCGACGGTCTCCATCGCGATGATCGCCGCGTCGTAGTTGCCGGTGTGGCCCACCATGTCGCCGTTGGCGTAGTTGACCCGCAGCGTCCGGTAGTTCTCCGATTTCAGCCGGACGATCAGTTCGTCGGTAATCTCCGCGGCCTTCATCCAGGGGCGCTGCTCGAAGGGCACGACGTCGGAGGGGATTTCCACGAAGTCTTCCAGCGCCTCGTCGAATTTGCCGCTGCGATTGCCGTTCCAGAAGTACGTCACGTGGCCGTATTTCTGCGTTTCGGAGATGGCCAGCTCGGTGATGCCGCTTGCGGCGAGATATTCGCCCATGGTGTCGGCGATGGCCGGCGGCGCGACGAGGAACCGTTCGGGAATCTGCAGGTCGCCGTCGTACTGGAGCATCCCCGCATAGACCACGTCGGGATACCGGACCCGGTCGAATTCGCTGAACTCCGGCTCCTCGAATGCCCGGGAGATCTCGATGGCCCGGTCGCCGCGGAAGTTGAAAAATACCACGCTGTCGCCGTCGTTGATTGGCCCCACGGGGGCGCCGTCCTCGGCGATCACGAAGGCCGGCAGGTCCTGGTCGATGGTGCCGGGGTTGTCCTCCCGCAGTTTTCTGATGGCCTGTTCGGCGGAATCGAACTGCGGGCCTTCTCCGAGGACGTGGGTGCGCCAGCCTTTCTCGACCATGTGCCAGTTGGCCTCGTAGCGATCCATCGTGATGAACTGCCGGCCGCCGCCGCTGGCGATTCGCGCGTCGAAGTCATCGGAGCGGACCTCGGCCAGGAACGCCTCGAATGGCTCGACGTATTCCAGCGCCGAGGTCTCCGGCACATCCCGCCCGTCAAGCAGAATATGCATACGCACGCGCTTCTGGCCCTCCTCTCGCGCCCGCAGGATCATCGCCTTGAGGTGGTCGATGTGGGAGTGGACATTGCCATCGGAGAACAGGCCGATGAAATGCAGCGTGGATTCGTGCACCCGGGCGTTACCGATGATCTCCTGCCAGGCGGTGTCCTCGAACAGCCCGTTCGACTCGATGGCGTCGTTGACGAGCGCCGCGCCCTGGCTGAACACCTGGCCCGCGCCCAGGGCGTTGTGGCCCACCTCGGAGTTGCCCATGTCGGCGTCGCTGGGCATGCCCACTGCCTTGCCGTGGGCGAGCAGGGTCGTATACGGATAGTCCCGCCTGAGCCGGTCCAGCACGGGCGTATTGGCGTGCAGGACGGCATTGCCCGCCGGACTGTCGCTGACGCCAACGCCGTCCATGATGATTGTGACGATCGGCCCGCTGATTCCGGGAAAACTGGGGTGCTTCTTGAGCATGACGGCTCCGGGGGAGGCCGGGCGGCGGGGCACCGCCCGTGAAAATTCAACAACATCTGCCAAGGATAATGGCTTCGCCGTGACAGATGCTACCAACCGGCGGCGGCATTTTACGTGTCGAGCAGGTACTGGCCGGTGGCATAAGACATGTCCGACAGTCCACCGCGGAACGTCCGGTCAGGCCCTCGACGGAGAGCCCGTTGATCGGGCCGACCACCGGTATCCCCTCGCTCTTGCAGCCCGCCGGCAGGTCGTTCAGGCCGTCTGGAGAGACGGCGCCGGAGCGTGCACGGTGCGGGCAGCGTGGCGGCGGTCCCGCCGAGCAATGGGTGTTGCCCGGACCAGACCAACGCCATGCCCCTGAGGGGACAAGCCGCCAGGCACTTCCCGTTCCCGGCGGCTTGTCCGGCACGCGCCCGCCGGGTCCGCGCGGTACACGGACCCGGTCAGACGACCCATGGCCGGGCAATCACAGTGCCCGGGCTGTTTTGAGTCCTTCTTCTGCCGTCGCTTCCGCCAGCTTGGCCTGGGCGGCGGCGAGTCGGGCCACCGGCACCCGCGGTGGCGAGCAGGACACGTAGGTCAGGTCGATATGGTGGCAGAAGCGGATCGAGGCCGGGTGACCCGCCTGCTCACCACAAATGCCCACTTCCAGCCCGGGACGGGCCTTGCGCCCCCATTCCACGGCAATTCGCATCAACTGGCCGACGCCCTTGATGTCCAGCACCTCAAAGGGGTTGTCCTGCAGGATCTGGTTTTCGTTGTAGAACGGCAGGAACTTGTTCTCGGCGTCTTCCCGTGAGAACGAGAACGTGGACTGGGTCAGGTCATTGGTGCCGAAGGAGAAAAACTCGGCGACCTCGGCCAGTTTTCCGGCCCGCATGCAGGCGCGCACCACCTCGATCATGGTCCCGAACTTGAAATCCAGAGTCAGGTTCCGGGCGGTTTCCACCTCGGTCCGGATCTCGTCCACGATGGCCCGGACCCGGTGCAGCTCCTGGGCCGTGCAGACCTGCGGCACCATGATTTCGGGCCGCACGTCGAGGCCGGCGGCCTGGCACTCCGCTGCCGCTTCGAGCACGGCGCGAATCTGCATGCCGTAGATCTCCGGATAGGTCAGCCCCAGGCGCACACCGCGGTGACCGAGCATGGGGTTGACCTCGAACAGCTCCCGCACCTTCTGCAGCATGAGCTGTTTCTTGGCGATCGCCTCGTCGATGAGTTCGGCGCTGCCCTGGGGTACCGGCCACGTGGCCGCGGCGGCCTGCTCCGGTCCCCGGAGGAGCTGCAGTGCACCCATCAGGTCGCCCACGCCTTCGACCGTGCCGCGCAGCTGCCGCAGGTGCTCGAGCTCCTGCTCGAGCTGGCGTTCGGTGGGCAGGAACTCGTGGATCGGCGGATCCAGCAGACGGATCGTCACCGGTTTGCCCGCCATGATGCTCAGCAGTTCGCGGAAGTCGTCCCGCTGCACCGGCAGCAGCCGGTCGAGCGCCTTGGCGCGTTCTTCCGGCGTGTTGGCAAGGATCATTTCCACGACCAGCGGGAGACGCTCCGGCGCGTTGAACATGCGCTCGGTGCGGCACAGGCCGATGCCCATTGCGCCGTAGTCCCGGGCTTTCTCCGCGCCATCGGGCGTATCGGCGTTGGCCAGCACGTGGACCCGGGCGATCTCGTCCGCCCAGCCCAGCAGGGTGCGGAGTTCTTCCGAGAAGACCGGCGGCACAGTGGGAATCGCGCCAAGGTAGACGTCACCGGTGGCGCCGTCGATGGTAATGACGTCGCCTTCGTGCAGAACGTGTTCACCCACCTTGGCCTGGCGGTTTTCAGGACGCACCTCGATGCCCTCGGCGCCGGCCACGCAGGGCTTGCCCATGCCCCGGGCCACGACTGCCGCGTGGGAGGTCTTGCCCCCGCGACTGGTCAGGATGCCCTGGGCGGCAAAAAAGCCGTGGATGTCCTCGGGCTTGGTTTCCTCGCGGACCAGCATGACGTGCTCGCCGGCCCGGCCCATCAGTTCGGCCCGGTCGGCGTCGAACACCACCTTGCCCGAAGCGGCACCCGGCGAAGCCGGCAGGCCCTGGGCGACGGGGACGGCATCGTGACCCGGATCCAGGCGCGGGTGCAGCAGCTGTTCCAGCAATTCGGGATCGATGCGCATGAGCGCGTCTTCCCGGCTGATCAGCCCGGCCTCCGCCATCTCCAGGGAGGTCCGGACCATGGCAGTGGCGTTCATCTTGCCGTTTCGGGTCTGCAGGCAGTACAGGGTGCCTTTTTCGATCGTGTACTCGAAGTCCTGTACCTCCCGGTAATGGGACTCCAGCTTGTTGCGCAGGGCTTCCAGCTGGCGATGGCTTTCCGGGTCGTCCGACTCCATGTCCTGCACGGGTTTGGGCGTGCGTATGCCGGCCACCACGTCCTCGCCCTGGGCATTGACGAGATACTCGCCGAACATCAGATTCTCGCCGGTGCCCGGATTACGGGTGAAGCCGACACCGGTGGCGCAGTCGTCACCCATGTTGCCGAACACCATCGTGCAGACGTTTACCGCCGTGCCGTTGGCCATGTCCTGCGTGATGTTGAATTCCCGCCGGTAGTCCACGGCCCGCTTGCCCATCCATGACCGGAACACGGCCTTGATGGCAAGTTCAAGCGACTCGTAGACGTCCTCGGGGAACGGCCGGCCGGTCTCCTCGCGCACGATATCGAGAAAGCGCTGGCTGATTTCCTTCAGGTGCTCGGCCTTCAGGCCGACGTCAGCCGCGACCCCGGCGCGGCGTTTGATCTCCTCGAAGGGCTTGTCGAATTTCTCGTCGGCGATGCCCAGCGCCACCTTGCCGAAGAGCTGGATAAAGCGCCGGTAGGCGTCGTAGCTGAAACGCTCGTCGCCGGTACGGCTGATCAGCCCGGCCAGGGTCTGCTGGTTGAGACCCAGGTTCAGAATCGTGTCCATCATGCCCGGCATGGACAGGGCGGAACCGGAGCGCACCGACACGAGGAGGGGCTTGTCGGGGTCGCCGAAGCCCTTGCCGGTCTTTTCCTCCAGGGCGTGGATCTCGGCTTTGACCTGGTCCAACAGCCCATCCGGAAGGTCGTCCCCGGAGGCGTCGAGATAGGCCAGGCATGCTTCGGTGCTGATCACGAATCCGGGCGGCACATTGAGCCCGATCTGGGTCATCTCACAGAGATTGGCGCCCTTGCCGCCGAGGAGTTGCTTGTCGTGGCCGTCGCCGGCCTCGAAGGAAAAGACATAGGTTTTGTTCGAGGAGGTCGCAGCGTTCATGGCGATGGTTCCCGGGTCAGGTTCACGAAGGATAGATTGTCGGCACGTCCCGCACCTGGAGGCCTGCTGCGCCCCGCCAGAGCAGGGGATGGCGAGGGCAGGGGCGGTATCGGCCCATAGGGCTGTGGTTCAGGGCTATATATATCCTGACACGGTGAAGGGGGCATTGCGCCAGATCAAATTGAGTCGTGAGAGTTGTGGGGACAGGTCACTTAACTCGCGTTCCCTCAGATAAGTGAACTGTCCCCCGAACTAGATAAGTGAACTGTCCCCTTATCGTCCCCTTATAGAGTTAGCTCCGGCGTTTCAAACCGAAGGCGCTGTTAAGGAGTCCA
>JARFQW010000103.1 GCA_029287575.1 Gammaproteobacteria bacterium | reverse complement strand
GCCGCGCGCCGCAGCCCCGGGTCCGCCGGCGATGGTCCGGCCGCGTCTCCTTGCTCCATGGGTGCCATTTCAGTTGATGTCTTTCTCTATGCTACGCCTTTCCCTACCATTCCCCGCCTATGCCGGACCACCCTTCCAATACGAACGCGCCCAATGGCCCCGCTCCGGGCGCCGACCTGCCGGCTCCGGACGGCGCCTGGGACCGCTACTGGGCGCACGGCTTCCTGACCTCCTGCCGCAACGCCTTTTCGGGCAACTACGAGGGCACGGTTCGGGCCCTCTGGGAGGCCTTCTTCGCGGACCTGGAAGCGGACGCCCGGATTATCGACATCGGCACGGGCAACGGCGCGATCCCGTTGATCGCGGCCGCGGCCGGGCTGGCCGCGGGGCGGCGCTTCGATATTCATGGCATCGACCTGGCTGCCATCGACCCGGAAGCGACGGTCAAGACGGACCGGCATTTGCTTGAGCAGATCCGTTTCCACCCCAGGACACCCGCGGAGGCCACGGGTTTCGAGCCGGCTTCGGTGGACGCGATCACCGGCCAGTACGCGTTCGAATACACGAACACGGGGCGGGTAGCGGAAGAACTGGCCCGGATCGCGGCTCCGGGCGCCCGCCTGATGTTTGTTCTGCATCATTCCGAGTCCGTGGTGATGGAGACCTCCCGGGAGGAACTGGTTAATGCCCGGATCATTTTCGACGAGACCCGGCTTTTCCCCCGCGCGGCTGATCTCGTAAGGATCGTCGGCGCGGCCCGCAGCCCGGAGGACCGGCGCCGGCTGTCGTCCGATCCGAAAGCGGAACAGCGCCGGCATGCTCTCAACGCAGCCGCGGAGCGGGTCACAAAGGCCATTGACAGCTCGCCTCACCCCCAGCTCCTGCAAATGGCCATGCACCGGGTCTCGGACGCCTACAAGGCCCTCGGCGGCGAAAACGGTCTCGCGGAGGCTTTGGAGATCCTGGCCACCGGGGAGACCATGATTACCGCCAATGCGGATCGTCTGCGGGATCTGATGCAGGCGGAAGTCACCCCCGGGCGTATGGAGACGATATGCGCGGAACTTCAATCCGCGGGTTTCAGGCTGGATCCACCGGAGCACCTGCATCACGACGGCGGACCGCTCATGGGCTGGGTGCTGCGGGGCAGCAGGGCCTGATACCCGTCGGGACAGCCGACTGATTGTTGCGCGCCAGCAACACTCATTCTGTTGCCCAAACACAACACAAACCTGTCGCATGGGCGCCACATGGCGCCCGGCAGGTGAATGCCCGAGGCCCGGGCCCGGGCCCGTGACGCAGATCAAGGGCTCTTCTCAAGAAACCGGCGGAACCTCCTCAATCAGTGGGAGAAAGCGCTCATGACCGATTCCCGGGCCGAGGTTTTGCCACGGTGGAGTACGGGCGCGTGCCGCCGGGATCATCAAACACCGTACCCTGAACGCAACAAACCGCTTCCCTCACGGAACATCTGTTGCTAGTATCCAACCCACTACCCGGGTCGACCCGGGAGTTTTAGCCGTGAAACACAAGAGTTCATGGCCCTTGGAAACGCAAATCACTCCTAGGGAGGAGTTACTAAATGACAGAGCGAAACCCTGTTCGGGACGCGGTGCGATACGCCCTTACCGCGGGCGTTGCAGCATCGTTCGTGGGGGCGCCGGCGGCGTCTTTCGCGGAAGACGACGTCGCTGTCCAGGAGAAGGTCACCGTTACCGGCTCGCGTATTAAGCGTGTCGATATCGAAGGTCCTTCCCCGGTTGCGGTGATCAGCCGTGACGACATCGACGCCACTGGCGACATCTCCGTGGCGGAAGTGCTGCGCGGCTCGGTTTGGAACAGCTTCGGTTCCTTCAAGCAGCGCTCCGGTTCGTCTGCCCAGTCCCAGTCCACCGTCAGCCTGCGCGGCCTCGGCCCGACACGTACGCTGGTGCTGATCGACGGCCGTCGCATGGCTGGTTCGCCGACCTTCGGCGCCGGCTCGGCCCAGAACCTGAACGTCATCCCGCTGGCCGCCGTGGAGCGCATCGAAGTGCTGCGTGACGGCGCCTCGGCCGTGTACGGTTCCGACGCCATCGGCGGTGTGGTCAACATCATCCTCCGCAAGGACTACGAGGGCATGAACCTCGCCTGGGGCATCGGCCGTCCGACCCAGACCGGCGGTGACGAAGACAGCTACAGCGTGGTTGGTGGCCTGTCGTCCGGCAAGGGCAACATCACCTTCGGCTTCGATGTCGAGAAGAAGGAAATCATCTTCCAGGGTGATCGCTCCTACTCCGCCGTCGGCCTGTCCTCCTTCGGCTTCCCCGGCAGCTACTTCGGGTATCTCACGACCAACGATCCCCGGAACCCCACCGGTGAGTTCCTGTCGGTCGGCACGTCCCCGGATCCGCGCTGCCCGACCGAGCTGAACGGCCCGGACTACCCGGCGTCCCAGCTGGTCGGCACCCGCTGCCGCTACAACTACGCCGGCGTGGCCGCCAACGAGGCCGAGAGCGACACGAAGACCTTCTTCGTGAACGTCAACTACGACCTCAACGAGACCACCCAGTTCTTCGCCCGCGGTAACTTCGCGTTCAACGAGAGCTTCGGCCGCTACGCGCCGAGCCCGTTCACCTCGCCGCTGCCGACGCTGTCGCAGAACAACCCCAACAACCCGACCATTCCGGGCGCCACCAACATCGACGGCCAGCCCTTCGGCGGCCAGTCGGTTACGCTGGACGACGGCACCGTGGTCGAGGGTCCGTTCGATCTGTCGCTGTTCTACCGGAACGTTCCGGGCGGCTTCCGCGACACCAACATCGACGACACCCTGATCGACTACATGGTCGGCGTGAACGGCACGGTGGACTTCCTCGGCGGCATGGACTGGGAGCTGGCCGGCCAGTGGTCCCAGCAGACCTCCAACTCGGCCTCGCCGGGCCTGGGCATCATCCCGTTCCTGCAGCGGGATATCGACAGCGGCGACCTGGACATCTTCGCGGTCAACAGTGACACCGACGCGACCTTCCAGCAGGCGGCCAGCTTCGACGGCATCTACGACGCCAGGACCCGTATCGCCAGCATCGACGGCAACGTCGGCTGGGATCTGTTCCAGATGCCGGCCGGCCCCGTGCCGATCGTGCTGGGCGCGGAATACCGGGACGAGGATTTCACCCAGAACTACG
>JARFQW010000079.1 GCA_029287575.1 Gammaproteobacteria bacterium | reverse complement strand
TCGCTGATGTCTTCGAACAGGAACGTGCTCAGATAACGTTCGCCGGTGTCCGGCAGCATCGCGCACAGCACGCTTCCGTCGGGCGCATCCGCGGCGACCTTCAGCGCGGCGGCGAGCGTGCCCCCACCCGAAACTCCGGTAAGGATGCCTTCGCTGCGGGCAAGCTCCAGGGCAGTATCCCGGGATTCCTCGTCGGTGACCGGCACCAGGTCGTCGTAAATCTCCTGGTTCATGACCGAGGGAATGAAGTCCGGTGTCCAGCCCTGGATCTTGTGGGGCTGCCACTCGTTGCCCGCGAGCAGCGCCGCGCCCGCGGGCTCGGTTGCGACGATTCTGGTGTTTGGGCGGGCTGCCTTGATGACCTCGCCGGCACCGGTGATCGTGCCGCCGGTCCCGTAGCCGCTCACCCAGTAGTCCAGGCGCTGGCCCGCAAAATCCCTGAGGATTTCCGGGCCCGTCGTGCTGCGGTGATAGGCGGGATTCGCCAGGTTGTCGAACTGGCGGGAGAGGAACCAGCCGTGTTTTTCCGCCAGTTCGTTGGCCTTTTTCACCATGCCGGTGGCGCGTTCGGCGGCAGGCGTCAAAATGACTTTCGCACCGAGGGCCTTCATCAGGCGGCGGCGCTCGATGGAGAACGATTCAGCCATCACCGCGACGAACGGATAGCCTCTGGCGGCGCAGACCATGGCCAGGGCAATGCCCGTATTGCCCGAGGTGGCCTCAATGACGGTCTGCCCGGGCTTCAGATCCCCCGCCTGTTCCGCGTCGGAAACAATCGCCCAGGCGAGACGGTCCTTGACGGACGCCATCGGATTGAACGACTCGACCTTGACGTAAACTGTCGTGCCCGCCGGCGCCATCCGGTTCAGGCGCACGATGGGCGTCGATCCGATCGTTTCAACAATGCTGTCGTAAAGCATGGTGATTCCTCCTCGTGGAACCGCCGAGTGTAATCGGTCCTGTGGGCCTCGGTGCTAGACTTCACTGACTGAGAGGCAACGGACAGCAAGGATGGCCGACGCCGCAGCGATCGCCGAGGGGAGCAATCCCCTGACCATCAAAGTCTCGGGGGACTGGGGGCTCGGCAATCCGGTGCCCCCGGTAGACGACGTTCTGGCTGAACTCGGCGCGCTGCCCGCCGGTGCGGGGCTGGAGTTGGCCGACGGTGGCCTGGGGTCCTGGGATACCGTGCTGATTGCGTATCTCTCCAGGCTGGTCGAGGCCGGGCAAGCCGGATCCCTGAAGGTTTCCTATGGGCAGTTGCCCGCCGGCGTGCGCGGCTTGCTGGATCTCGCCTTTGCCGTCGGCGAGCGTGAAGGGGCGCGCCGCGAGGCTACCCGGAAGTCTTTTCTGACCCGGGTCGGTGACCGGGCTATTGCTGCGACCGGTGGGGTCGCTGACGGCGTAGCGTTCCTTGGCGAAGCCATCCAGAGTGTAGGCCGGCTGCTCACGGGCCGGGCTCGCTGGGAGCCGGCCGACTTCTGGAGCGCGGTGCAGGAGTCCGGGCCCAGGGCCCTCGGCATCGTCGGCCTGATCAGCTTTCTGGTTGGAGCGATTCTCGCGTTTGTCGGCGCGGTCCAGCTCGAGCAGTTCGGCGCGGGCATCTTCGTCGCCAACCTGGTCGGCCTGGCAATGACTCGTGAAATGGCCGCAATGATGACTGCGGTCATCATGGCCGGGCGTACCGCTGCGGCCTATGCTGCCGAACTCGGAACGATGCGGGTCAACGAGGAGATCGACGCGCTCTCCACTATGGGTATCGAACCCATGGACTACCTGGTCCTGCCGCGGCTGCTGGCGCTGGTTGCCATGATGCCGCTGTTGACCCTGTACGCCGATCTGCTGGGCATTCTCGGCGGCATGCTCGTCGGCGTGTCCATGATGGACCTCGGCGCCCTTGCCTACTATCAGCAGACCATCGATTCGATCGGTGTGGACGACTTTCTCATCGGCATCGGCAAGTCCGTGGTCTTCGGCGTGCTGGTGTCGCTTATCGGCTGTATGCGCGGGATCCAGGCGGGCAACAGCGCCCGGGCCGTCGGCGACGCGGCCACGAAGGCGGTCGTGACCTGTATCGTGGCGATTGTCGTGTCGGACGCTACGATTACGGTGATTCTGACGGTGCTGGGCATATGAGCGGCGCAGACGCGCATATCGGCGTGGAGGGCCTGACCATGGCCTACGGAGACTTCGTGATCCAGCGGGATTTGAATTTCTCGGTGGGCAAGGCCGAGGTCTTCATCATCATGGGCGGGAGCGGCTGCGGCAAGAGCACGCTCCTGAAGGTGATGATCGGCCTCAAGGCGCCGGCAAAGGGGGATATCACGTACCACGGACAACCGTTCTGGGGATCCCCCGAAGCGGAGCGGGAGGCCACCATGCGTCGCTTTGGCGTGCTGTTCCAGTCGGGCGCGCTGTTCAGCGGCCTGACCCTGGCGGAGAACATCGGCCTGCAGCTTTCAATGTTTACCGACCTGTCGAGCAACGACATCGCCGAACAGGCTTCCCTGAAGCTGGCGCTTGTGGGCCTGAAGGGTTTCGAGGACTTCTACCCTGCGGAAATCTCCGGCGGCATGCGCAAACGCGCAGGTCTTGCCCGGGCGATGGCCCTGGATCCCGAGATCCTGTTTTACGATGAGCCCTCGGCGGGCCTGGACCCGGTCAGTTCCCGCCTGCTCGACGATCTGATTCTCGCGCTCAGGGACAGCCTGGGCACCACGATCGTTGTAGTGACCCACGAATTGGCAAGTATTTTTACCATCGCCGACAACTCGGTATTCCTCGATCCGACCACTAAGACCCAGCTCGCCACCGGTGATCCAAAGCAGCTGAAGGACGAATCACCCAACGCCTACGTGCGCGACTTCCTCAACCGGCGCGCGCCGATGCCAGGGTCTGTTACGGAGCAGTCAGCATGAGCCGCAAGGCAAATCCCGCCACTATCGGCCTGTTCGTTGTCGTGGCCCTGGGGCTTCTGGTCGCCGGTATTCTCCTCTTCAGCACCGGTAGCCTGTTCAGTGACTCCAGCCGTCATGCCGTGTTCTTCCAGGGGTCGGTACGGGGCCTGACCGTCGGTTCGCCGGTTTTGTTCAAGGGAGTTCGTGTTGGCCAGGTCACGGAGATTACTCTGGAGGTGAACGGTACAAGCCTGGATATCAACGCGCCGGTGATCATCGAGATCGAGGATGACCAGTTCAAGACCGTGGGCGAAATCGATGAACGGTGGGAGCAGGCCGGCGAGGATGACGTGATCAATGCGCTCATTGAGCGCGGGCTGCGCGCGCAGCTGCAGATGCAGAGTTTTGTCACCGGCCAATTGGCCGTTCAGCTGGATTTCCTTCCGGGAACCGACGCCAGATATCGCATGCCGAAGTACAGCCACTATGCGGACATGCATGAAATACCGGCTGTCTCTTATACACATCTGACGCTGCCGACGATCC
>JARFQW010000062.1 GCA_029287575.1 Gammaproteobacteria bacterium | reverse complement strand
ATCCGGGTCCCTCGGTTTTTCTTGCCGGCATGCATGGATCCATTCTCCCGATCGCCGTTTCCCACGGCGAGGGTCAGGCGGAGTTTGCCGACAGCACGCAGCGGCAAGAATGCGGCAATGACGGGCTGGTGGCCTTGCGGTATGTCGACACCCGCGGTGCCGTGGCCTCCATCTATCCTCACAATCCGAACGGATCGCCGGACGGGATTGCGGGCATTTGTTCGACCGACGGGCGGGTCACCTTGTCCATGCCCCACCCGGAACGGGTTTTCCGCAGCGTGCAGCATTCCTGGTGTCCGCAGAAATGGGGCGAGGACGGTCCATGGATGAGACTGTGGCGGAACGCCCGGGTGTGGCTCGACTAGGCGCGAGGATCCTGCCCGCGCGGCCGTGTTTCATGAAGTGATAGCATCTCCCGACTGACCGGATTTACGGGGGGCGGGGATGGCGACGCGATACCGGGACGTGGAACTCCACGCACCGACAGGGCCAGAAATCAGCTGTCGTGGCTGGGTTCAGGAGGCGGCCCTGCGGATGCTTCTGAACAACCTCGACCCCGTGGTCGCGGAGAATCCCGCCGAGCTCGTCGTCTACGGCGGTCTCGGCCGCGCGGCCCGAAACTGGGAGTGTATCGATGCGATCGTGGCGACCCTGCGCAGGCTCGCGTCGGACGAGACCCTTCTGGTCCAGTCGGGCAAGCCCGTGGGTGTATTCCGGACCCACGAAATGGCTCCCAGGGTCCTGATTGCCAATTCGAACCTGGTCGGCGAGTGGGCTGACTGGGAGCACTTCTTCGAGCTCGATCGGGCGGGCCTGATGATGTACGGTCAGATGACCGCGGGGTCGTGGATCTATATTGGCTCGCAGGGCATTGTTCAGGGAACCTACGAGACCTTTGCCGAGGCCGTCCGGCAGCATTACGGCGGCAAGCCAGGCGACCGCTGGCTGCTGACCGGTGGGCTCGGCGGCATGGGCGGCGCGCAGCCTCTGGCCTCCGTTTTTGCCGGTCTATCCTGTCTTGCGGTCGAGGTAGATCCCGAGCGCATACAGAAGCGCCTGGATACAGGATATCTGGACCATCGGGCCGATACGCTCGACGAGGCCATGGCGCTGCTGCGCCGGGCCCGTCAGGCCGGCCGGGCCGAGTCCGTGGGCTTGCTGGGCAATGCAGCCGAGGTCTTCGAGCAGGTACTTGCCGCCGATGACGGACCGGGGCTCGTGACCGATCAGACGTCTGCTCACGACCCTCTGAACGGCTACGTGCCGGTAGGTTACGATGTCGCCGCCGCGGCGGAGTTCCGGCGCCGCGACCCCGCCGCGTACGTCAAAGCGGCAAAGCAGTCCATGGCCCGCCAGGTTCGCGCCATGCTGGGCTTTCATCGGCGCGGGACGCCGACCTTCGATTACGGCAACAACATTCGTGCCATGGCCCGCGACGCGGGCGAGGCTGACGCCTTCGAGTTCGCCGGCTTCGTGCCCCTCTACATCCGGCCGCTTTTCTGTGAAGGCGTGGGCCCGTTTCGCTGGGTCGCTCTTTCGGGCGATCCGGAGGATATTTACCGAACCGACGACTGCGCCCGCCAGCTGTTTCCGGACAAGCCGGGACTGCATCGCTGGCTCGACCACGCCCGCGAGCGCATCCAGTTTCAGGGCCTGCCCGCCAGGATCTGCTGGCTGGGCTACAAGGAGCGCCACCAGCTGGGCCTCGCCTTCAACGAGATGGTGGCCTCGGGTGAGCTGAAGGGCCCGATCGTGATCGGCCGCGATCACCTGGACTCCGGGTCGGTCGCGTCGCCGAACCGTGAAACCGAGGCCATGCGGGATGGCTCCGACGCGGTGGCCGACTGGCCGATTCTCAATGCTCTGCTCAATACCGCGAGCGGGGCTTCGTGGGTGAGTTTTCATCATGGCGGGGGTGTCGGCATGGGCTATTCGCTGCACGCCGGCGTGGTCATCGTCGCCGACGGGTCGGAGCGGGCCCGAAAGCAGCTCGAACTCGTGCTGGTCAATGACCCCGGGACCGGTGTCATGCGGCACGCCGACGCGGGCTACGAACGGGCGATCGCAGTGGCCCGGGAAAGGGGCCTGGATCTGCCGATGCAAGGTTCGTGAACCGATTCCTTGTCGCAGGACTGCTGACCCTCATGAATCCCATGGCCAACGCACAGTCTCTGGTCGCGGATTTTTCCGATCCGGCGGAAACGTCCCGGTGGGCCGCGGTTCACGACCGGGTGATGGGCGGCGTCTCGGAAGGCGGACTGGCATTCGACACCGCCGGTTTTGCCCGGTTCACCGGGGTCGTGTCCCTGGATTTTGGCGGCGGGTTTGCCTCGGTCCGCCGGAGCCCTGCCGACCTCGGCCTGGCGGGGGCCGAGGCCCTCAGGATCCGGGTCCGCGGCGACGGCAAGACCTATCAGCTGAGGCTCAGACCGGGAAACCGGCTGGACGGCGTGACCTGGCAGTCGAGTTTCGCTCCCGGCGAGGACTGGATGGATGTCGTCCTGCCGCTGGCGGATTTCAACCCCGTGTTTCGCGGACGCCCGGTCCCGGAGGCGGGCACCCTGGAGCGGGCCGCGGCCCGGCAGGTGGGCTTGCTGATTGCGGGGAAGCAATCGGGTCCGTTTCGCCTGGAGATCCGCTCTATCGAGGCGCTATCCGCGGCAGAGCGCTAGCTTTCAGCGGCGTTCAGCCCGACCAGGTCACGCGCGAGGCTGACGGCCTCGTCGGCCGAGCGGCCGTAGCCATCGGCACCCACCGTGCGCCACAGGTCCCCGGAGCCGGTGAAGGCATGTCCTCCCACCAGGACTTTCACAGCGTCGTCTTCACGGGAACCCAGGGCAGCGATGGTTTCCTTTACCCGCTCGATATGCCGGCCCAGCGTGGCCGACAGCACGAGAAGATCCGCCCCGAACACATGCACCGCGCGAGCGATTTCACCCGGCGGGACATCGCCGCCAAGGCAGATGTTGTTCCAGCCCGCGAGTTCCAGAAAATCTGCCAGAAGCCGCACGCCCATGTCGTGAGGGTCGCCGGCCACGCCCGCGACTACCACTGTCTTGCCGTTGACCACCGGCCGTTCCGCAGCCGCGGTCAGCAAGGTCAGGAGCCGCTGGGTGGTGGCCGTTCCCAGGTGCTCCTCCGCGATGCCCAGCTTGCCGAGGTGCCAGCGAAGGCCGAACTCCTGCTGGGCGGGTACCAACACGTCCAGACACGCGGATCGCGTGTCCAGAGTGCCCGCGGCCACCGCGTCGAGCACGAGTTTCATGGCGGCCCGGGCGTCGCCGTCCAGCACCGCCTCGACATAGCGGGCCGCGATCCGATGGGCCGGAATAGCCGTGTCGAGCATGGTTTGAGGCGTCTCTTCGGGGGCGCTCTCGAAGTCATTTATTGCTGCATCCAGACAGGAGATGGCGGTGCCGGCCGACTGCGGCGGGAGCTCCTCCTGAACCACTTCCCGCAGCGCTCGCATCGCGGAAAGCAGCAAGGTCTCCGGTACTTCGCGGGCAGCAAACGCCGAGCGATGCCACCGGACCCTTCGCGTAAAAAGCTCCGGCTGGCCGGCCCGCAAGGCGGAGGCTAGCTCGAGGGCCTGATCTCCGAAGTGAGTCTTCCACAGGCTCCAGGCCTCCTTGCCGAAGGCAGAACCTGCGCCAGGTTCTTTTTCGAGCAACTTGAGCGTGGCCGCGGACCCCAGTCCGGCAGCGCCGGTTTCCAGGACCGTGGCGGCGAGCTGATTTTGTTGTTCCACGTGGATGCCTCCATTGGCCGGCCGACGGTCAGACTAACGCGGCGGCCCATACCCCCGAATTTCGCTGGCGACCCGGACAGCCCTCTATAATAACCGCCCCATGAACGCCGATAATCTTTATGCGAATCATCATGCCGCCCTGCAGGCGCGCTACGCAAACCTGCTGGCGGACCAGCCCTATGACGATCTCATCATCTATTCCGGCCAGCCTCTCCTACGTTTTCGTGACGATCAGGCCTATCCGTTTCGCTCCGACCCGTATTATCAGCAATGGATACCCGCCGCCGATCATGCCGGCAGCCTGATCCTGGTCCGTCCCGGATCGAGGCCCCTGGCAGTTTGCCTGCTGCCGAAGGACTACTGGCACGTCGTGCCCGTTGCGCCATCCGGAGTCTGGACCGAGCACTTCGATCTCCGCGTTGCGCATACGCCGGCGGAGGTCAGGGCGCATCTGCCGGCGGATCTTTCGAACGTCGCCGCGGTTGGCGCCGGCGCGGAGGCGCTGGCGGACTGGGGTGTGGCGGCGCTCAATCCCGCGCCGCTGCTCGCCGCGATGGACTACCAGCGCGTTTACAAGACGGACTATGAAATCGACTGTCTTGCCGCCGCCAATGTCATGGCCGCCCGTGGCCATGTCGCGGCGAGAGGAGCATTTGTGGATGGCCGCTCCGAGCACGGCATCCACCTGGCCTATCTCCAGGCTACGGCCCACATGGAAGCTGAACTTCCCTACAACAACATCGTGGCACTCAATGAGCATGCCGCGACCCTCCACTACGACCGGCTCGACCGCAGTCCGCCGGAGCCCCTGCGTTCGTTTCTCATCGATGCGGGCGCCACGCACAATGGCTACGCGGCCGATATCACCCGGACCACGGCGGCGGCGGCGGGCTCCTTTGCCGATCTGGTGGAGGCCATGGACGCGGCGCAGCGCCGGGTTCTCTCGGGCATCCGGGCCGGTGACAGCTATATCGGGCTCCATGAGCAGGCGCATCTGGAAATCGCGCGCGTGCTCGGCGGCCTCGGAATCGTTCGGGGCGAACCCGAAGACATGGTC
Source organism: Gammaproteobacteria bacterium (assembly GCA_029287575.1). GTDB lineage: Bacteria > Pseudomonadota > Gammaproteobacteria > Steroidobacterales > XN24 > JARFQW01. The sequence continues at coordinate 44,385 of JARFQW010000062.1, read as the reverse complement.
GAACGCGGCATTACCCTCGCGTTTTTCCCCCACGGTCTCGGGCATCACCTGGGGCTCCAGGTTCATGATGCCGGCGGCAAGCTCGCGGACCCCACCGGAGCGCTCATCGAACAGCCGGCCGGGCATCCGTACTTGAGGAACCTCCGTCCGATCGAAGTCGGCAACGTGCTGACCATCGAGCCCGGTCTCTACTTTATTGACCAGCTGCTTACGCCGCTGCGGGCGAAGTCTTGCGGGGCCGATGTGAACTGGGACCTCGTGGAACGATTGCGCCCGTTCGGCGGCGTACGCATCGAGGACGATGTCGCCGTCACTTCCGCCGGCATCGTCAACCTGACCCGCGAGGCTTTTTCCCGGACCTCCGGCTAGGCGGCCTCAGCCGGCGGAGCGGGCGCGGCTCTGGTCGTCGGGACGGTCGTCCTCGGGATCGTCCGCGAAAAACCGGCGCATCATCATGGCCTGCTGCAGCTTGCCCTTGCGCACGTAGCATTCGTAGAGAATGTCGCGCATGAACTCCAGCAGCACACCCGCCTGAGACGAATTCAGGATCGGTATCGAGTCCCGGGACCCGTCGCTGTCGAAAAGCACCTTGCGAACGAGGTCGAAGGTCTCCTCGTCCACATCCGCCATCTGCCGAATATCGTTGCACTGCTCGAATATCCGCATCCTGCCCGCGTCGCCAAGGTCTGCGAAGACGTGGCTGACGGTTCGCCTGCACATGGAGGCGAACGCGTTCAAGGTGCTCTGCGAGTAACAGGACAGCGCTTCGCGGAACAGCGTTTCGGTATCTTCCGGCAGGTACGTGAAGTCGAACGTTTCGGTCGGACGCTCGATCTCCTGGTAGTTGCTGGATAGTTCCACCTGGTCCCCGGCATAGCTCTTTACCGGAAACTTCAGAAAAATCGGTGAGTTGCAGTTATCACATCGATAAACCAGCCCGGTCTCCGACGGTTTGTAGCGCACCAGTTCGGAGAACCGCGGCGTCGACACCGGCGTGATATGCGAGAACACCGCGCAGGTCGGGCACGTTAGCGCAAAGTGCTGACCGTGGTCGTGGTGGAACTGGTCATCCTTGTCCACATAGATGGGCATCTTTTTCTTATTCCCCCCAGCGGCCAGGGCACCGACCGCTCGCGGAGTGTACCGCGCACCCGTCCCGTTCGCCTAACCCTGGTGTTATGTAAAAGCGAAACGGATACAAGGGGTTACGTAACCGATTCCAGGCGGAATCTTGCTCCCAGGACAGCATTCCTGAGGGCTCCGGTTTCCCGGTCGAGACGGCGGTCTCCGGATACCGGAGGCACGACTGCGCGAATTCGTTCATAGACTGCTTCCAGCGGCTCACTGGTCTTGAGCGGCCGCTGTGCGTCAATGGCCTGGGTGGCCGCGAGGAGCTCAATGGCCAGAATCGTTGCCGTGTTGTCACAGATATTCAGCAGCTTTCTGCCAGCCCAGGGCGCCATGCTGACATGGTCCTCCTGACCCGCAGACGTGGGAATGCTGTCAACGGAGGCCGGGTGAGCCATCGTCTTGTTCTCCGAAGCCAGCGCGGCCGACGTGACGTGGGCGATCATGAATCCCGATTCCAGGCCCGGCTCCGCTGCGAGAAAAAGGTTCAGTTTCGGGTTTACACGCCGGGCAAGCAAGTCGATCCGCCGCTCGGACATGCTGGCAAGTTCCGCTACGGCGATGCCCATGAAATCGGCCACGAACCCCACCGGTTCGGCGTGGAAGTTCCCTCCGGAGAGCACCTCGTCGCCGAATACCAGCGGATTGTCCGAGACCCCGTTGGATTCAGTCTCCAGCACCCTGGCCGCGTGGTCCAGCGTGTCGGCAACCGCCCCGAAAACCTGGGGCATGCAACGGACCGCGTAGGGATCCTGCACCCGGTCACAGTCCTTGTGGCTGGCGTTGATCTCGCTGGCCGTCAGCAGGGCCCGAAAGTCCTCGGCGACGCGAATCTGCCCGGGCAGGCCGCGCGCTTCGTGAATGCGGGGATCGAAGGGCGCGAAGCTGCCGGCCAGACCTTCCACCGAGAGGCTGCCGGCCACGATGGCGGTCTCCAGCAGCAATCTTCCCAAGCGATAGCCTTCCAGCGCGAGCGCGGCGCTGACCTGGGTTCCGTTGAGTAGGGCCAGTCCCTCTTTCGGCTGCAGAGTGACCGGGGCAAGCCCGGCCGCATCGAGCACCTCGCCGTTACGCAGCGGTTCGCCCCCGAGAGTCGCTTCGCCTTCCCCGATGAGGGCGAGTGCCAGATGCGCCAGCGGGGCCAGGTCTCCGGAAGCGCCTACGGACCCCTGTGAGGGGATGACCGGGACGACACCGGCGTTGAGTAACCCCAATAGGGTCTCGACCACCAGCGGCCGGATGCCGGAACAGCCGACCGCGAGGCTGTTCGCCTTCAGCAGCATAATGCGCCGGACCAGGGTATCCGGAAGCGCCGGCCCGACGCCGCAGGTGTGGCTTCGAACCAGGTTGTACTGGAGTTGCTCTGCCTGCTCCGCGGAAATCTGTCGGTTGGCAAACGCGCCGAAGCCGGTGTTGATGCCGTAGGAGGTCTCGCCGGACGATACGACCCGGCGCACCGTACCGACGCTCTGTTCCATCCGCCGGACCGCCTCCGGCGTCAAGGCCACGGGGCCGCCGGATGCCTCCCAGGAAAAAAGCTCCGCCAGTTGCAGCCCGCCCCCGGACAGATTCAATCCGGGAGCCGTCATGTCGTAGCGCCTTCCAACACGCCGCTCACCCTCCGGCCGCCGATAAGCACCGCATCCGGGCCCAGCCCGCCCATTTGATAGGAAAACAGATCGACATCCGCGATGTTCCAGATCGAGAAATCCGCCGGTGCCCCGACCGCCAGTGTACCCGCCCCGTCGTCCAGACCAAGGGCAGCGGCCGCGTGCCGGGTAACGCCATGCACGACCTCTTCGGGCCGCAGGCCGAACAGGACTGCGCTCATGTGCATCACGGCCAGCAGGCTGACGATGGGCGAAGAGCCGGGGTTCAGATCGGTGGCTACCGCCATGCGCACCCCGTGGGTCCGGAACTGTTCGACCGGTGGTTTCCGGGTTTCCCTGAGCATGTAGAAGGCCCCTGGAAGGAGAACCGCCACGGTACCTGATCGAGCCATCGCCCGGACCGCTGACTCGTCCAGGTACTCCAGGTGGTCACAGCTCAGTGCGCCGGCGGCCACGGCCGTCTGGACGCCATGCATGTCCGACAGCTGTCCCACGTGGGCGCGGAGTTTCAGGCCCGCACCACCCGCGGCCGCGAAGAGCCGCTGAAGGTCCTGACCATCGAAGGCGATGGATTCGACGAAAATATCCACCGCGTCGGCGAGGCCTTCGCTCACGACGGCCGGGAGCATCACGTCGATCACCTCATTCAGATAATCGGATTTGTCGCGACCAGGCGGGACCGAGTGTGCGCCGAGAAATGTTGCGGTGAGATGCTGGGGGGTGAGTTGTCGGAGCCGCCCGATCGCGTGCAGCATTTTCAGCTCGCTTTCCGTATCCAGGCCGTAGCCGCTTTTTATTTCCACCCTCGTGACACCTTCGCCGAGCAGCGTGAGCAGCCGCGGCAGTGCGCCGTCCACCAGTTGTTCAAGGCTGGCCTTGCGTACCGCCTGGACGGTGTTGAAGATCCCGCCCCCAGCCTCGGCGATCTCCTTGTAGCTTGCGCCGGCGGTGCGCATGGCATGCTCGTGCGCGCGATTCCCGGCGTACACCGCATGGGTGTGGCAGTCGATGAACCCGGGCAGCACGAGGCGGCCGCCGAGATCGATCCGGCGTCTGGCCGGCGCCCCGGCGTCCAGGGCGGAGATTCGACCGTCCGTAACCGCCAGGGCATCGGCAGCGCCCGTCTCGGCTCCGGGCGTGCTCGGATACAATCGGAGATTGGTGAACAGGATGTCATGCATGGCGGCGATCTTCCGTTTTCGACACATTCTCTCGCCTGCCGGGCTGCAGGAACAGCGCGAGCTTCATGTGGACGACGATGGCCGTATCGAAGCGGTGACCACATGGGACGGGAACGGCTCCGAGGACGGGTGGCTGGCTCTGCCGGGAATGCCCAACGGTCACAGCCACGTGTTCCAGCGCGCACTTGCGGGCTACGGCGAGGGCCGGTCCGGCCAGGATACGTTCTGGAGCTGGCGAGAGGCCATGTACCGGCTCGCGAACGGCGTATCGGCGGAAGATCTCCGGGTGATCGCCCGGGCCGGATACACGGCCATGCTGGCCGCGGGGTTCACTTCGGTGGCCGAGTTTCATTATCTGCACCGCCTTCCGGGTACGGCTCCCGCCGAGACAGGCGCCATTATTGCCCAGGCGGCAGCTGAATCCGGAATTCGGCTCCGGCTGCTGCCCGTCTATTACGAATGCGGCAATTTCGGCAAACCGGCGCGACCCGAACAGGCCCGTTTTCTGCACGCCACCATCGAGGAATTTCTTCAGACCCTCGAGGACCTGGGCCGTCATGCGCCGGGTTTCGCGATCCATTCGCTGCGGGCCGTCCGGCCGGAAAGCCTCGAGGCGCTAGTGGGCGGGGCCACGGCGATGCTCGGCGAGACCGTGCCGATCCACGTACATGCGGCCGAGCAGCCCGCTGAAGTGGCGGACTGCCGTGAACGCTACGGCTGCGGGCCGATTGCGCTGCTCGGGCGAAACATCGAACTCGGACCACGCTGGAACGTCATACACGCGACCCATGCCGATGCGGCGGAACGGCAGGCGCTGATCAATGCGGGAACTACCGTGGTGCTGTGTCCCCTGACCGAGGCGTATCTCGGCGACGGTATTTTTCCGGCCACCGAATTTGCCGCCGCCGGCGGCCGGCTCGCTCTCGGTTCCGACAGCAACGTCCGTCTGGATGCCGTGGAGGAGCTGCGTTTGCTCGAATACGGCCAGCGCCTGTCCGAGCGGGCCCGGGCCCGTCTGGCGAATGCGGACGGGCTCGGCGCCGCGCTATGGGCTCGCCTGGCCCAGGGCGGTGCAGCGCCACTGGGGATGGAGGTGGGGCGTCTCACACCGGGTTACTACGCCGACTTCGTCACGGTGGATCCCGAAAGCCCGGATCTGCTCGGATCCGATGGACCGGCAGCCGCCCTGGATGCCCTCGTCACCGCGGCCGACCGCTCGGCTATCAGCGCCGTCTATGTGGGCGGGCGCCGCCTGAGCACGCGACTCGATCGCGACCTTGCCGCCAGGTACGGAACGCGGACGCGGGCACTGATGGGATCCGGAGCATGAAGAGCGCCACGCCCCCGGCGTATCGAATTCTCCAACCCGAGGGGGATCCGGTTCCCGTCATCGTCAGCATTCCCCACGCCGGGACCCGGGTCCCGGCCGAGGTGCGCGCGGCGTTCGCGAGCCCGGCCATTGCCGCTCTGCCCATGACGGACTGGCACGTGGATCGGCTCTACGAATTTCTGCCCCGCCTCGGCGTGACGGTCATCCAGGCCGTCTGGAGCCGTTTCGTGGTCGATCTCAACCGCCCGCCGCGTCCGCGTCCCCTCTATCCCGGCCGTTTCGAGACCGGCGTGATCCCGGAGACCACGTTTACCGGAGAACCGATCTTCAGGCAGACCCCTTCGCCGGAAAAAACCGCCGAGCTCATCCGCCAGTACTACCAGCCCTACCACGAGGCCCTCGCCGGCCTGCTCGGCGCGTGCCAGGCGCGTTTTGGCCGGGCGGTTCTGGTGGATGCCCACAGCGTCATCTCGCACGCGAATCGCGTTCACCCGGCGCTGGAGGAGGATATCTACCTTGGTGATCGGGATGGCGACTCCTGCGGCCCATGGCTGCGGGGCCTCGTGTCGGCGGAGTTTGCCGGACTCGGGTACGCGGTCGCCGTGAATTCTCCCTATAAGGGCGGCTATATCACATCCCATTACGGTGCCGGCGAGGGAGTCGAGGCGCTGCAGATCGAGATGGCGCAGCGAGTCTACATGCATGAGGACGATCCGGCCGGCGGCCCCGGGCATCCCCGCTTCAGGAAGGTGTCGGCAGATCTGGAACGGGTGTTCCACGCGCTGATCCGTGGTCTGCAGACTGACGAGGGTCCGCAATGACCCTACGATGGCGCCCCCGGGATCCGGGGGCGCCGGGTTGCTCGGGCCGAACTCCGCGGTTCAGGGCTTGGAAAAGCGCAGGGTCATCCGGTCACTCTCGCCGATCGCCGCATATTTTGCGCGATCCTTGTCGCCCAGGTGATAACCGGGAGGCAGCGTCCAGACGCCCTCCGGATGGTCCTTGGTGTCCTTGGGATTCGCATTGATCTCCGAGCGGCCCGCCAGCACGAATCCCGCCGCCGTGGCCTTTTCCACAACCAGAGCCTCGGGAACGTACCCCGTCCGGGCAGCGTCCTTGACGTCCGAGCCCGGGTTTCCCCGGTGCTGAACGATTCCCAGTGTGCCGCCGGATTTCAGCACGTCGAAGGCCGCCGCGAGGAACGCGTCGAACTGATTGCGCCGCAGCATGCTGTGCGTATTCCGGAACGTGACCACGAGGTCCGCCGACCCCGCGGCACCCAGGCTGGTGCTTTCCGGTGGCCAGAAGTCGATCGTCGTGGCCTTGCCATACGTGTCGGGATCGGATTTCAGTTTCGCGACGAACTGGCGATGGGAGCGAGTGCGGTAACTGTCGGGTTCGGCCTCGCCGAGGGTGGCAAGAATGAGTGTGCCGTCGTCGTGCAGCGCAGGCGCCAGGATTTCGGTATACCAGCCACCGCCGGGCCAGAGTTCGACCACTGTCTGGTCCGGGGCAAAGCCGAAGAACTCCAGCGTTTCCCGGGGGTGACGCCAGGGATCCCGGCTGCGGTTCTCGGCGGACCGCTGGTCGCCGGCAATGGCGTCACCCAGGGCGTCGGCGGTGGCGGGTCCGGGGGCCGCGAGAATCATGGCGGCTGTGGTCGTCAGTAGCGCGGTTCGCATGTTCCGTCCTCTGTAGTTGTACCGCTCTCCTCGAGCGGTGGCTTGGTCAGATCCGTTGCTTCGGCAGCGGGTCGTATTTGTCAGGAGCCAGCTTGGGGCTGGAGCCGACGCTGTGCTAAAAGGAGCGCCCATGAAATGGAACACCTTCCCCGTCGAGGTCGTATTCTCCCGAAAGGAAACCCCGGCCATCCTGCACCTGGGCTTTCGCCGGGCAGACGGCCAGCCGTTTCAATTCCAGGCCGGGCAGTTTATCAACCTCCATTTCGATCGGGATGGCGCACCAGCTCACCGCAGCTACAGCGTTGCCAATGCGCCCGGTGAATCGGACGTTTTCGAGATCGCGATATCACCGGTGCAAGGGGGCCTGGCGACCCGGGCTCTCGGGTCCGCGAGGCCGGGCGATCAGCTGACGGCGAGCGGCCCCTACGGTCGGTTCGTGCTCAAGGATGATCCGCCCTGCCGGCTGATTCTGGTGGGAACCGGCACTGGCATCACGCCCTATCGCGCGATGCTGCCGAGTCTTGTCCGCCGGGTTGCCTCGGAAGGGTTTCGTGCCCATGTGCTGCTGGGTGTGTGGCGGCGGGACGAGACCCTGTTCGCCGGCGACTTCCTCGCCGCCCGGGACACCCACGGCATTGATTTTACTGCCTGTTACAGCCGGGAGTTTCCCGACCAGCCCGATGAGTGGGAGCATTCGGGTTACGTGCAGACGGCGTTCGAGAACCTGGGTCTGCACCCGGAGTCGGACATTGTCTATCTCTGCGGCAACCCCGGCATGGTCGATGCCGCCGCCGCCTGGCTCAAGGAACGGGATTTCGGCAGCCGGCAGGTTCGCCGCGAGAAGTACGTTTCCGCTCGAAACTAGCCGTCAAGGCGCCGGTAGCGTATCCGGTGCGGCTGGGCCGCCGCCTCGCCCTTGCGCCGCTTGAGATCTTCCTCGTAGTCGGCGTAGTTTCCTTCGAACCAGACCGTCTCGCTGTCGCCTTCAAAGGCCAGGATGTGCGTCGCGATCCGGTCGAGGAACCAGCGGTCATGGCTGATGACCACGGCGCTGCCGGGGAAGGTCAGGAGCGCTTCCTCGAGGGCCCGCAGGGTCTCTACGTCCAGGTCGTTGGTCGGCTCGTCCAGCAGGAGCACGTTGCCGCCCGAGCGCAGCAGCTTGGCCAGGTGGACCCGGTTGCGCTCGCCGCCCGAGAGTTCGCCGATGCGCTGCTGCTGCTGCTGACCCTTGAAGTTGAACCGACCCAGATAGGCTCTCGAGGGTGTCTCGAAACCGCCGACGCGGAGAATATCCTGGCCCTCGGAGACCTCTTCCCAGACCGTCTTCGAGTCGTCCAGCGCATCCCGGCTCTGGTCCACGTAGGCCATCTCCACCGTGTCGCCGATCCGTATCGTGCCCTTGTCCGGCTGCTCCTGGCCCATCAACATCCTGAACAGGGTGGTCTTGCCCGCCCCGTTCGGGCCGATCACGCCCGCGATCCCGCCCTTCGGCAACGACATGGAAAGAGAGTCCATCAGCACCCTGTCTCCGAAGGCCTTGGAAACGCCGTTCATCTCGATCACCAGGTCGCCGAGGCGCGGGCCTGGCGGTATGTAGATTTCGTTTGTTTCATTGCGCTGCTGGAATTCCTGCGAAGCCAGTTCCTCGAAGCTCTTCAGCCTGGCCTTGCTCTTGGCCTGGCGGCCCTTGGGGTTGGTCCGCACCCATTCCAGCTCGTGTTTCATTGCCTTGATGCGCGCCGCCTCGGATCGGGCTTCCTGCTCCAGCCGGGTTTCCTTCTGCTCCAGCCAGGAGGAATAGTTGCCTTTCCAGGGAATCCCGAACCCACGGTCCAGCTCGAGGATCCATTCGGCGACGTTGTCCAGGAAGTACCGGTCGTGGGTCACGGCGACCACGGTGCCCGGATAGTCATCCAGAAAATGCTCCAGCCAGGCGACAGACTCGGCGTCGAGGTGGTTGGTCGGCTCATCCAGCAGAAGCATGTCCGGCTTGGACAAGAGCAGGCGACACAAAGCCACCCGGCGGCGCTCGCCGCCGGAGAGTTTCTCCACGTCCGCATCCCAGGGCGGCAGACGCAGCGCGTCGGCGGCGATCTCCAGGGTCCGATCCATGCCATGGCCGTCACCCGCCTGGACGATCGCCTCCAGCCTGGCCTGTTCCTTCGCCAGCGCGTCGAAATCGGCGTCCGGCTCGGCGTAGGCGGCATAAACCTCGTCCAGGCGAGCCATGGCGTCCTTCACGTCCCCGAGGCCCTCTTCCACGTTACCCCGGACATCCTTGGACGGGTCCAGCTGCGGTTCCTGGGACAGGTAGCCGACCTGGATTCCAGCCTGGGGCCGGGCCTCGCCTTCGATTTCGGTATCCAGGCCCGCCATGATCTTCAGCAGCGTCGACTTGCCGGCGCCGTTGAGCCCGAGCACGCCAATCTTCGCGCCCGGGAAGAAGCTCAGGGAAATGTCCCGGAGGATCGAGCGTTTCGGCGGCACGATTTTGCCAACACCGTTCATCGTGTAGATGTACTGAGCCATTGCGTCTTCCGGCGTCCGTGATCGTAGGGCGAGGCATTATCGGCAATGCGGGGCGCGGGAGCCACACCTGATGCGCTCCTTCCCCGGATTGCTGGCGACTGTGCTAGCTTGAGCCTCGCGAGGAGGGCGATGGATGCTCGGCAGAACGCGAAAAAAACGAACCCGTGTAGTGATCGGGGATGAAATTGCCGAATACGGATTTGGTGATGGGCATCCCTTCGGACAGGACCGGCACGATGTATTCGTACGCGGCCTCAAGGAGGCGGGGCTGGATGATCGCGTGGTGTTCGAATCGCCACGGCTGGCAAACCGGCGCGAGCTCGAGCTTTTTCATACGCCGCGCTACGTTCAGTTCGTCGAGCAGATGTCCGTCACGGGCTATGGTTTTTTGGACGAAGGCGACACGCCGGCGTTCCCCGGTATTTTCCAGCACGCCTCGGCGGTGGTCGGCGCGACCCTCAAGGCCGGCGACATTGTGGCCAGCGGTCCCGCGCGGCGCGCGTTCGTGCCCATCGCCGGGCTGCACCACGCGAGCCGGGACCGCACCTCCGGCTTTTGCGTCTTCAACGACATCGGCGTGCTGGTGGAATATCTCCGCGCCGAGCATGGCCTGAAACGAATCGCCTATGTAGACATCGACGCCCATCACGGAGACGGGGTCTACTATGCCTTCGCGACTGATCCGGAGCTGATTTTTGCGGACATTCACGAAGATGGGCGATTTCTGTTCCCGGGAACCGGCAACCGGGACGAAAAGGGCGTGGGAGAAGGGGCTGGCCGCAAGCTGAACCTGCCCTTGCACCCTGGCGCCGAGGATGACGATTTCGCGGTGGCCTGGGAAGAGGTCGAGGCCTTTCTGGATGTCTGGGCTCCGGAGTTTTTTATCCTGCAGTGTGGCGCCGACAGCCTGGCCGGCGACCCGCTGACCCATCTCCAGTTCACCGACGAATCGCACGGCCTGGCCGCAAGGCGCCTGTGTGTTCTTGCCGAGCGCCATGCGGAGGGCCGGATCCTCGGCCTGGGTGGGGGCGGATACAACCGGCGCAACGTGGCCGTGGCCTGGAGCCGGGTCGTGCGGGAGTTCGTCGAGGCGGATTGACTCCGTGGCCCTCCCGCGGGGCCGGCTGGGATACAATGGCGGCTTGCCTGAAGTCCACCCGGGAGCCTCCATGTTCAGCGCCGCACAGACGATCGCGGAGTTCGATCAAGAACTCCAGGATGCCCTCTCCGCGGAGAGGCAACGCCAGGAAGATCACGTCGAACTCATTGCCTCCGAGAACTATGCCAGCCCCCGCGTACTCGAAGCTCAGGGCTCCGTCCTGACCAACAAGTACGCCGAAGGCTATCCGCACAAACGCTACTACGGCGGCTGCGAGTACGTGGACGTGGCCGAGGAGCTGGCAATCCGGCGGGCGAAGACCCTGTTTGGCGCTGACTACGCCAATGTCCAGCCCCATTCGGGGTCGCAGGCCAACGTTGCCGCCTTCATGGCGTTGATCGAGCCCGGTGACACGATTCTGGGCATGAGTCTCGCCCACGGCGGGCATCTGACCCACGGGGCGAAAGTCAATTTCTCCGGCCGGATCTACCATGCGGTGCAGTACGGAATCGATACCGGGACTGGCCTGATCGACTACGACGAAGTGCAGGCCCTCGCGGACGAGCACAAGCCAAAGCTGATTATCGCGGGCTTTTCGGCCTACTCGCGTGTCGTGGACTGGGCCCGGTTCCGGGACATTGCCGACCGCGTCGGGGCTTTCCTGCTGGCTGATATGGCACACATCGCCGGTCTGGTTGCGGCAGGAGTCTATCCCAGCCCGATTCCCTTCGCGGACGTCGTAACCACGACAACCCACAAGACCCTGCGCGGTCCGAGGGGCGGCCTGATCCTCGCCCGCGAGAATGAAGCGCTCACGAAGAAATTCAATTCGCTGGTGTTCCCGGGCACCCAGGGCGGGCCGCTCATGCACGTAATCGCAGCGAAGGCGGTTGCCTTCAAGGAAGCGCTCGAGCCCGGTTTCCGGGAGTACCAGGAAGCCGTTGTCGCCAATGCCCGGGTCATGGCGCAAACCCTGGTGGAGCGAGGCTTCGATATCGTCTCGGGCGGTACCGACAACCACCTGCTGCTCGTGGACCTGATCGCCAAGGACATCACCGGCAAGGATGCGGATGCGGCGCTCGGCCGGGCCAATATCACGGTGAACAAGAACGCCGTCCCCAATGACCCGCGATCGCCCTTCGTCACCAGCGGCCTGAGGCTGGGAACACCCGCGATCACGACCCGCGGCTTCGGCACCGACGAGACGCGCCTGCTCGCGGGCTGGATTGCCGACGTCCTGGACGATATCGGAAACGAAGCGACCATCGAGCGAGTTCGTGGCCAGGTCCTGGAACTGTGCGGTCGCTTTCCGGTCTACGCTGCCTGAACCATGCACTGTCCATTCTGCGGTCACCCCGAGACCAAGGTGATCGACTCCCGTCTCGCTGGTGAGGGGCTGCAGGTCCGGCGGCGCCGGGAGTGCCAGTCGTGTGGTGAACGTTATACGACCTACGAATCGGCCGAATTGGTCATGCCGCGACTGATCAAACGGGATGACCGGCGCGAACCCTTCGACGAGGGCAAGCTAAGGGCCGGCGTGACCCGGGCTCTCGAGAAACGCCCGGTTTCCGCCGAAGACATCGAGCAGGCCATCGGCCGCATCACACACCGGCTCCGTACTGCTGGAGAACGCGAGGTCCCGTCCAGCGTTCTGGGGAGCCTGGTCATGGACGAACTGCGGCAGCTGGATGAAGTGGCCTACGTGCGGTTTGCGTCGGTCTATCGCAGCTTTCAGGACATCGAGGAGTTTCGTCAGGAAATCGAGCGTTTGCGCACAGCCGCGCCAGGACTGAGCCGGGAGCAGATGTCGCTGCTGCCGCAGGACAAGCCAGGCGAGTGACTAACCCCGACGACGCGGCGTATATGGCGAAAGCCCTGCGGCTGGCTGCGCGGGGTCGCTTCAGCACGCACCCGAATCCTCGTGTCGGCTGCCTGCTCGTTCGGAACCATTCGGTGGTGGGCGAGGGCTGGCACCGCCGGGCCGGAGGGCCGCACGCGGAAATCGATGCCCTTGCCGCCGCGTGCGGGCGCGCGCGCGGTGCAACCGCCTATGTCACCCTGGAGCCCTGCAGCCATCAAGGGCGAACGCCACCGTGTGCCCCGGCGCTTGCCGACGCGGGAGTGGCGCGCGTAGTGATTCCCACGCTGGATCCGAATCCGCGGGTGTCCGGCGAAGGCGTTGCCATGCTCCGGGCGGCCGGTCTGGCGGTGGATGTGGGAATACTCGCCGACGAGGCCCGGGCGCTGAATGCCGGATTCTTCGCCCGCATGGAAACGGGCCGCCCCCGGGCCACCGTAAAGCTGGCCGCGAGCCTCGATGGTCGGACGGCCATGGCCAGCGGTGAGAGCCGCTGGATCACGGGCGCCGAAGCGCGGGCCGATGTTCACCGACTGCGGGCGGACTCCTCGGCGATTGTCACGGGGATCGGTACGGTCCTGGCGGACAATCCGTCTCTGACCGTCAGGCGGCCTGACCTCGACCTTCAGGGGCGTCAGCCCCTGCGGGTCGTGCTCGACAGCCGGCTGCGCATGCCCCCGGACGCAAAGATGCTCTCCCTGCCCGGCGACACCGTGGTGTTCGCCACGTCGCAGGCGTCCGCCGGTGCCGACCGTCTCGTCGGCGCCGGGGCTCGTGTCGAGACGCTGCCTGGGGCATCCGGGCAGCTGGATCTGGCGGCTGTGTCCCGTCGTCTCGGCGATATGGAATGCAACGACGTGCTGGTGGAGACGGGTCCCCGGCTGGCCGGGGCCTGGGTGCTGGCCGGCCTGGCCGATCGGGTGGTCGTATACCTCGCGCCGCATTTGCTCGGCGACCGGGCTCGTCCCCTCATGGAGCTGCCCGGGCTCGAATCCATGGCTGACCGGGTACAATTACGGATCGCGGGCGTTCGTCAGGTCGGAAGGGATCTGCGGATCGAACTCGAGGTCGGAGACGAGTAGGTGTTTACGGGAATCATCAAGGCGGTAGGCTCGGTGCGGGCAATCACACAGCGCGGCGGGGATGTACGTCTGCGCATCGAGGCCCCCGGTCTTGACCTGGCCGCGGTCGCGACCGGCGACAGTATTGCCGTCAACGGTGTCTGTCTGACCGCCGTGGACATGGATGCCGGCTCTTTTGCCGCCGATGTTTCCGTCGAAACCCTGAATAACACCACTCTTGGCGGGCTGCATCAGGATTCTCCCGTCAACCTCGAGCCTGCCCTGACGCTGGCTTCGCCGCTGGGCGGCCACCTCGTCACCGGACACGTGGACGGCGTTGGCCGACTGATTTCGCGCCGGGATGAGGCCCGTTCCTGGCGGCTCGAGGTCGAGGTTCCCGGCGCGCTGGCCCGCTACATCGCGAGGAAGGGGTCCGTGTGCGTGGACGGGATCAGTCTGACGGTCAACGAGGTCAACGGGCCCCGGTTCGGCGTGAATATCGTTCCCCATACGATGGATGCCACGAATCTCGGTCAGCGGCAGATCGGCGATCCGGTCAATATCGAGGTGGACATTGTGGCGCGCTATCTGGAGCGCCTTGTGACCGCCGATAAGGGAGGAGGCAGCGGACTCACCCGCGGTCTGCTCGAGGAGTACGGTTTTGCAGAAAGTCACTGAACTCAGGGATGACGGCCCGGCCTTCGATACGGTCGACGAGTTGCTGGCGGACATCCGCGCCGGGCGGATGGTCGTTATCATCGACGACGAGGACCGGGAAAACGAAGGCGATCTGGTCATGGCGGCGAGTCTGGTCAGACCGGAAGACATCAACTTCATGGCCCGATTCGGTCGCGGCCTGATTTGTCTGACGCTGGACCAGGCGCGCTGCGAACAGCTCAGACTGCCACTGATGGTGACCGGTACGGACCGTCAGCGCAGCACCAATTTCACCGTATCCATCGAGGCGGCCGAGGGTGTGACGACCGGCATTTCGGCCCATGACCGGGCCCATACCATCCGGACGGCAGTGCACCCGGAGGCGCAGCCCGGTGACCTCAGTCAGCCAGGCCATATCTTTCCTCTCATGGCCCAGCCCGGTGGTGTGCTGACCCGCGCCGGACACACTGAAGCGGGCTGCGATCTCGCTCGCATGGCCGGACTGGAGCCGGCCGCGGTGATCGTCGAAATCCTCAAGGAGGACGGCTCGATGGCCCGGCGGCCGGACCTGATCGATTTCGCGCGCCAGCACGATCTCCGGATCGGGACGATTGCCGACCTGATCCGCCACAGGCTTCAGAACGAGGAGTCAGTGGAGCGGATTTCGGAACAGTCCGTGGAGACCGACTACGGACCGTTCAGGATGGTCTGTTTCGAAGACCACGTTCATCAGGACGTGCATATGGCGCTGCTGCACGGCGATATCGACGGAGATGTCGCGCCGCTGGTTCGGGTTCAGCTTCAGGATACCCTTCGCGATCTGATCGGCATCCACGGGCCCCGTCTCGGCTGGCCGCTGCGCGCAGCGATGGAGCGGGTAGCCCGCGAGCCAGCCGGCATCATCGTGATTCTGCGGCGCTACGAAACGCCGCGGGATCTCGTTGATGCGGTGGCCGGGCTTACCGGTGACGCCGTGCCTCGCCCGGGGCTGAAGGACGGCGAGGAGTCCCGTGTGTTGCGCACCTATGGTATCGGCGCTCAGATCCTGAGGAACCTCGGCGTGCAACAGATGCGGGTGCTCTCCGCCCCCAAACAGATGACGGGTCTGTCCGGTTTCGGGCTGCAGGTCATCGAATACATAGACGACTGAGGGCGAAGTCATGGAGCGCATCAAGATCGTGGAGGGGGGACTGAGTGCCAGGGACCTCCGAGTCGGAATCGTGGCGGCCCGGTTCAACGAGTTCGTTGTCGAGAGCCTGGTCCGTGGTGCCGTTGACAGTTTTCGCCGCCACGGCGGCGAAGACCGGGACGTGACTCTCGTTCGGGTTCCGGGCGCCTGGGAAATCCCGCTTGCCGTGGACCGCCTTGCCGGCGCCGGTGGCGTGGATGCCATAGTCGCTCTGGGCGCCGTTATTCGCGGCGCCACGCCGCACTTCGACTACGTGGCCGGCGAGTGCGCCAAAGGCATGTCGGCCGCGGGTGCCCGCCATGGTCTGCCGGTCGCCTTCGGTGTCCTGACTACCGATACCATCGAGCAGGCGCTGGAGCGGGCCGGGACCAAGGCCGGCAACAAGGGCGCCGATGCGATGCTCAGCGTTATCGAGATGGCCAATCTTCTGCGCCAGCTGGAGGCCTGACGTGGGCGAAGACCCAAGGGTCCGGAGTCCGGGGAAAAAGAGTTCCCCCCGGACCCGCGCCCGGGAGGCGGCCGTGCAGGCCCTGTATCAATGGCAGATGACCGGCCAGGATCCTCGCGACGTCTACAATCAGTTCGCGGCGGACGAAGATGCTCAGGCACGGGACGAGGACCTGTTCAGGCAGCTGGTCCTGGAGATACCCGCGCAGGCCGAATCGCTGGACCAGTTACTCGCCGGGCTGGCCGACCGACCCGTCGCACAAATCGATCCGGTGGAGCACGGTATCCTGCTGCTGGGCATTTTCGAGCTCAAGCAATCGCCGGAAGTGCCGTTCCGGGTCATCATCAACGAGGCGGTGGAGCTGACCCGGGTATTCGGGGCAGAAGACGGCCACAGATACGTCAACGCCGTGCTGGACCGGGCGGCCCGGTCGCTGCGGGTGGCGGAGGCCGGATCGGCCCCATGAGCGACGAATGGGCCAGCCAGCTGCCGCCGGCAGCCGAGCGTGAACACGTCCATAGCCGCGATGTACGCTGCCGCGGATTTCGCCGCGCCGATGGCCTGTGGGACCTGGAAGGCTGCCTCGTGGATACGAAGACCTATGGTTTCGACAGCCGGTTTCGGGGGAGGGTAGAGCCCGGCGATCCCGTTCATGAAATGTGGATTCGTATGACCCTGAACGACGACTTCGAAGTCATCGACCTGGTAGCGGTCAGCCACAAGCATCCGTTTCGCACCTGTGCGGATATCACACCGGATTATCGGGGGCTCGTGGGAACCCGGATCCAGCCCGGCTGGACCCGCCTTGTCAGGGAAAAGCTCGGCGATGTCAGAGGCTGCACCCACCTGACCCGGCTTCTACAGGAAATGGCGGTTGTGGCCATACAGACGATCTGGCCACTGCGTGCCTCGGCCGAGGGGGGCGGCGACCGTCGTCCGGGCCATATCGACGGCTGTCACGCCCTCAGATCCGACGGTCCCATTGTCGAGGAGTACTACCCCCGCTGGCATCAGCGCGCGGGCAGCTAGCGCCCGATGAACGGTTCGGTCGGGGCGGGGGTAGACGAATTCGAGCTGATCCGCCGGCATCTGGCTGCTCTCGGCGCAACCCGAAGTGATGTCGTGCTGGGTCCGGGAGACGACGCCGCCCTGGTGCAGGCACCGCCCGGCCGACAGCTGGCGATGACCATGGACACGGTGCTCGCGGGCCGGCACTTCCCCCATGACTTACCCGCCGATTCGGTGGGTCACCGGGCTCTGGCGGTGAATCTCAGCGACCTGGCCGCCATGGGGGCGGAGCCCGCCTGGGCGCTGATGTCGCTGGCCATGCCCAGCGCCGACGAGACCTGGCTGGCGGAATTCGCGCAGGGTCTGGGTGACCTCGCGCGGCGTTTCGACGTGGCCGTCGCGGGCGGGGATCTGGTTCAGGGGCCGTTGGCTGTTTCGATCCAGCTGACCGGTTTTGCGCCAGCGCGCGGCGCGCTGCGCCGGGATGGAGCCCGGGTCGGAGACGAGGTCTGGGTCAGCGGTGCGCTGGGCGGGGCGATGGCTGCCCTGGAAGGCGGTCTGGAGGAAACACGGGTGCGCGATCCCGGCCTCCATGCCCGGTTTGCTGCGCCTCAACCGCGGGTGAACCTGGGCCGAGAGCTGGTCGGGATCGCCTCGAGCGCCATCGACGTTTCGGACGGCCTGGCTGCCGATCTGCTCCATGTTCTGGACGCCAGCGGGGTGGGTGCTGCCGTGCGTTCGGAGGATGTGCCCGTGGATCCAGGCGCCTCCGGATATCTGTCTTCCGCCCGGGCGCTGGAGCTGGCTCTGTCCGGTGGCGATGACTACGAGCTGTGTTTTACCGCGCCGCCGGATCGGGCCGATGCGGTGCGTGAAGCGGCTTCATCCTGCGATCTGCAGGTGAGCCGGATTGGCTATTGCGTTGCCGGGACGGGCCTCTCGATTACCGCGGGCGGCCGCAGCCTGGTGCTGAAAGGCAAGGGGTGGAATCACTTCGGAGCGGGCCAATGACACCGACAAACGACAGACGGAGACTCGGTGCCGGCTTGTTGCGGGACCCCGTACACTTCCTTGCACTCGGGTTCGGCTCGGGTCTCGCGCCGGTCGCGCCAGGGACCTTCGGGAGCGTCGTCGGGGTGCTGGCGGCATTGTTTGTCCAGCGCCTACCGCTGTTGGGCGAGCTGGCCGTGATCGTTTCGGCGTTTCTCGCGGGTATCTGGATTTGCGGGGAGAGCGCCAGGCGCCTCGGTGTCCACGATCATCCGGGAATCGTCTGGGATGAGATCGTTGGCATGCTCGTCACCATGGCCTTCGCACCGGCCGGCTGGGCCTGGCTACTGGGCGGATTCGTCCTGTTCAGATTCTTCGACATCCTCAAGCCCTGGCCGATTCGCAAACTGGATCACGGAATGGACGGAGGGCTCGGGATTATGCTCGACGACGTACTGGCAGGCGTCTATGCAGGACTCCTGCTGTTCGGTGCGGCCATGCTCTAGGGAGGGCGGATCCGCCTGCAGGGACGACACAGGCAATCAGCATGCTAGACAGTAATGCGCCGGTGATGGTCGACAACATCCCGGACAAGATCGGTAAATACACGATCATCAACGAGGTGGGCCGGGGCAGCACCGGCACGGTCTACCTGTCCCACGATCCGTACTATGGCCGGGATGTGGCCATCAAGCTCTACAACCATGAAGCCGAGCAGGATTCTTCCAGCGCTCGGGTCGCCCGGAAGATGTTCTTCAACGAGGCCCACATGGTCGGGATGCTGCAGCACCCGAATATTCTCCCGATCTACGACGCTGGCGAAGAGGATGGCCGTTACTACGTGGTCATGGAGCATATCCATGGCGCAAGGACCCTGTCCGCCTACTGTCGCCCGGACAATCTGTTGCCCCTGAACGAAGTGGTCGAGCTGGTCTTCAAGTGCGCAAAAGCGTTGCACTATGCCCACACGAGAGGCGTCGTCCACCGGGACATCAAGCCCGGAAACATCATGCTGACCGTGGACAACGATATCCGGATCGTGGATTTTGGTATTGCAATACTTCGGGACGCCGACATATCCAGAATTGACGGCATTGCGGGCTCTCCCAGCTACATGTCGCCCGAGCAGATCCAGTCGGAGGAGATCACCGCGCGCACCGACATCTATGCGATCGGTACCGTGGCCTATGAACTGCTCACGGGCCACCGGCCCTTCAAGGCCTCAAATCTCGCAAAGCTGATGCACAAGATTCTCTATGCCACACCGGAGCCGATACACAAGCATCGGTCTGACGTGCCGGAGGATCTCGAGGAAGTCGTGACGCGGGCGGTCAGGAAACGGCCCGACGAGCGCTGGGACAACGGCCTGGAACTCGGTGCCGCGCTGACACGTGTCCATCAGGGGCTGCGCCGACGATACGGCGTGATCGACGAACGGGAGCGCCTGACGCTGCTACGCGGCCTGAGCTTTTTTCACGAATTCTCTCACGGTGAGATCCGCGAACTGCTGCGCGCCGGAGAGTGGCGTGAATACGGTGCCGGCGAGAACATCGTCAAGGAAGGCGAGATGGACGACCGCTTCTTCGTCCTGTTGCATGGCGATGTCGATGTGGTCAGCCACGGAGAAACTGTGGGCCGCCTGAGCCGGGGCGGTTGTTTCGGAGAGTCCAGCTACGTGGCGACGGCCCGGCGGGCGGCCACCATCCGGTCGGTGTCGGACGTTACGCTGCTGGCAATGACGTCGACGATGCTCGAGACGCTGTCGATGTCCTGTCAGCTGCGCTTCAACCAGATGTTTCTGAGAAGCCTGATTCGCCGGCTGCACCAGAGCCCGCCGGCGGAGTAGCCCTACCCGGCCTGCGGCGGGTGAAGCCGATAGCCGCCAGCTCTGGCGGAACCGTCTCTCTAGTCCTCCGCGTCCTTGTCTCTTTCGATCAGCGCGTAGGCGGAGTGGTTGTGGATGGACTCGAAATTCTCCGACTCCACGACATAGGCGCGGACCCGTTCCTCGTGGTTGAGCGCCACGGCCACGTCCCGGACGATATCCTCGACAAACTTCGGATTGTCGTAGGCCTGTTCGGTGACCCATTTCTCATCGGGCCGCTTGAGGATGCCGAAAAGCTCGCAGGACGCCTCGCGTTCGGCGATGTCGATCAGTTCCTCGATCCACATGAAGCTCTCGATGCGCGCCTTGATCGTAATATGTGAACGCTGATTGTGGGCGCCGTAATCAGAGATGCGTTTGGAGCAGGGGCAAAGGCTGGTGACCGGCACCACGACCTTGACCCAGATGCTGTTTTTGCCGTCCTTGCGCTCACCAATCAGGCTGGCTTCGTAGTCGAGCAGGCTCGACACCTTCGAGACCGGCGCGGTCTTGTTAACGAAGTAGGGGAAACTCATTTCGATGTGACCGGAGTCGGCATCGAGGCGCTCGGTCAGTTCCGCCATCATTTCGCGGAACGATTTCACTGAAATCTGGCGTTCGTGATTGTTAAGAATTTCCACGAAACGCGACATGTGCGTGCCCTTGAAGTCATGAGGCAGGTTCACGTACATGTTGAAGTTGGCGACCGTGTGCTGTTCGCCGCCGCTGCGGTCCTTGATACGCACCGG
The DNA here is from genome assembly GCA_029287575.1 of Gammaproteobacteria bacterium. Taxonomy (GTDB): domain Bacteria; phylum Pseudomonadota; class Gammaproteobacteria; order Steroidobacterales; family XN24; genus JARFQW01. Next base: position 24,002 of record JARFQW010000062.1, on the reverse strand, counting down.
ATGATAGATGTCCTTTATCCCGACCTTGTTGATCGGAATTCTACGGGTGTCGGCGCTGCCCTGAACGTCGACGATTTCATCCACCACCGCCGTACCGGTTTCCGTAATCTGGGTCATAAGGGGTTTCCCGTTATTCGCTCCGCCGGACTTGCCGGCCGGAACGGCCATTATAAGTGAGTTCAGTGTATGAGTTCGTGGTGAGCGCGCCGGGAGATTCGGGCTTTCAGCGACCGCCGGACACGTTGCGGGGCGAAGCCAGTTCCCGCCAATGGCGTACCGAAGCGAGAACCGAAGCAGGATCCAGGCCGGCGAGGGCCAGGCACTCGGACCTGGAGGCATGCGGAATGAATGCGTCCGGAATCCCCAGGTTCAGTACCGGCACCCGGACTCCGAGCGCCGCCAGCGTCTCATTGACGGCGCTGCCGGCACCACCGGCCACCGCGTTGTCTTCCAGGGTTACCAGCGCGTCGTGGGTTTCCGCCATGCTGACGATCGTGGCCTCGTCTATCGGTTTCACGAAACGCATGTTCACCACGGTCGCGTCGAGTTCTTCTGCCACCTGTTCCGCCGTGGGCACCATGGCGCCGAAGGCGAGCAGTGCGATGTTCCGGCCCTTTCGGCGTACCTCCGCCTCGCCCATGGGCAGCGCGGTCATGGCGGTGTCGATCTCCACGCCCGGGCCCTGGCCCCGCGGATAGCGCACCGCCGAGGGCCCGTCATGGCAGATACCCGTGTAGAGCATCTGCCGGCACTCGTTCTCGTCGGCCGGGGCCATGATCGTCAGATTCGGTATGCAGCGCAGGTAGGACAGGTCGTAGGCCCCGTGGTGGGTCGGTCCGTCGTTGCCGACCAGACCGCCGCGATCGATAGCGAACAGGACCGGGAGATTCTGCAGCGCCACGTCGTGAATCGCCTGGTCGTAGGCGCGCTGGAGGAAGGTGGAATAGATGGCCACTACCGGCCGCATGCCCTCGCAGGCCAAACCCGCTCCCAGCGTGACCGCATGCTGCTCGGCGATGCCCACGTCGAAATAGCGGTCCGGGAAGCGCCTGTCGAACTCCACCATGCCCGAGCCTTCCCGCATGGCCGGCGTGATGCCGACGACCCGCGGGTCGGCTTCGGCCATATCGCACAGCCAGGTCCCGAAAATACTCGAGTAGCTGGGCCCTGAGGCCGGTTTGCGGATAATTTCGCCAGCGTTCGGATCAAACGGGCCTGGGCCGTGCCACTTGATGGGATCGGCCTCGGCCGGTTCATAGCCCTTGCCCTTCTGGGTCATAACATGCAGGAACTGCGGTCCCTTCAGGTCGCGGACGTTGTTGAGCGTCCGTACGAGTACATCGACGTCGTGGCCATCGATCGGCCCGATATAGTTGAGGCCCAGCTCCTCGAACAGCGTTCCGGGCAGCACCATGCCCTTCATGTGCTCTTCGGAGCGACGTGCCAGTTCCCACACGGTGGGGAGCCGGCGGATCAGTTTCTTGCTGCCTTCGCGGACGTGGGAATACAGCTTCCCGGACAGCAGGGTGGCAAGGTAATTGGACATGGCGCCGACGTTCTCGGAAATCGACATGTCGTTGTCATTGAGAATGACCGTCAGGTCCACGTCCAGGCTACCCGCGTGGCACAGGGCTTCGTAGGCCAGACCCGCCGTCAGCGCCCCGTCGCCGATGACGGCGACGACCCGGCGGTCCTCGGATTTCTTGGCTGCCGCGATAGCCATCCCCAGCGCCGCACTGACGGAGGTGCTGGAATGCCCGACACCGAACGTGTCGTACTCGCTTTCTTCCCGAGTAGGAAAGGGCGCCAGCCCGTCAAGCTGGCGAATACTGCCCAGGGCGTCGCGGCGTCCGGTCAGGATTTTGTGGGGATAAGCCTGGTGGCCCACGTCCCAGACCACCCGGTCTTTCGGGGTGTCGTAGACATAGTGAAGCGCACAGGCCAGCTCGACGGTGCCCAGGTTTGCGGCAAAGTGGCCGCCCGTGGAGGCCATGGTTTCGATCAGGTATTCGCGCAGCTCGGTGCTCAGAGAACCCAGCTGCTCCTCGTCGAGCGCCCGCACGTCCTCCGGAGATTCGATGCCGAACAGGAGGGGATATCTGGAACCGATAGTCATTGCTTTACCCGAGTCCGCGCTCCGGCCCCGCGGGTCAACCCCACTGGCTCTCGCGCATCGAACGATTATCAGTCAGAAAGCCGGGCCTGTCCAAGCACGGCTCAATATTTCCGCCGGGTAAGCAGAGTCGACAGGGCGACCAGGGGCTGGGCGCTGTGCCCCAGAAACCCCACGGCCGCCACGGCTTTTTCATGCAGGCATTCCAGGCGCTCCTTGGATTCCGCGAGCCCGACCACGGAGGGAAAGTTCGGTTTTTCAAGCGCCGCATCCGCCTGACTGCGTTTTCCCAGCGTCTCGGTGTCCCCTTCCACGTCGAGGATGTCGTCCTGGATCTGGAAGGCCAGCCCTATGGACTCTCCGAAGGTTTCCAGCCCGGCCAGCATGGCCGGGTCGGGATCGTCGGCGCTGTGGCCGGCCATCATGACGCTTGCCCTGATGAGGGCGCCAGTCTTGCGCCGGTGCATGGTCTCCAGCTGGGCCGCGCTCATCGTCCGGCCCATGGCGGCGAGATCGATGGCCTGGCCGCCCGCCATGCCCGCCGGGCCGCTCGCCTCGGCCAGAATCCGAATGATCTTCAGGCGCTGCGTGGCCGCGGGGACCATCTCGTCGTCTGCCGCCAGAATGGCGAAAGCCAGAACCTGCAGCGCGTCACCGGCGAGTATCGCGGTCGCCTCGTCAAAGGCCTTGTGGCAGGTAGGCCGGCCACGCCGCAGATCGTCGTCGTCCATCGCCGGAAGGTCATCATGCACCAGAGAATAGGCATGTATGAGTTCGGCGGCGCAGGCCGGTCCGTCCAGCCGCTGCGCCGGTACCCCGATCGCCTCGCCCGTCAGATACACGAGCAGCGGCCGGACGCGCTTGCCGCCTCCCAGCACGGCGTAGCGCATGGCTTCATGGAGGCGCTGTGGCGTTTTGATCGCGGCGGGCAGCCATCCTTCCAGAGCCCGCTCAACCCGTTCACGGTACTGTTCCAGGGGCAGTTCGCTGCTCACGGTTCTTCGGCGAACGGCTCGAGGCGTTCCGTGTCTTCCTCACCGGTCAGGACGGCCACTCGCTGCTCGGCCTCGCGAAGGGCGGTCTGGCAGTAGCGGGTTAGCGCAACCCCGCGCTCGAAGGCTTCCAGAGACGCTTCGAGAGACAGCTCTCCCCGCTCCAGCGTCTCGACCAGGCTTTCGAGCTCCTTCAGGGCGGATTCGAAATCGGCGGAATCGGCGGCCGGGGCCGCGGGGTCAGGACTTTCCGACATGGCGTCTCTCCGGGGGGCGACTAACCTTAACGATGAGGTCCGGGGGGGTCAATGAGAGCGAGGTTGACACCCATCGACCCGGGGACTACCTTTTCCTGACAATTTAGATCCGTTCTAAATTCTATTTCGAGCCTTTCATTCCCACGCACAGTCATGAGGACATCGCCCATGTCGCTGAAAGACAGCAAAACCGAGCAGAATCTGAAGGACGCGTTCGCCGGAGAGTCGATGGCCAACCGTCGCTATCTCTACTTCGCATCCAAGGCCGATGTTGAAGGATACAACGACGTTTCCACCGTATTTCGGTCCACCGCCGAGGGAGAGACCGGACACGCCCACGGCCACCTGGAATACCTGGAAGAGGTGGGAGATCCGGCTACCGGCCTGCCCATTGGCGGGACCTCCGACAATCTCAAGGCGGCCATCGCGGGCGAAACCCACGAATACACCGACATGTATCCCGGCATGGCCAAGACCGCCCGGGACGAGGGTTTTGACGAGATCGCCGACTGGTTCGAGACGCTGGCGAAGGCGGAGCGCAGCCACGCCAACCGCTTCCAGAAAGCCCTGGACAACATGGCGGACTGATTTCCCTCGTCTCGACCAGACGACTGATTGACCGACGGCGGACTGCCGGGCCATCGCGCCCGGCGGTTCGCCTGCTCCAAAGCGCAGGGAGCCAGAGATAATGTCCAACGAACGCACGACCCGCGAGGGGAGCCTCGAGGCGCCGACCCGGCACGCCCTGGACTGGAAGTCGGACGATTTCTGGGACGAGGGGAGCCTGTTCAAGGAACTGGAGCGGGTCTATGACATTTGTCACGGGTGCCGGCGCTGTTTCAGTCTCTGCCACTCCTTCCCGACGCTCTTTGACGCCGTGGACGAATCCGACACCGGAGAAGTGGACGGTATCAGCCGGCAGGCCTACTGGGACGTCGTCGATCACTGTTACCTCTGCGACATGTGCTACATGTCGAAATGTCCGTACGTCCCTCCGCATGAATGGAACGTGGACTTCCCGCATCTGATGCTGCGGGCCAAGGCGGTACGGTTCCGAAGGGAGGGCGCCAGCCGCCGGGACCGGCTGCTGAGTGCCACCGACACCGTGGGCAGCCTGGCGGGGATTCCGGTGGTCGCCGAGGTAGTCAATGCGGTCAACAGAAGCGACGCGGGTCGAAAGCTGCTTTCGAAAGCCCTGGGGGTGCATCCGGAGGCCCCCATTCCGACCTATCACAGCCGACCGCTGCGTTCGCGGCTGAAAACCCGGTCAGCCGCGGAGGCGTCGGCCGAGCCGACCGAGGAAACCCGCGGCCGTGTTGTCCTGTTCGCGACCTGTTATGGCAATCGCAACGTCCCGGAGGTCGGTGAAGATCTGGCCGCGGTGTTCGAGCACAACGGCATTCCGGTCACGCTGGCGCCCAGCGAGCGCTGCTGCGGCATGCCGAAACTGGAACTGGGTGATCTCGAGTCCGTGGCCCAGGCCATGGAGGCCAATGTGCCCGTGCTGGCGAAGCTGGTGGATGAGGGCTGGGACATCGTTGCTCCGGTTCCTTCCTGCGTGCTGATGTTCAAGCAGGAGCTTCCGCTGATGTTTCCCGATCGTGAGGATGTGGCGAAGGTGGCCGCCGCCATGTTTGACCCGTTCAATTACCTCATGTTGCGGCACAAGGCGGGCAAGCTGAAGACCGAATTCGCGAACTCCCTCGGCAAGGTGTCCTATCAGGTCCCCTGCCATCTCCGGGTGCAAAATATCGGCCTGAAGACGCGCGAAGTTCTCAGCCTCGTGCCCGACACCCAGGTGGAGGCGATCGAGCGCTGTTCCGGCCACGACGGCACCTATGCCGTGAAGAACGAGTTCCACGACATTTCCCTGAAGATCGCCCGGCCGGTCATTCGCAAGGTCAATCAGTCCGGCTGCGATCATTTCACCAGTGATTGCCCGATGGCCGGTGACCAGATTGCCCACGGCGTGGAAGGGAAGGACTCCCGCCACCCGGCCAGCCTGCTCCGGCTGGCGTACGGGATCTGAGCCGGCCGGGAAAACCCGTCCATTTGAGCACTGAACCCTTGCCTTGAACCGAGGAGATGAATCCCGTGACCGCCCTGACGCGAGACGACCTGTACAGCCTTGAAGACTACGCGCGGATGCGCCCCGATTTCCGGCGCCGCGTGCTTGAGCACAAGCGTGACCGGAAGCTCTCGCTTTCGCCGAATGCCACGCTCTATTTCGAAGACCGGATGACCATGCACTATCAGGTTCAGGAGATGCTCCGGGCCGAGCGGATATTCGAATCCGATGGCATTGAGGAAGAACTGGCGGCCTACAATCCGCTCATACCCGATGGGGACAACTGGAAGGCGACCTTCATGCTTGAGTATCCGGAGGTGGAGGAACGGCGGGTGGCCCTGTCCCGGCTGATCGGCGTGGAAGACCGGATCTGGGTGCGGGTGGCTGGACATGAGCCGGTTTTCGCCATTGCCGATGAGGACCTGGAGCGGGAAACCGAGGAGAAAACCTCTTCGGTTCATTTCCTGCGTTTCCAGCTGACCCCGGAAATCATTGCCAGCCTGCGTGAAGGGACGCCCCTCTCGGCGGGGATTGCCCACGAGAATCTGGACGTTACGGTGGATCCGGTGCCGGACAACGTGAGGCGTGCTCTGATCACGGATCTTGCCTGACGAAATTCGCTGCTTCGTAGCACCCACCGGCCCGGCGCGCTAGAATCGCGCCGGGCCGGTCGCCGTTTCCGGCTCTTCACGTTCACACCGTTACAGGCAGGTGTCCCAGCACGGATGAGTCAGGACTACATCGCGTCCGATATCGAGGTCCTCAGCGGTCTCGATCCTGTCCGGCGCAGGCCGGGCATGTACACCGACACCGCTCGGCCCAATCATCTGGCCCAGGAAGTGATCGACAACAGTGTCGACGAGGCGCTTGCCGGCCACTGCCGGAGCATAGACGTCACGCTCTTCAGGGACGGGTCTCTCCAGGTGCAGGACGACGGCCGCGGCATGCCCGTGGACGTCCATCCGGAGGAGAAAGTGCCCGGCGTCGAATTGATCCTCACCCGGCTGCACGCGGGCGGCAAGTTCTCCAACAAGCACTATCGTTTTTCCGGCGGGCTGCACGGCGTCGGAGTGTCCGTGGTCAATGCGCTGTCGAAAAACCTCGAGGTCTGGGTCCGGCGAGGCGGGCAGGAATACAACATGAGCTTCGCGGGCGGCGACAAGCGAAGCGACCTGGAAACCGTCGGGAAAGTGGGCCGCACCAATACGGGAACGACAATCCGGTTCTGGCCCGAGGAACGCTACTTCGACTCACCCCGGTTCTCTGTTCCCCGGCTCAAGCACCTGCTTCGGGCCAAGGCGGTCCTTTGTCCCGGCCTGAAGATGCGACTCACCGTGGAGGCTACCGGCGAGCGTGAGGAATGGCTGTATGCGGGGGGGCTGGCGGATTACCTCAACGAGAGTCTCGACGAGGCCGAGCGCATCCCGTCCGAGCCGTTCACCGGCGAAGCCGAGAGCGACAACGAAGCCGCCCAGTGGGCACTGGTATGGGCCCCGGGCGCGGGCGGCCTGGTGGCCGAGAGCTACGTTAATCTCATTCCCACCGCCCAGGGCGGTACGCACGTCAACGGCCTGCGGGCCGGCCTGACTGAAGCCGTTCGGGAGTTCTGCGAGTTTCGAAACCTGTTGCCCCGCGGCCTCCGGATCACCCCGGACGATGTCTGGGAGTCGGTGGCGTTCGTTCTGTCCGTGAAGATGGAAGACCCGCAGTTTTCAGGGCAAACCAAGGAGAGGCTCTCCTCCAGGGAATGTGCGGCCTTTCTCTCCGGTGTGGTCAAGGATGCCCTGGCACTCTGGCTGAACCAGCACCCCGAGGCGGGAGAGGCGATTGCCCAGCTGGCCATCGACAACGCCCAGCGACGTGCCAAGGCCAGCCGCAAGGTCGTGCGCAAACGAATCGTGAGCGGACCGGCTCTGCCCGGCAAGCTGGCGGACTGCACGAGTCAGGATCCGGATCGCGCGGAATTGTTCCTCGTCGAGGGGGATTCGGCCGGTGGGTCGGCCAAGCAGGCGCGGGACCGGGAGTTCCAGGCGGTGATGCCGCTGCGCGGCAAGATCCTCAACACCTGGGAGGTGGATCCGGCGGAGGTTCTCGGTTCCCAGGAGGTGCACAACATCAGTATTGCGCTGGGTGTGGATCCCGGTTCGGACGATCTCAAGGGTCTTCGCTACAGCAGAATCTGCGTGCTGGCGGATGCGGATTCCGACGGCGCACACATCGCCACGCTGCTGTGCGCCTTGTTCCTGAGACACTTCCGCCCCCTGGTTGCGGCCGGGCACGTGTATGTGGCGATGCCGCCCCTGTACCGAATCGATGTCGGCAAACAGGTGTTCTACGCGCTGGACGACGGTGAGCGGCAGGGTGTCCTGGACCGGGTCGAGGCAGAAAAGCTCAAGGGCAAAGTGACCGTGACGCGCTTCAAGGGCCTGGGGGAAATGAGTGCGACCCAGCTTCGGGAGACGACGATGGCCACCGAGACGCGGCGGCTCGTGCAGCTGACCATCTCTCCGGGCGACGACACCAACCAGACAGTCGATATGTTGCTGAACAAGAAGCGTGCCTCGGATCGGCGCGCGTGGCTGCAGACCAAGGGCAACCTTGCCGAGGTCTGAGGAGAACACCAGGGGATAATGGAAACCGGTCAGCTGGATTTCGAGGGTATCGAGCAGCAGCGCCTTGCTGAGTTTACGGAGAAGGCGTACCTGGACTATTCCATGTACGTCATTCTGGACCGGGCGCTGCCGCATGTGGCCGACGGCCTCAAGCCCGTCCAACGGCGCATTGTCTATGCCATGAGTGAACTCGGCCTCGCTTCGGGGTCGAAACCGAAAAAGTCGGCACGCACGGTGGGCGATGTGATCGGCAAGTTCCACCCCCACGGGGACTCTGCCTGTTACGAGGCCATGGTGCTCATGGCCCAGGAGTTCGCCTACCGGTATCCGGTTATCGACGGCCAGGGAAACTGGGGCTCCCAGGACGATCCGAAGTCCTTCGCAGCCATGCGCTACACGGAAGCGCGCCTGACGCCGTATGCGGCAACGCTGCTGGCGGAACTTGGGCAGGGAACGGTGGAGTGGCTGCCGAATTTCGACGGTACGCTCAACGAACCCGCGCGTTTGCCGGCCCGGCTTCCCAATATTCTGCTCAACGGCGGATCCGGTATTGCCGTGGGGATGTCGTCGGATATACCCCCGCACAATCTGCGCGAGGTGGCGGCCGCCTGCATCCGCCTGCTCGAGGAGCCCAAGGCATCCGTGGAAGCCTTGTGTGAGCATGTGAGAGGGCCCGACTTTCCCACCGGGGCCGAGCTCATCTCGCCCCCGGAGGACATTGCGGCGCTGTATGAAACCGGTGCCGGCACGCTCCGTGTGCGCGCGGCCTGGGAACGAGAAGACGGCGACGTCGTGGTGACCGAACTGCCTCATCAGGTATCGGGAGGCAAGATCCTCGAGCAGATCGCGGCTCAGATGCGCGCCAAGAAACTGCCCATGGTGGACGATCTGCGGGACGAGTCGGATCACGAGAATCCCACGCGCCTGGTGATCGTGCCCCGGTCCAACCGGGTGGACGTCGAGTCCCTGATGGCGCACCTGTTTGCGACAACGGATCTCGAGCGGACGGTTCGCGTGAACATGAACGTGATCGGCCTGGACGGACGGCCCCGGGTCATGAACCTGGTGCAGATGCTCAAGGAGTGGCTGGTCTACCGCACCGAAACGGTGCGCCGGCGTCTGCAGTTCCGCCTCGATCGGGTCGAGGCGCGGCTGCATATCCTGGAAGGTCTGCTGATTGCGTATCTGAACATCGACGAGGTGATTCGGATCATCCGCCAGGAAGACGAGCCGAAACCCGTACTGATGAAAACGTTCGGGCTGACAGACCAGCAGGCCGAGGCGATTCTGGAACTGAAGCTGCGGCACCTGGCGAAGCTCGAGGAAATGAAGATTCGCGGCGAGCAGGATGAGCTGGCCGCGGAGCGGGACAGGCTGGCAAAGATCCTCGGCAGTCGCGCCCGCCTCAAGCGGCTGATCAGAGATGAGATCGCAGCCGACGCAGAGCGTCACGGAGATCCGCGGCGGACACGGATCATTGCCCGTGCCGCGGCCCAGGCACTCGACGAGACCGCGCTGGTGTCGTCTGAACCGGTCACGGTCGTGCTGTCCCAGCGAGGCTGGGCCAGATCGGCCAAGGGCCACGACATCGAGCCCCGGCAGCTCAACTACAAATCGGGCGACGGGTTTCTCGCGGCGTCCCGAGGGCGGGCCAATCAGCTCGCGGTATTCCTCGACAGTACGGGTCGCGCATACTCGATCCCTGCCCATACCCTGCCGTCGGCCCGCGGCCAGGGCGATCCCCTTTCGGGGCGCCTCAATCCCCCCGATGGCGCGGAGTTCGCCGGGGTCTTGATCGGCGATCCGGATGAACGCTGTCTGCTGGCGACCAGCAGCGGCTATGGATTCGTGGCCCGGCTCGCGGACCTGCACTCGCGTAACCGGGCCGGCAAGGTGGTCTTGCGCGTTCCCGCAGGCGCCAGGGTCCTGTCGCCGGTGTCAGCCAGCGTCGAACCGGGCGCGCTCGTGGCGGCCGTGGGAAGCGGCGGGCAGTTACTGTGCTTTCCCGTGGAAGAACTGCCCGAGCTGGCCCGCGGAAAGGGCAACAAGATTTTCGGAGTCGACGCAAAGAAATTCACCGCCGGGACCGATGCCATGACCTCGGTGACCGTGATTCCCCCGGGGGAGGCGCTGCGGGTCTTTTCCGGCAAACGCACGATGACCCTCAAACCCCGTGATCTGGAGGCCTATGCCGGCGCACGGGCCCGGCGCGGCGCTCTGCTGCCCAGGGGCTGGCGGAAGGTGGACTCGATCGCCGCCGACTAAGCGGGGCGGGAGCGAAGTTGCCCGAATCGCGGGCCGTTCAGCCGCGATGTTCGTTGTCCGACAGGACGACTTCCGGCTCCCGGATCTGGTAGCCCTGGATAAAGGCCACGCCCAGCTGCCAGAGCACGGCCATCGTGTTGGCGTCCTCGACCCGCTCCGCGATGGTGGCGACGCTGCGTTCGCTGGCGGCTTCCACGATGGTCTGCACCTTCTCCTGCTTTTCCTCGCTGCCGGCCAGACCCTGCATGAGGGCCCCATCGACCTTCGCATACTGCATGGGCACCTGCCCGATGACCTGGAGCGTGCTGGCACCGCTCCCAAGGCTGTCAACACAGAATCCGAAACCGAGTTTCTTTAATTCCGCGGATAATTCCTGGGCGGGACGCATATGGGCGCCCGCGACTTTTTCCGAAATCTGGAAGACCACCTGCTGCGGCTTCAGCGCCGCATCCTGTACCCGCCGGCCCAGCCATTGTGTGAGCATCTTGTCCAGGATGGTGTCCTTGGACAGGCGCACGAAAACACGCTTCGGTTTGCGCGCGGCACAAAAAGAAAAGGCTGCCCCGATGACCCATCGATCGATGTTCTTGACCAGCCGCGTGCGAACAGCGGCGGGCAGAAACTCGCTCGGCAGAACCTCCTCGCCCTGTTCGTCCAGCATGCGAACCAGAATGTCGAACAGTCCTTCGTCGCTGCCCGTCAGACTGGCAATGGGCTGGTGGGCGAGCCGGAAACGGTTCTCCATCAGTGCCTGCTTGATCCGCAGCTTCCAGACCTGATCGACCTCCTCCTGCAGTGTGGACTCCGCTTCGTCCGCCGGCATGGATATCCGGTGTCCGCCGACTTCGGCTCCCGCCCAGCAGCTGCTGGTCGCATCGCGAATCAGGTCTTCCGCGCCAGCCTTCAGGTCCGCTGCTATCGCGATCCCGATGGTGCAGGTGACGGCGATCGACTTGCCCGCGACGTCGAAGGGTTCCTTGCTCACCTGCTCGAGAAAGTTTTCAGCCCAGGCCTTCACGTCGCGGCGTCCGCCGCGTTCGAGCACCACCGCAAAGGCGTTGCCGCCAAGCCGGCCGTACAGATCCCTTGGCTGGGCGAGGTCGCGGATCCTCCCGGCGAGGCGCACGAGAATCTCTTCCGTGCCGGCCAGACCAATGGTCTTTTCCAGGTTCGAAAAGCCGTCGGGCCGAATGACCGCAAGCGAACGGATTCCGGCGGCCATGGGCTCGGTAAGCCGGTCCCGAAGAAGCTCCAGCAGATGGTGCCGGGTATAGACGCCCGTGGCGGGGTCCCGCAATCGTGCGGCGTGCAGTTCCTCCAGCACCGCCGTATCGTCTTTCGGAGAGGGCACGATGCTGATCCTGATTGCCGGTTCACCCTCGAACGTTCCGGGCTCCAGGTTCAGCTCGACGCCCAGGGCCTCACCGTCGGCAGTCAGTCCATCCACGCGCAAGCGATCCCCTGACCACTGGTCCCGGGAAACGGCAACGAGAGCGCCCTTCAGGGCGGCCTGATGGTCGGACCCGAAGAGGTCCATGAACGGCATCCCGACAAGGCCGTCGGCGTCCGGGTAGCCGAACAGATCGAGCCAGGCCTTGTTGGCATCGACGAGTATGCCTTCGGAAACATGAGCTATCGCGTCGGTCACGCCGGCCATGAAGGATTTGAGCTGTTCCTTGTAATCGCTGGCCGAAGAAGCGGCGTCACGCAGGGAGCGGCTCAGCCTGCCTGCCCGCAGTTCGCGCAGGAGCACTCGGGTGAGGCGGTCGCGGTGGGTCAGCGATACGCTGTCGTTGGCGCCGATTTCGAGGTCGGCGGCGATCTGAGCTTCGTCCAGGCTTTCCCTGCAGGCGATAAGAAGGACGGGTGAGAGATGCTCGCCGATGATTCTGGCCGCGACCTGCAGCAGCTTCTCTGCCTCATCGGCAAACACAACCGCCATGTCCCAGGGCGCCTTTTCCAGTTCGGTGGCCAGGTCTCCGGTGTCGTCGAGCCGGGAGATGCGAACGGGAACACCTTCGTTGCGAAGCGAACTGTTGATCAGCTCCGCGCGCTCTTCGCTGCGGGTGACGACGATCAAGGGGACGGCCGATGAACTGGTCAAGCTGCCTTGCCCGGGCCGGTCTGGCCCGCAAGCCTCCATGCGAAGAAACGGGATCCCCATTCTATCATTGCGCCGCTGCCGTGACGGGTATCTTGTGAGGGGTTCCGGCAAGCTCCCGTACCAGCCGTGGCACCAGAAAGCCCGGCAGGCGGCGCATCAGGGCCGCGTGCAGACTGACAGCCCGCTCCGACGGGACAAAAAAATGGGCCGCGCCTTCGACCGGGTCCAGCATATGCAGGTAGTAGGGCATGACACGGCAGTCGAACAGGGCCTCCGACAAATCCAGCAGAGCGTCTTCGCTGTCGTTTACGCCCGCCAGCAAAACGGCCTGATTCAGCAACACGGCGCCGGATCCCCGCAAGCCCGCGATGGCTTCCCGCGTCGGGCCGTCCAGCTCTCTCGGGTGGTTGACGTGGAGAACGACGACCACGTCCATACGGGTGGCGCCCAGCCAGTTCAGGAGCCGCTCATCGACCCGGGAGGGAACCGCCACCGGCAGGCGGGTATGGATTCTCAGCCGGCGGATGCTGGGAATGGCCTCCAGACCGGCGACCAGTTCCGCCAGCCTGTCGTCCGAGAGACTCAGCGGGTCGCCGCCTGACAGAATCACTTCGCGGATGTCGGGGCGCTTTCCCAGCGCCTCCAGGGCGTTGCGAAAACGAGCCCGGGACGCCGTCTCCGCGGCGTAGGGGAACTGACGACGAAAACAGTAGCGGCAGTGGACCGCGCAGGCGCCCGTGGCGATCAGCAAGGCCCGGCCGGCGTATTTCTGCAGGATCCCGCTGCCGATACGGGCACTCAGATCGCCCACGGGATCCGGTCCGAAACCGGGTCTGGCCTCCGCTTCCCGGTCCAGGGGCAGAACCTGACGGAGGAGGGGATCGGCAGGGTCCCCGGGCCGGATACGCGCTATCCATGCCTCGGGAACCCTGAGGGGGAACAGCCGGGCGGCGCGGCGCATGCCGGGGAGCAGCGTTTCGGGCAAGTCGAGCCTGCGGCGGAGTTCCTCCGGATCGGTGACCGCCGAGGCCAGTTCCTCCCGCCAGCGTGGCGGCTTATCATGCCGGCCCGCCGGCGGTACAATGTCGAGCTTCGCGTCAGCCACTGGGAACCGCAACCCGGAGTCAAGATGGCCTCGTATAGTACCAATGAGTTTCGTTCCGGCCTCAAGATCCTGCTTGACGGTGATCCCTGTGCCATTGTCGAGAACGAATTTGTGAAGCCCGGCAAGGGTCAGGCGTTCAACCGGGTGCGCATCCGCAATCTGAAGACCGGTCGAGTGCTTGACAAGACCTTCAAGTCGGGGGAATCCGTGGAGGCGGCAGACGTTCTCGACCAGGAGATGCAGTATCTCTACGCCGATGGCGAGTTCTGGCATTTCATGCTTCCCGATACCTTCGAGCAGCACGCCGCGGACGCCGCAGCGGTGGGCGAGGCCAAGGAGTGGCTCAAAGAGCAGGACATGTGCACGGTCACGCTCTGGAACAATTCGCCCCTGGCCGTCATGCCGCCGAATTTTGTCGAACTGGAGATCGTCGAGACCGATCCGGGCCTCAAAGGGGATACGGCGCAGGGCGGCGTCAAGCCCGCCAAGCTCGCAACCGGTGCCGTGGTTCGGGTGCCCCTCTTTATCGAGCAGGGCGAAGTCGTGCGCGTGGATACCCGGACCGGTGAGTACGTTTCCCGCGTCAAGGACTGATTCAACCGCCTGGCGGCCCACGGCCAGTCTCGAGATTCTCAAGCTGCGCGCCCGGCTCCTGGGCCGTATTCGTGACTGGTTTGCCGAGCGGGGCGTGCTCGAAGTAGAAACTCCGGCCCTGTCCCGCTTCGCGGCGACCGATCCGAATATCGAGAGCCTGGAGGTTGCCGGCGGAGGCTGGCTGCACACGTCCCCGGAATTCCCGATGAAACGGCTCCTGGCGGCCGGATGCGAGGACATCTACCAGTTCGCTCGCGTCTTCCGCAAAGGCGAATCGGGCCGCCGCCACAATCCCGAGTTCACCTTGCTGGAATGGTATCGGGTGGGGATGGGCTATCAGGACCTGATGGACGATGTACTGGATCTTTGTATTGCCGCGGGAGCCGGGCTCCGTGACTGGAAGACGCCCAGGAAGCTGACGTACGCCCAGGCCATGGCCAGCGTGGGAGTGGACTCCGGCCGGGACAGCTCCCCGGAACTCGCAGCGCGGCTGGATGCGGCGGGTGTGGATTGGCCCCGCTCGGTGAAGGACGATCGCGAGGCCCTCCTGGATCTGATTCTTTCCACGCTGGTCGAGCCGTCCTTCGACCCGGCGCAACCGACCTTCGTGTATGACTTCCCGCCGGCCCAGGCGGCGCTAGCGACCATCCGTCCAGACCCGGTCCCGGTAGCGGAGCGCTTCGAGCTGTTTCTCGGCGGCATGGAACTGGCGAACGGCTTCGGGGAGCTGACCAATGCCTCAGAGCAGCGGCAGCGCTTCGAACAGGACTGCAGGCGCCGCGCCGAGCGGGGGCAGCCGGATATTCCCGCGGACGAATTTCTCCTGGCCGCGCTCGAGCATGGCCTGCCGGCCTGCAGCGGAGTGGCCCTGGGTTTCGACCGTCTGGTCATGGTAATCAGCGGTGCCCCGGATCTCGCGAGCGCGCTGGCATTTCCGTCCGGGCGCGCATAAAGGGGTTGGAGACATGTTCAATGCACATCGGATCGATTACTCGGACAAGCGTGCTTTCTGGGCCGAGCTGAGCGACCAGGCCCGGGCGCTGCTGGCCGGCGAATCCGACCCCGTCGCCAACGCGGCGAACCTTTCCGCGCTGCTGTTCAGCCAGTTGCCGGATACCAACTGGGTCGGATTCTATTTCGCCCATGACGATGTTCTGGTCGTCGGGCCCTTCCAGGGCCTGCCGGCGTGTGTGCGCATTCCGCTGGGGAAAGGGGTCTGCGGCACGGCCGCCGCGACCCGCTCGACACAGGTAGTGGCTGATGTGAATGCCTTTGCCGGGCATATCCCCTGCGATGCGGCGTCCCGGTCAGAAATTGTCGTTCCGCTGGTCGACGGGCACGGCCGGCTGCTGGGGGTTCTGGATGTGGACAGCCCGTCGCCGGGTCGATTCGATGACGCCGACCGCGAAGGCCTGGAGACGGTGACGGGGATCTACCTGGCTGCGCTGGCCGGGGACGCCTGAGCCGGCGAGACCGCGCTCGGGCGCGGCTGATCCGGGGCCGGCCGGGCGAGGATCTGTCCAACCCGCACCGGGTGCCCCGGCGCCAGGTGTTCCGCCAACGACCAGCTGTCCGGCGCGACGACGATGACGGTCGATCCCATGTTGAAGCGTCCCATTTCGTCACCTCGCTCCAGCCGGACCGCGGACTCTCCGGCGGAGGGATAATCCGTGACCTGGGTTTCGCTCCAGCGCTTCGGGGCCACCTGGCCGGCCCAGACCGTCTCGATGTTGCCGACGTTCAGGGCGCCCACGAGGACCAGGGCGAGCGGTCCCTGATCGGTCTCGAAGATGCACGCGACCCGCTCGTTACGAGTAAACAGTCCCGGTACGCGGCGAGCCGTTGCGTCATTGACGGAAAACAGCCGCCCAGGCTCATAGCGCATGCTCGTGAGCCGTCCGGCAACGGGCATATGGATGCGGTGGTAGTTGGAGGGGGCGAGGTAGAGGGTGGCGAATACCGCACCGGCCTTGAGCCCCTCGACTCCGCCGCCGAGCAGTCCATCCAGGTCGTAGTGATGCCCCTTGGACTGAAGCAGCGTGCCCGCCTGGACGGGTCCGGCCTGGCTGACCACGCCATCCACCGGACATGCCATGTCGTCCGGATCCACGGGCATGGGGCGGGTGCCGGCCTTGAGGCTTCGGGTGAAAAACTCGTTGAAGTCGGAGAATGCCTCGGGATCACTGATCTCGGCCTCGCCCAGGTCGATCCCGTAGTGACGGCTGAACCATCCGATAAAGGCTCGTTTGAACGGTTTCCAGCGCACGCGGGTCAGCGCTCCCACGAGGCGAGAGATCAGGTGCTGAGGGAGGATGTACTGCAGGCCGACGAAGAGCCGCTCCATCAGTCCGGACCCGGCTCGGGATGATGGTGTTCGTGCCCGGACCCCGCAGCGCCGTCGCGAACCGCGAACACCGCTTCGAGCGTGCTTCCGTCCCCCAGACTCAACGTCACCGGTACGGTTTCGCCGGCCACCGGCACAGCCGAAGGCTGCATGAACATCAGGTGTGCTCCGCCCGGTTCGAGAACGAGCTGCCCGCCGGCGGGCACGACGAGTTCGGGTCGTCGCTCCATGCTGGCAACGCCGTCCCGGACCACGGTTTCGTGGATCTCCACCATGGCCGCGACCGGGCTGGTTGCGCCAACCAGCGTCACCGCCTGAGCCCCGGGGTTTTCCAGGACCAGGTAGCCGGCGAGAACCCGGGCCGTGGGCGGCGCCGCACGGATCCAGGGATCAACAACCGTCGGATTTACGACCGTCGGCTCCGCGACCTCGGACCCGGTATCCGTCGTTTCCGGTCCACACCCGGAGAGCCCTGCCGCCAGAAACACGGCCGCCAGCCAGGCCCCCGCGCGCAGGCGTCGGGTCGTTCGCCCGCTCATGCCCCGGCTCCCCGGGCCGCAATTACACGCCGGTAATCGCGCGCCAGGCCCTCCGCCGTGTGCGGGGTTGTGAACACTGCCGAAAGGTTCCCATTCGGGTCGATGAGAAACAGGCTGGCGGTGTGCTCAACGGTATAGCCGTCCTCCGTCGGCACGTAGCTGAACGCCGCGCCAACGGTGCTGGCCAGCCGCTGAAGGTCACCCATCTCGCCGGTTGCGCCGACAAAATCGGAATTGAAGAAGGCCACATAGCTTTCCAGCTGCTCGGCGTCGTCTCGCATGGGGTCCACCGAAATAAGTACGACTCGGGGTCGTGTCTCGTCAGAGAGGTCCTCCAGGAGATCCTCGGTCCGGGCCAGGGTATGGAGCGTTGTGGGGCAGACATCAGGGCAATGGGTGAATCCGAAGAACAGCCAGCTCCATCCGCCTGCCAGGTCCGCGGGGGCCAGCGGCTCGCCGCGATGATTGGTCAGCTGGAATTCCGGAAGCACCCGGGGCACTTCGAGCAGTCGTGCCTGCTCAGGCGCCTCGACGCGCCGCATGTGAGAGGCTAACAGCGCCCCGGCCGTCAATGCAGCCAGCGCGACCACCATGATGAGAAACTGCCGTTTCATGTCACCCGTGTTCCGGTTGATGGGACGAGACTGGAAGTCGGGATTATCCCACAGTGAGGGGCCGAGTCCTGCCTGCCCCGGAGAGTTCGCCGATAGGCAAGCCGGTTGGCGGTTGCGTATCATGAGGCGTTCTGGAGGTACCGCCCGTGGACCCATCCGACATCCGGGATCTGCATACCGTCATCGATTTCGTGCGCTACGGGGCAAGTCGTTTCGCTGCCAGCAATCTGGCCTTCGGCCATGGCTACGACAACCCGGTGGACGAAGCGCTGGCCCTGGTGCGTCATGTCCTGCATCTGCCACCCGAAATCCCGCCGGAGTTCTTCGGCGCCCGCCTCATCTCCGCCGAAAAGGACACGGTGGCGGGCCTGTTCCGCCGGCGCATCGAGGAGCGCGTGCCGACGGCGTATCTCACCGGGACCGCCTGGTTCGCGGGACTCGAATTCGTCGTGGATTCCCGGGTCCTCGTTCCCCGCTCGCCGATTGCCGAACTCGTCGAGGCCGGATTCGAGCCGTGGGTAGCACCCGATGGGGTTTCTGCCATTCTGGACCTCTGCACCGGTTCGGGATGTATCGGGATTGCCTGTGCGCTGGCGTTTCCGGAGGCGACCGTCGACCTTGCCGATCTCTCCGCCGACGCGCTCGAGGTGGCGCGGAAAAACATCTCCCGATTCGGCCTCGATGATCGCGTGAGGGCCGTTGAGTCGGATCTTTTCGGCGGTTTGTCCGGTCGCCGGTATGACCTGATTGTCAGCAATCCGCCCTACGTGGATGGTCCCGAAATGAAGGCGATGGCACCGGAATACGAACATGAGCCCAGAATAGGGCTCGAGGCCGGAGTCGACGGTCTGGATATCGTGCGCCGGATCATGGCCGAAGCGCGCAGCCATCTCACCAGTCACGGCATTCTGGTCGTGGAGGTCGGGGCCAGCCAGCCGGCAATGGAAGCAGCCTTCCATCATTTGCCTCTGACCTGGATCGAGTTCGAGCGCGGCGGTGGTGGCGTGTTCCTGATCAGCGCAACCGACCTGGAGACCTGAATTGTCCGGAAATACCTTTGGCAAATTGTTCTGCCTGACTTCTTTCGGAGAGAGCCACGGTCCGGCAATCGGCGGTGTGGTGGATGGTTGTCCGCCCGGGCTGGAGCTGTCCGAGGAGGATCTCCAGGCCGACGTGGAGCGCCGGCGCTCGGGAAAGTCACGCCATACCAGTCAACGGCGCGAGCCGGATCGGGTGCGGATACTCTCGGGTATTTTCGAGGGCCGGACGACCGGCGCCTCCATCGGGCTGTTGATCGAGAACGAAGACCAGCGATCGCGGGACTATTCCAAGATCAAGGACCTGTTCCGCCCCGGGCATGCGGACTACACCTATCAGCAAAAGTACGGCATACGGGACTATCGGGGCGGAGGACGGTCTTCCGCCAGGGAGACCGCGGTGCGTGTCGCCGCCGGCGCGATTGCGCGCAAGTACCTGGCGGAGAGGGCCGGTATCCGCATATACGGCTACCTGGCCCAGCTCGGACCGATCCGGCTGGATCCCGTCGCTCCGGATACGGTGGATGACAACCCTTTCTTCTGCCCCGATCCTTCACGAGTCGCCGAACTGGAGGCCTATATGGATGCGCTGCGCAAGGAGGGCAATTCCATCGGCGCGCGAGTCACGGTCGTGGCGACCGGCGTGCCGCCGGGGCTGGGTGAGCCTGTCTTCGACAAGCTCGATGCGGATCTCGCGCACGCCATGATGGGGATCAATGCGGTCAGAGGCGTGGAAATCGGGGCCGGATTTGCCGCCGTGGAGCAGAAAGGGACCGAGCATCGGGACGAGATGACCCCGGCCGGCTTTCTGGGCAACGAATCAGGGGGGACACTCGGCGGTATTTCGTCGGGCCAGGATGTTGTCGTGAGCATGGCGCTGAAGCCCACATCGAGCCTGCGCCTGCCTGGCCGAACCGTGGATTCGGCCGGTGAGGCGGCTGAAGTCATTACCACGGGGCGTCACGATCCCTGTGTCGGGATCCGGGCCACGCCCATAGCGGAGGCCATGCTCGCCCTCGTGTTGATGGATCATCTTCTTCGCCACCGGGCCCAGAACGCGGATGTGGTTTCCAGGACACCGATGATTCCCGCGCGGGCGCCCGCAGATACATGACGGCGCTCGCCGGGCGACTCGGCGGATTCTACTTCTTCTACTTCGCTGTAATCGGGACGCTGGTCCCTTACCTCGGGCCCTATCTGGACCGCAGGGGTTTCGAACCGGTCCTGATCGGTC
Source organism: Gammaproteobacteria bacterium (assembly GCA_029287575.1). GTDB lineage: Bacteria > Pseudomonadota > Gammaproteobacteria > Steroidobacterales > XN24 > JARFQW01. The sequence continues at coordinate 4,124 of JARFQW010000062.1, read as the reverse complement.
AGCTGGTCTCGATCCTTCTGGGCATGCGCATAGTCGCCCCCGGACTGTGGGCGGCTCTGGCTGATCGGGGCGGGCGGCGTATCGGCGTTATCCGGACTGCCTCCGTCGCCAGTCTCCTGGGATTCGCCATCCTTCTTACCCACCCGGGCGCGTCGGGAATAGCGCTGGCCCTGGCCCTGTTCGGGTTCGCCTGGTCGGGCCTGTTGCCCCAGTACGAAGCGACGACGCTTTCTCACCTCGGAGATGACATTCACCGCTACGGCCACATTCGCCTGTGGGGGTCGCTGGGGTTTATCGTGGCGACGCTTTCCGGAGGTTGGCTGTTCGCCGGCGATGACGCGCTGCGCCTGCCGGAGGTCGTTATTCTCGTCATGGCGGTTGTGGTGGCGGCGGCCTGGATAACACCGGAGGCGCCGGCGGGCCGGCATTCGGGGGAGTCGGGAACGCTGCTCGCTACCCTGCGTCGTCCGCCGGTCCTGGCGCTATTCGCTGTGTGTGTGCTTCAGCTGGCGAGCTTTGGGCCCTATTACGTTTTTTTTACTCTCTACGTTGAGGAAGCCGGCTATTCCACGCGGACCGCCGGACTGCTCTGGTCCTGGGGCGCAGCGGCGGAAATTGTGCTGTTTCTCTATGCACCCAGGCTCTTGCGGCGGTATTCTCTTTCCAGCCTCATGCAGGTGGCCATGGCCGCGACCGTCGTGCGCTGGGGCCTGACGGGGTTGATGGCGGAAAACCTGGCCGTTCTGGTTTTTTGTCAAACACTGCATTTTGCCGGCTTCGGTTTGTTTCATGCGGTTGCCGTAGTGCTCGTGCATCGCTGGTTTCGCGGTCGTCTTCAGGGTCGGGGACAGGCGCTCTACAGCAGCGTCGGATTCGGCGTAGGCGGGGCGATCGGCAGTTTCTACAGCGGCTACGCATGGCAAAGCGTCGGCCCGTCGGCCACGTTCCTCATTGCCGGGGGGCTGGCGCTGGCAGGATGGGCCCTGGCGGTCCTGTCGCTGGATACGTCGACCGCGGATCGCGAAGGCCAGGCCGACGGGCTGACCGAAACATGAGCAAGCGGCGACTAGGGAGACTCGGAGAGTCATGACAAAGCAATATTCGGTGGCTGTCGTGGGCGCGACGGGCCTGGTCGGACAGACCATGATCGAGGTTCTCGAGCAGCGCCGGTTCCCGCTGGATCGGCTGATTCCGCTTGCGAGCAGCCGCACGGCCGGCGAGACCTGCCGTTGCCTCGGCCGCGAGTACACGGTGGGCGATCTTGCGGAACATGATTTCGCCGGCGTCGACCTGGCCCTCTTCTCGGCCGGCGGCTCGGTCTCCGCGGAACATGCGCCGCGAGCGGCGGCCGCCGGCGCCGTGGTCATCGACAACACGTCGTTCTTCCGCTACGACGACGATGTCCCGCTCGTGGTCCCGGAGGTCAATCCCGAGGCCATCGCCGGACATACGGCGCGCGGGATCATCGCCAACCCGAATTGCTCGACCATCCAGCTCGTCGTCGCGCTGAAGCCGATTCACGCTGAGGCGGGTATCACTCGTGTCAACGTGGCGACCTACCAGGCGGTTTCCGGAGCAGGGCGCTCCGCGATGGAGCGGCTGGCGCGTCAGACGGCGCTGCTGATGAACGGGAAACCCCTCGATGAGGAGTCGGGCCTGATGCAGCAGGCCTTCAATGCGGTGCCGGCAATCGATGTCTTCGAAGACTCCGGCTACACCCGGGAAGAGCTGAAACTCTATCGCGAAACGCAAAAAATTCTTTCCGATGATGAGATCTCCGTCAATGCTACGGCCGTGAGAATTCCTGTATTCTTCGGACATTCGGAGGCCGTACACCTCGAAACAGCGCAGCCGATTTCCGTGGACCGGGTCCGGGAACTGCTCTCGGATTCGCCGGGAATCGTGCTCATGGACGAGCCGGGCGAGGGCGAATTTCCCACGCCGGCAAGGGATGCGGCGGGTCAGGACGGCGTTTTCGTCGGCCGGATCCGGGCCGACCTGACCCATCCGAACGGATTGAATATGTGGATTGTGGCGGACAACGTCCGCAAGGGCGCGGCGCTCAATAGCGTGCAGATCGCTGAAATTTTGGTAAAAAGCTATCTGTAAGTTATCGTTAGGCGCGAAATATAAAGAGAGTTATTAGGTCTTTGACCTGACATAACGTCGAAACTGCGGGTCCGCTGGGGATTGCGGTAAGGGAGTAGCAATGGCGCGGAAATTCCTGTCAGTCTGTCTTCTGTCGGTTCTGTTTGTGCCGGCTGTCGTACAGTCTCTCGGGCTGGGCGAAATTCGCCTGAATTCCTACCTGAATCAGCCGCTGGATGCGGAGATCGAACTGATGCTGTCGTCGCCTGACGAGTTGCGCAGCCTTGAGCTCCGGATTCCGGACAGGGAAACCTTCGAGCGCCTCGGGCTGGATCGCCCGGGCTTTCTCGACCAGGTAGAGTTCGAGATCGATGGCGCCCCGGGAAGCCGGGCCCGTATCAACGTTCGCAGCACCGATGCCGTGGTGGAGCCGTTTCTGACGTTTCTCGTCGAGGCGACGTGGAGTGGAGGACGGCTTCTGCGCGAGTACACCGTGCTGCTGGATCCTCCCGCGTTCATGCCCGGCGGGGAAGCGCCGGCCAGCACGCCCGTCCAGGCGCCCGCGGCGACCGATGAAGGCACGCTGACCCGTCCTGCGCCCGCGCCCGTGGCCGCTCCGGCCCCCGAGCCGGTGCCGGCTCCACCGACTCCCGCCCCGGCCCCGGCCAAGCCGTCGCCGGGCTTCGAGAGCGCGCCGGGTACTTACGGGCCTGTTCAGCGCAGCGAAACGCTATGGGGCATCGCCGAGGGCGTCCGTCCGGATGACGCGGTCTCCATGAACCAGATGATGATGGCCCTTTACGAGGCCAATCCGGAGGCCTTTGAAGGCAACATCAACCGGCTCAGGGCCGGCACGATCCTGCGCGTGCCCGAGCGTTCCGAGATTATCCGCCTGGGCGCCGGAGAGGCGACCCGCGCGGTCATGGCGCAGAACGAGGCCTGGCGCGGACGAATCGAGCGTCCCAGGCTGGAACTGGTACCGCCTTCCGACGATGCCGGAGACGCTCCTGTGGCGGGCTCAGGAGAACCGGGCGCGGCGGGTGACGCCCCTGACAGCGCCACGGTCAACAGGCTGTCATCCGAGCTGGAGGAAACCCGTCGCTTGCTGGAAGTCCGCGATGCCGAGATCGCCCGGCTCCAGACGCGACTGGAGCAGCTCGAACTCGAGGCAGCCGCCCGCCCCGACCAGGTGCCCGGCGCCGAGGGTCCGGTCATCGAGACCCCGCTGGACGAAGAGCCGCTGGTTGAGGTGCCCCTCACTGAAGATCTGGCTGAAATCGCTGGTGTCGACCCGGAGACCGGTGAACCGATTTCCGAGCCTGAGACGGACCTCGCCGAAGGCCAGGATGGGCTCGCCGAGCCTGCCGGGGAAGCGGTAGAGGAAGAGACCGCGCCCGCGCCGGCTGTCTCCGAGCCCCCGGCGGTGCGGCCGGCCCCGGAACCGTCGCTGTTCGAGCGGTTGACCGGGCTCCTTGGCAGCCTGTGGCTGTGGCTGATACTGGGGCTTGGGCTTCTCGCCGGCGCTGCGCTGTGGTTCATGCGCTCGCGGCGTGAAGACGATGACTTTGCCACGACCTGGTCGGCCGAGGAAGAGGCCGCGACGGCGAGAGACACGCAGACTCTGGCGCCGCCGAAGCGGGAAGAGCCCGCTGCGATCGTGGTCGAAGAGCAACAGCTGAGCGAGCCGGCGGCAGCCCAAACCGGTATGGAGGCGGACGGGGACGACGTGACGCCAACCGCGGGCGAATCCGACGACCTTCTGTTTGCGCCCGAGCCGGATGCCCGCGACTCCTCTAGCGACGAAGGGCTGCTGGGCTCGGACGCGGACTACGAGTATCCGTTCGAAGATACCATTGCGGGTGATACCGCTGTCGCCCTGGAGCAGCAGGATCCGCTTGCCGAGGCCGATTTCCACATGGCCTACGGGCTCTATGACCAGGCGGCGGACCTGATCAACGGGGCGCTGGCTAACGAGCCGGAGCGCCTGGACCTGCTCGCGAAGCTCTGCGAAATCTACTTCGTCTGGGGTAATCGCG
>JARFQW010000206.1 GCA_029287575.1 Gammaproteobacteria bacterium | reverse complement strand
ATCGAACGGCCGAAGGCAGCCGTTCTGCCCCGCCGGGTCTCTCAGACGAGGCGGGATGGAGCAGGTACGGGCCGGGAAAGGGGAGGACTGAATGGTGGCCAGGGGCAGAATCGAACTGCCGACACGCGGATTTTCAGTCCGCTGCTCTACCAACTGAGCTACCTGGCCTCCAAGGGCGCGTATTAAACGCGATTGTTCAGAATACAGTCAACCGATCCGGGTGTTTCCGGGCCTTTCCGCGGCCCGGCGGACAGATAGCCGTCACAAAAGCTTCTTTGCGGATCGGCCCCGGGGCGGCTAGGCTATTGAAAAGCCGAGCATCGAGGTCGCATGCCGTCCCCCGCAACTGCCCACCCGGCTCGATCGGCCGGGAGCCTGTCGGATTTCTATGCCCGCGTCCGGAGCGAGTCCGAGGCGCTGATTCTCCCGTTGTCGGCGGAGGACTGCCAGGTCCAGAGTATGCCGGACGCCAGCCCGGCCAAGTGGCATCTCGCCCATGTGAGCTGGTTTTTCGAGCAGTTCGTGCTGTCTTCGGATCCCGGTTACGAACGCTTCCACGAGCAGTTCAGCTACCTCTTCAACTCCTATTACTATTCCGTCGGCGACATGCATCTGCGGCCGAGCCGCGGGCTGCTCACACGGCCGTCGCTCGAGGAGATCCTTGCCTATCGGGCCCACGTGGATGCCGCCATGCAGGACCTGATGGCCAGACGGTCCGACGATCCGGATTTCGCGGCACTCGTCACCGTGGGCCTGCACCACGAACAGCAGCACCAAGAGCTGCTGCTCATGGATATCAAGCATCTGCTGTCCTGCAACCCGCTGAAACCGGCCTATCAGCCCGGCCCGGCGCCCGATCTATCGGTCCCGCCGGCAGCGAGGTTCGTCTCCCACCCCGGTGGCGTGCACGAGATCGGCGCGGACGGCAGCACCTTCTGCTTCGACAACGAAACCCCGCGCCACCGGGTCTGGGTTGACCCGTTCGAGCTGGCGGACCGGCCGGTGACCAACAGCGAATTCCGGACGTTCGTGGAAGATGGCGGCTACCGGGATACGGAGCTGTGGCTTTCCGACGGCTGGGCCACTGTCCAGCGGGAAGGCTGGGAGCGGCCGATCTACTGGGAGCCGGATCTGGATCGGGAATTCACCCTGCACGGGATTCAGCCAATTGACCCGGGCGCGCCCGCGTGTCATCTCAGCTACTACGAGGCAGATGCCTTTGCCCGCTGGTCGGGCGCCCGGCTGCCCAGCGAAGCGGAGTGGGAAATCATGTCCGCGGACGGTCCCACCCGGGTCGATCCGGACCGTCCGCCGCAGCTGCAGCCCCGTGCCGGCTACGGCGGCGGCGTCTGGGAATGGACCGCCAGCGGCTATCAGCCTTATCCCGGCTTCCGCCCCCTCGGCGGTTCGCTGGGCGAGTACAACGGCAAGTTCATGGTCAGCCAGATGGTGCTGCGCGGCGGCGCCTGCGTTACGCCCGACGGTCATGCCCGATCCAGCTACCGGAATTTCTACTATCCCCATCAGCGCTGGCAGTTCGCCGGCCTACGGCTTGCACGAAACGCCGACTGATCGAATTTCGCTTCTGACCCAGGACTTCCTATGCCCAGTTCCCAATCCGCCACTCTCCGGGTGAGCGACCAGCAGCCTACGGACTCCGAAGTTGCCGATGAGGTACTCGGCAGCCTCGCGGAGACCCCGCCGCGCCTGCCTTCGAAATATTTCTACGACGAACACGGCTCGAAGCTGTTCGATCAGATCTGCGAACTCCCCGAGTACTATCTGACCCGAACGGAGCTGGCGATCATGCAGGCTGATGCGAGCCAGATGGCGCAGCACATCGGTCCCCGGGCAGCGCTTGTGGAATTCGGCTCCGGGTCGAGCCTGAAAACCCGGCTGTTGCTGGAGGCCCTCGAAGATCCGGTGGCCTGCGTCCTGATCGACATCTCCGCCGAGCACCTGTTTGCCGTCACCGAGGAACTCGCCAGCGATTTCCCTCACATCGAGTTCATCCCGGTTGCCGGAGACTTTACCCAGCCGCTGGATCTTCCCGAGCCCAGCCGGCCCGCGCGTCGCCGGGTCGTGTATTTCCCGGGTTCGACGATCGGCAACTTTGCCCGCGGCGATGCGGCCGGCCTTCTGAACAGCATGCGCCGCATCGCCGGAGCGGACGGGGGCGCGCTGGTCGGCGTGGACCGGGTCAAAGATACCGCTGTCCTGGAAGCCGCCTACAACGACGCCGCGGGCGTTACGGCTCAGTTCAACCGCAACATCCTGGTGCATCTCAATCGCGTGCTGAACGGGGATTTCAATCCCGAGGCCTTCGAGCACCGAGCTCCCTGGGTGAGTGAGGCGAGCCGGATCGAGATGCATCTGGTCAGCAAGAAAGACCAGTGCGTGAACCTGGCCGGAGAACGACTGTCGTTCCCGAAAGATCAGGTGGTCCTGACCGAGTTCTCCCACAAGTACACCGTTGAGGCCTTCGCGGAGCTCGCCGCCGAATCCGGTCTGGGCGTCGCGCGGGTCTGGAGCGATCCGGCGGAGTACTTCAGCGTGCTGTACCTGGAGCCGGCCTAGGGCCGGCAAGGGCCCGCAGGCCTGGCGGTCAGGACTCGGGCGGCACAAACTCCTCGGGGGCGGAACTGCCTTCGCCGAAGAAAAACTTCTCCATCTCCTCGACGAGAAACTGTCTGGCCTTGGGCTCGATAGGCGTCAGCCGGTACTCGTTGATAAGCATGGTCTGATGAGCCAGCCACTGCTGCCAGGCCTGGCGGGACACGTTTTCGTAGATTCGCTGCCCGAGTTCACCCGGATAGGGCACGCGATCCAGGCCTTCCGCCTCGGTACCAAGAAGGACGCACTTCACCATTCTGCTCACTCGATTTCTCCCATGACCTGTGGATCGCGCGATCTCAGCAGGCGGCTCACGACGGCCGCCAGCCCCAGGCGCTCGGCCGGGTCGCCGTTATACCAGAGCCAGCCGTCCCCCTCCATCACGAGGCCGGACTGGGGCATTTCAACCAGGACCGGACGAATCTCCAGTTCGAAATGGGTGAACCCGTGGCGCACCGCGGGCAGAGTCTGCATCCGCGCGGGCGGGGAGCCCAGCCGGGCGAGGCACCAGTCCGTCACGGACCCGACGCTTTCTGTCTCGGGCAGGCTCCACAAGCCACCCCACAGACCCTCGCTGGGACGCCGCTGCAGCAGAATCCGCCGCTCCCGGTCCTCCACGAGCAGCATCACGGTGTGCCGCAGAGGCCTCTCCCGCCGCGGCTTGCGCCCGGGGAAGTCCGCCTGACGGCCGAGGGCTCGCGCGGCACATCCCGCAGCCACCGGGCAGTCACCACAGTTCGGACGCCGGCCACGGCACAGCGTTGCGCCGAGATCCATGATGGCCTGGGTGTAGTCCGCCACCCGCGCCTCGGGCGTGTGCGCGTCCGCATGCGCCCACAGCCGCCTGAGCACGGCCGCTCTTCCCGGCCAGCCGTCCACGGCGTGGTAGCGGGCCAGCACGCGTTTTACATTGCCGTCGAGAATGGGGTGCCGGTCGCCCCAGGCCTGGGCCAGGATTGCCCCGGCCGTGGACCGGCCGATGCCGGGGAGCGCCTGCAAGGCCTCCAGGTCCCGGGGAAACTGCCCGTCGTGTCGTTCGAGGATAAGTCGGGCCGCGCGGCGCAGGTTGCGCCCGCGCGCGTAGTAGCCCAGCCCCGACCACAGGTGAAGGACGTCGTCCTCAGCTGCCGCGGCGAGAGCCCGCACATCACCGAAGCGGGCCAGGAACGCGTCGAAATAGGGGATCACGGTTGCCACCTGGGTCTGCTGCAGCATGACCTCCGCAAGCCAGATACGGTAGGGGTCGCGATCCCGCTGCCAGGGCAGATCGTGGCGGCCGTGCTCGTCCCACCACGCCAGCAACTGCCTGGAGAACGAATCGCCGCGGCTCATGCGGCCGGCGCCACGGCCTGTCGGCATCGGCGGATCATCGACCCTCGGCGGCGCGGGTCTCGACCGCTTCGAGCAGTTCGCCCGTCGTTCGGCGCATGGCGCTGGACAACAGCCGCTTGCCGATCAGCGGCGGAACCCAGAATCGGGGCCGGATTTCGGCAACGTAGTCCACGTGGGTCAGGTTATCGGCGAGCGGCCGCATGTCCCAGCGTACAAGCCCGGCATCGAAGTCCCCCGTGGCCGGGAGGATCACCGCCTCAATGTACGCGGGCGGCCGGCTGGTCACACGCTCGGTGCGCACCAGGTGGCGGCAAAAAAATGCCACGCAGCCGCGAATTCGGGTAAAGACGTCGGTCGCGTCTGCCGACGGTGTACCGACCACGCGACTCTCCTCGATGGCGTCGTGCAGCTCCGACAGCCGGGGGTAATCCGTCAGGATCTCGAAGACCGCCTCGATCGGCGCTTCGAGGCGAGCACTGAGAGTCAGGACATACAGGTCCCCGGCGGCGGAGAACTCGACTGTTTCGACGTCCATGGCTGCAGTCGGCATGGCCCAGGCGGCCAGTCCCGCGATCAGGGATATCGCGGCCGGCCGATTCAACACGAGTGCGTCAACGAACCACCGCCAGGGCCCCCTCGGGTTCCTCGCCCAGCGCCAGTTTCTCCACGCGCAAGGCGGCCCGGTGTCCCCGGCTTCGCAGCAGGCTCTTGATGACGGCCGGTCCGAGCACCGGCGGCAGCCAGAATCCCAGGTCCACATCCAGGTGATAGGTGAGCCGCGTGCCGTCCCCCTCCGGGAACAACTCCCAGACCGCTCGGGCATAGTTGACGTCGCTTTCGTCCGAGACCACCGTGGCGATGATCCGCCGGTTGGGGATTACCTCCAGCTTCTCGATCCGCTCGATGGTCTTGCAGAACAGCATGAGGCAGCCCTTGATTCGGGTGTAGACCAGGCCTTCGCCGTCATCGTCGACGCGATCGATGAACCGCGTCTCGTCGATGAAGCTGGAGATCCGGTGAAAGCCTTCGTAGTCCACCAGCACGTCGTAGACGCCTTCCAGGGGCGCGGCAATATACGTCTCCGCGTTCACCGTGTAGAGCGCATCTTCCTTGACGAGTTCGAGCGCCCGGATTTCGGTGGCCGGGGCTGCCGTCGCAGCGGCGGCGGAGAGTAGCAGCGCAGCGACGATCATCAGTCGAAAAGCTTCTTCAGCTTGTCCATGGCCTCTTCCTCGAGGGACTCCTGGAGACTCTTGTCCTTGTCGAGATTCAGCTGGTCCTTGATCAGGTCCTCGGCCTCGGACTTCACGATGGCCTCCATGTCGGGTAGCACCTTCGGATTATCGAGGGTCCCGGTTACACGAATCGGAATGCTGCGGCCGGCGATGTCGCTGACCTCGCCGGTTTCCGGATCCTTGGCGGTGGACAACACGGTGGCGGCCAGCTTGTAGTCCAGGGTACTGTCCACGAGGCTCATCTTGCCCTTCCCGGTGAGGCTCAGGAACGGCGTACCGGCTTCCAGGTCATCCGTGCGAGCCACGCCGTTGCGGATATTGGCGCTGCCCTTGAAGTCCTTGAAAACCGTGTCGGAGCCGGTCTTCTCGGGCGCGGGCTCCTGCTTGATCAGAGCGTAGGCACGCGAGATTTCGTACCAGAGGTTGATTCCCTCGAGCCGGGCATCCTCCACCGCGAAGGACACCGTCCCGTCCAGGTCGGCAACGAGTGCATCAGAGGAATCACCCCGGGACGAAACCTTCATCCGGCTCACCGCCGTGCCGCTGATCTGCTCGGTTTCGGCGAAATCGTTGAGCAACGGCTTCAGATTGACCCCGTCAAGGCGCTGTTCCAGCCGGAACGTGGGCGGTGACTGCCGGCCGTTCAAGACCATGCTCATCGTCGTGTCCCCGCCATACATCGCCGCGGCCACGGGGTTCAGCTCCAGCCGGCGATCTTTGATCTTCAGCTCCGCCTTGGTATCAGTGATCTTCAGACCCATGACGGTGACTTCGCCAATCGCCAGCCCCGCCTCGACATCGAGCCCTTCCAGCGACTCGACGGGCAGTTCGGTGGTCGTGGCCGCGGGCGCATCGTCCGAGGCGGCGGTCTCGGTCTCCGGAGGCAGATACCGGTCCACGTCGACGGCATCGATATTCAGCTGCGCCCTGACGAGCGTGGTTTCGCCCAGACCCACCGTGGCTTCTCCCTCGAAGCGGCTGTCATCCAGCCGCCCTTCGAGGTCCGTCAGCTCGGCCGTGTCTCCCGCGTAGCGGAAACCTGCCCTGGCCTCCAACAGGCCCAGCACCGCCTCGTCCGCGGTCACCGGCACCTCGGCGGCCATCGCCGTCATGAGTTCCCGCGGCGAGAACGGCTGCATCACCAGGGTTCCCTCGATCCGGGGATCGTCGACAACACGGGTCCCTTCCATTGCGAGATCCGCCTCCAGGCCCAGGACCCGCACGCTCAGTTCGGGCAGGGAGAGAGTCTGGGCGTCCAGGTCGAGGCTCACAGCGGGCGCCCGGATATCCACGTCCTGGCTGCCCCCCGGCAGCGTGTCGCCCTCCAGGGTGCCCGCGATCGACAGATCACGAATCGCGACCGCCGTCATCGCGGCGTCCACCGCCAGGTTCAGGGAAATACGCGCCTCCAAAGCCGACGGCGGGGCATCCACGGCCGCCCTCACCTCCGCTTCCACGTCGAAGGGCTCTCCCAGGGCCACCGGGCCGGTCGAGAGTCGCGGCAGGGCAAGCACCTGCCGCTGGCCAGCCATGTCATCCACGAACACCACCTCGGCGTCGGTGATGTTCACGCCGGCAATGCGCACGGACGCCGGATCGAAGACCGATCCCCCTTCGCTCTCCGGCGCCGGCTCAGCCGTCTCTGCACCGCCCAGATCGTCCCAGTTCGTCGAACCGTCTTTCTTGCGATGCAGCTTCAGCTTCAAACCCGACAGGCGAACCTCGCTGACCTCGATCTCCCGGCTGAACAAGGGCATCAGACGGACACCCACAGCCGCTTCATCGATCACCGCAAAAGGGTCGTCGCCGAAACTTTCGGCGTTGCCGATCCGGGTCTGTCCCAGCTCCACACCCAGCCAGGGGAAAACCTTGAGTTTCATATCGTCGTCCAGACTCAGGGTACGGCCCGTGCTGGCCGCGAACTCCCGGGCGATTCGGTCCCGAAACTCGCCGCTATCAAAGAAACGCGGCAGCAGCAGGGCCGCAACGACGATCAGGACAAGCACAACCGCGGCAAGCCAGCCGAGGAGCTTCAAGAGCTTCATACAAAGTTCTCCGGGGGGATTGTGGATCTCCGGCGGGAGAGCTTTCCCATTCGGCCGGGGACCGACGCCTGTTCGCATCCGCTGAGCGCCTCGGCTTTGGCGCCAGATCCGGGATGCGCGGTTTTCCGGATTATACCCGCCGCCACGGATTCGCGCGTTCTACCGGCCGGCAACCGCGAGAAAACCACAGTGCAGCTTCCAATCATCGAGGCGGCAGTCGTCGGGGGGACCGTATTGCTTCCAGTAGTCCGTCAATCCGAGACGGCCCATAATGACGCCGAAGCGGGGATCCCGGCGGATGTCGGCGGCCTCGGGAGTCCAGATCAGGCCCAGATCCAGGTCGCGGCGCCCGTCCTCGGTCAGTTCGTCCATCAGCACCAGTGCCTCGTCGGTACGACCGCTCAGGATCAGGAGCGGCATCAGGCTGCCGGGGCCGCCCAGGGCGTCGCCGGCCTGGTCCACCGTCGTTTCGAGCTCGGCAAGCGCCGCATCGTCGGTGGCCGCCGCCATGAAGACCTCCGCGAGGGCGGGATCGGCGCCGGCTTTCTCGAGGTTATCGGCAATAAACGCGGTCATCCCGTCCAGGTCGCCCTTGCGCAGCGCCAGCACGTATTCGATCCCGCTCGATCCTTCATGGAACCCCAGCTCGCGGGCCGAGCGGATGTGGCGGGCAGCCTGGTCATCGTAGCCCAGGGCCATGTAGGTTTCGGCCACGTTGAAATGCAGTACCGGCGAGGTGGGATCCAGTTCCAGCGCCAGCTGGCCCTGTTCCAGCGAGTCCTGCAGCCGGCCCGTGGTGCGCAACAGGATGGAGTACCAGTGGCGGGCCGTCGGGTCCGTGGGATCCAGGTTCGTGGCGAAAAAGAACCCGGCTTCGGCGTCCGACCAGCGCCGGTCCATATTGTCGATTTCGGCAAGCACCGCGTGGGCCTCACCGATATTCGGGTCCACGGACAGGGCACGCCGGGCGGCCTCCGAAGCGCGCTCGTTCCATTCCTCGGGGTCCGCCCCTGCATAGCCCGGATACACGACATAGGCCGCGGCAAGGCCAGCCCACGCCCGGGCGAACTGCGGGTCGCTGGCGGTGGCTTCCTTGAGCAGATCGATGCTGCGCGCAATCGACTCTTCACCACGACGCTTCCACTGGTGCCGGGCCTGGAGATAGGTCTGCCAGGCATCCATGTCGCTCGTGGGCGGCGCCGCGCGGGCCGCGATCACCGGTTCCGATCCGGTACCGAGTTCGACCTTCAGGGCCGCAACGATCTCCCGCGCAATCTCGTCCTGCACCGAGAAAATGTCCTTGAGTTCCCGGTCATAGGTGTTGGACCACAGGTGATACCCGGTGGACGAGTCGATCAGCTGGGCGGTGATCCGCACCTGCTCGCCGGCCTTGCGGACCGTCCCTTCCAGCACCGTATCCACTCCGAGCTGGCGGCCCACGTCCCGGATGTCCATGTTCTGGCCCCGGTAGCTGAACGACGAGGTGCGCGAGGCCACCTGCAGATCCGGCACCTGCGCCAGGAGGTTGAGGAGCTCCTCGGATATGCCGTCGCTGAAGTACTCCTGATCCCGGGCCTGACTCAGGTCCTCGAAGGGCAGCACGGCAATGGAGTCCCGGGATGCCTGGGACGGGCCGATAAAGCGCGGATAAAGCACCCACGCCAGCGCCCCCATCGCGACCGCCAGAAGAACGAGATACACGGCATGGTGCCAGCTCCTGGTCGGCGCCTCCTCGGCCGGCGCCGTACGTTCGATCCCGCCGGGCCCGATGTCGAAGACCCAGGCCAGGACCATGGCCAGCGGAAATCCGAGCAGCAGGAGACCAATGACGAACGTGACCGTCCATTCGGGCAGCTGGAGCGCGGGGAATATGACAGATGCAACTTCCGCGGTGACCCAGGACACCACCGCATAGATGCCCGCAACGCGGAATACGCGGCGCCGCTTCAGCTCGGCAAGCGCTCCGAGCATCGTCAGGCGCCGGTGTCCCGGAGCTCAGTCACTCCGAAGTGTGATGCCCCCGTTGAGGGTCTTGATACGCACGCGGCCATTGCCCTCGCCTTCGGTGAAGCGCAGGGTCGTGCCCGGCTGATACTGGCTCTTGCGCCGCGGCTCCGGCCCGAAATCGTTTCTGATCGAACCATTGAAGGTCTCGATATCGAATTCCGCATCGATGTCGCCCAGTATATCGAGGCGAAGATCACCGTTGATAGCTTCCATTTCGATGGTACCGCGATCTGCCATTCCGGCCCGCGCTTCGACGTCCCCGTTGGTCGTGCGGATGCGCAGTCGCTCCAGATCACGGCTGTCGAGATCCACGTCCCCTGTAACACTCTGGACGTTGACCTCTCCATGAAGGTCGCGCAGGTCCACGTCGCCGCTCACCGTGGTGATGCTCACCAGCGCCGGATCGCCGTGTCCCCGCAGGGACAGGTCGCCGCTGACCGTTTCGATGCGCACGTCCTCGCCCCGGGCCTCGGTGGTCACATTGCCGCTCACGGACTGCAGCCGCTGAGCGCCCTCGACCCCGCTGACATCGATATCCGCCGACACGGCGTTGACCGACAAGCGGCTCGCTAGCGGTATGCGGATCACCAGGTCCGTGCCGCCGGACCGGCGTGAACTCTTGGGATAGATCACTTTGACCAGCGTATGCCGCCCATCCGCCCGAAACTCCAGCCGCTCCGCGCCGCGGCCCAGTTCACCATCGACCTTTACCTGGTCCCGGTCCCAGCCCTCGACGTTCACGGTGCCGGCCACATTGGACACCTCAACCTCGCCACGCGGATGCACATCCGCGATCTCGTCAATGGACTCCGCCGCAACCCACGGGGTAACCGTCAGCAGGGTCAGGCTCAGCATCATGCGCTTCATATCTCGTTCCTCGAGGGCACGGCTCCCGCCATGCGGTTCACGTTCGACAGGACCTCCATTTCGTCCTGATACGCCGCCATCAGCAGCTGCTCCAGCAAAATATTGCCCGGATCTTTCTCCAGGGCGCGATTGATCTCGGCAACTGCCTCGCGAATCTGCGCGAGATTACGTTTCACCACCGCCGCGGTCTCCGGCGGCAGCGTTTCCAGGTGCCGGGCAAGGTCCTCGCTCAAATGGGCGCGAACGAGCTGATGTTTCGCGCCCAGATCGTAGCCGGCGCCGAACATCGCGGGTTCCGGGGACAGGAATTCCGCGGTGGCCGGCGCGGGCCGGTCGATCAGGCTCAGCGTGACCAGCGCGGTCGCGGCCACCAGCGCGGCGGCCGCCGCAAACCGAATCGGCCAGGCCATCGGACGCGGCTGGCGCGCGGGTGCCGGTGCCTCGTCCCGCTCGCCGAGACGCGCCTCGATCCCGGGCCAGAGATCGCGCCCGGGGGCAATCTCTTCCGGCAAGCCACGGGCCGCGGCGAGCAGGTCGTCGCCGCTGGCGGCTGTTTTTCTGTCGTCTGTCATGCGTCCAGCCTCTCGCCCAGCAGGCGTCTGGCCCGGTGCAGCTGGGCCTTGCAAGTTCCCACGGCCACGCCGAGCATGCCGGCGGTTTCCTCGTGGCTGTAGCCGTGCACCGCGTGCAAAACGAACACGTTGCGCGCGCCGTCCGGCAGCCGGCCAATGGCCTGTTCCAGGTCCATCTGGGCGCCTGCATCCGCGGTCAGGGGTGCCGCCCCGTAGGGATCGGACAGCGAATCATCCACCGGTGCCAGGCGGGGTCGCCGGGAATCGTAGCGCTGCAGGCTCAGGACCTTGTTCACCGCGATTCGGTGCAGCCAGGTCCCGAATCCGCTTCGGCCCTCGAACTTGTCCAGTTTCTGCCATGCCTGCACGAACGTCTCCTGCACACAATCCTCCGCCCGGTCCCGGGAACCCGTCATACGCAGACAGAGGGCATAGATGCGCCGCTCGTAGCGCCGGTACAGGCCTTCGAAGGCGGGCACGCTGCCGTTGGCGGCTTCCCGGATGAGACGGGCCTCCGATTCCTCCGGGACGCCAGCGGACAGGGCCGGGTCCTCGGCCGTCACGGCGGCCACGGGTCTATCGTCTCTGTCACCTTCTGTGCACGTCCTCGTGCTCCCGATTCAGCCATATAGACGCCGGACAACCCGTTCCGGTTTAAGCCCCGGCGAAAACGGCAGGCTGAAGGCAAGGTGGTCATGGGGACGGAGGATAGCAATCGCAGCTTCCAGGAGCGGCAGGATTGGCTAAGCTTGGGTCTCATGAACGTCTCTGCACCCCGTCTGCTGGTCGATCTCGGCGGCACCAACGTGCGCTGCGCCCTGCAGCGCGCCGCAGGGCCCGCAGAGCAGGTCGTGAAGATGAAGGTCGCCGAGCATACCGGGCTTGCAGCGGCGCTGGCCGCATACCTGGACACGGCGGAGGGACCGCGCCCGGCAAGCGCCGCCGTGGCCGTGGCGGCACCGGTTACCGGCGACAAGGTGGAACTGACCAACGCCAGCTGGGCGTTCTCCCGCAAGGGGCTTCGCGACGAGCTGCAGCTGGAGTCCCTTCACATCGTCAATGATTTCACCGCTATCGCGATGGGGCTTCCGGATCTCGGCGGCGAGCACCTGCTCGCGGTGGGCGGCGGCAAGGCCGTCGCCGGAGCGCCCATGGGCGTGCTGGGCCCGGGTACGGGACTGGGCGTGTCCGGTCTGCTGCCGGTGGGCGATCGCTGGCTGGCGCTGGCGGGCGAAGGCGGCCATGTCACGCTGCCCGCCACGGATGAGCGGGAGGCGGGGATTATTGCCCTGCTCCGGGGCGAGGAGGGCCACGTGTCGGCCGAGCGGCTGATATCCGGCAGCGGCCTGGTGAATCTCTACCAGGCCTTGTGCATGCTGTCCGGCGTTCCGGCACCGGAGCTTAAGCCCGACGAAATCAGCCACCGGGCATCAGGCGGAGATCCGCTGGCTCACGACGCCGTGACCCTGTTCTTCAGTTTTCTCGGCACGGTGGCCGGCAATCTGGCGCTCACGCTCGGCGCGTTCGGTGGCATCTACATCGCCGGCGGCATTGCTCCGCGGCTCAAGGACGTGTTCGTGGCTTCGCCATTTCGCGCCAAATTCGAGGCCAAGGGCCGATACAGCGACTACATGGCCGACATTCCGACCTGGCTGGTACTGGATGACGTTCCCGCCTTCCGGGGGCTGGCCGCGATCCTGGACGGCCACCGGTACGAGGGCTGAGACAGCCGAAGCCGCCCCGACTCAGCGGCGGGCACCGAAACGGTACGCGTACTCGAGGCCGGCGACGTCGGCGCCGGGATTGTCGTCGTTCAGGCCGGCGTTGGAGGTGTGCTGCACGCGGGCGGACAGCTCATGCCGGCCGGCGAAGCTCAGGCCGGCCGAAACGAAGCTCGTGAAATGAAAATTGCCGCCGAGATCGGCGCCGTGAAAGCGGCTCCCGCCGAGGAACGTGGGATGAATCCCGATATCCACATGCAAGCGGGCCCAGGGCCGGAAACGCCAGCTCGGACCGCCCGACAGGAAGATCCGGTGCTGATCGCGGCGATAGAACGTGCCCAGCGCCGCCTCCCAACCCATCCGGGAGGACGGATTTCGCCAGCGCAGGAAACCGCCCTGCACGTGGTATTCCCCCCCGCTCCGGTATTTGGTCATGGCGCGGACACCGGCCGCCGTCGGGCCACCCGCATGAACCGTCGGCGCCGGAGCAACCGCCAGGCCGAGCACGGCCAGGAGCGGCATTACGGTGCGCGGGGCAAGAGGCGGGACTGCCCTCGAACGGAGCCTGCGCCTCAGGGGGGTTGTCCGAGATTCACGGGCCACGGGGAACCTGCCGTTGCCGGAGTAGCGAATGCCGGCAAGTGCCGGGATTGGTAGCCCTTTCAGGCGGGCGGTATCCTAGCATGCGGCCAGCAGGGCCGGATCCCGGAAACGCGTTCACCAGCCGATGACCCTCGACGTCCCGATGACCCGCGGCTCCCCCGAGAGCGCCGACGCAGCCAGCGCCTCGCGGCGGCTGGACGCGCTGCTTTCGGCCACGCCCGATGCGGTGATCGTGATTGACGCCAGCGCCCGAATACTTTCGCTCAACCCGGCGGCCGAGCAGATGTTCGGCTTTGCCGCGGGCGAAGCGGTCGGCGAGGACGTCAAGATCCTCATGCCGGACGAAGTCGGCCATAACCATGGGGAACATGTCGCCCGCTTCGCCCGCACGGGCACACCCAGGGTGACCGTCCAGCCCCGGCAGCTGACGGCCCGGCGCCGCGACGGCACGGAATTTCCGATCGAACTGACGATTGGCCGGATCGCGGCGGAATCCGGTACGACGTTCGTCGGCATTGTCCGGGACGTCACGATCCGGGAGCGGATCCTCTCCCAGCTGGAAGCCGCCCAGGAGCGGCTTCGCAACGCCCAGGCCCTGGCCCACCTCGGCAGCTTCGAAACCCGGCTTCCCGACGAGAGCACGCGCTACTGGTCGACGGAAATGTTCCGCATCGTGGGGCTGTCGCCCGGGGCCGATGTGCCGACCATTGGAGAATTCCTCGACAAGGTAGTCCACGAGGAGGACCGGGACCGGGTCTCGCGAACCATCTCCCGCGGCGTTGCGGACTGCCCGAGGAAGGACCGCATTGAGTACCGGGTGGTGCGGCCCGACGGCCGCGTACGGCACGTTCAGACCGTGTTCGAAATCACCCGGGTGGACGGAACCGGGCAGGTTCGTCTGACCGGCACCCTGCAGGATCTGACGGACCGCAAACGCATCGAGTACGCATTGCGCATGGAGCGGGACCGGGCACAACGCTACCTGGACCTGGTCGACGTGGTCGTGATGGCTCTGGATCTGGAGGGCCGGGTCACGCTGATGAATCGCCGCGGCTGCGAACTCCTCGGCTACCGGGAAATCGAGTTGCTGGGGCAGGACTTTTTCACGCGATGCCTGCCCGCCGATGTCGCCGATCAGAGCTGGCTCGCCCACCAGGCGGCGATCCGCGGCGGCTATCCGGATTTCGGCCTGCGGGAATCGCCGATCCTCACTCAGAGCGGCGAGCAGCGGCTGGTACGGTGGCGCACGCAGTTCATCCGCGACACCGGCGGTGTGATTACCGGCACCCTGAGCGCGGGCGAGGACGTGACCGAGCAGCGCGCGATGGAGGACCAGCTCCGCAAGGCGGAAGAAGAGGTCCGCCTGACCTTCCAGCATGCGCCCATCGGGATGGCGACGTTTGCTCTGGAGCCCGCCGATCGCGGCACAAACGCCGGGCTGGGTCCCATGATTTCCGCCAACCAGGCCCTCTGCACAATGCTGGGCTACCCGCTGGACGAACTCCTGAAGAAACAGTTTTCCGCGCTCATTACGCCGGAGGACCTCGCCGAAACCGAAAGCGGCATGCAGTCCCTGATCGACGGCAGTATCGATTTACTGCGCCTGAACAAGCGCTATATCAGTCAAAGTGGGGAACTCATACCGGCGACCTCGCGGTTCTCCCTGGTCCTGGATCGCTACAGCCGCCCGCTGATGCTGATCGCCCAGATCGTCGACCGGACCGACGTGCTGCGGGCCGAGGCGGAGGCGCGGCAGCACCGCGAGCGGCTGGCCCACGTGGCGCGGCTCGGCGCGATGGGGGAGATGGCCGCGGGCATCGCCCATGAACTGAATCAGCCGCTGGCCGCGATCGCTACTTATACCCAGGCGGTGCAGCGCCTGGTCAGCGCCGGAGAAATGGACGAGGACGAACTGGGCGACGTGCTGTCCCGCGTGGCGGGGCAGGCACAACGAGCGGGCCAGGTCATATCCAGACTGCGGAAATTCGTTCGCCGCGGCGTCATCGAGCGGCGGCTGCAGGGACTCAATCAGCTGATCCGCGACATACTCACCCTCGCAGAGCCAGGGGCGCGGGATCATGGCGTCTCCCTGATCCTGGATCTCGACGAGGGCATCCCGGCGGTGCAGGTGGACGGAGTGCAGGTACAGCAGGTCATCCTCAATCTGATTCGAAACGCGACCGACGCGGTGTTCGCCGCCGGCAAGCCCAACCCCACGGTCACCCTGAAAACGCGCCTCGGCGAGGGCGACGAGGTGATCCTGGAGGTCGAGGACAACGGGCCGGGAATTCCCGAGGAGACGGCCAGGCGGCTGTTCGAACCGTTTTTTACGACCAAGGACGAAGGCATGGGCCTGGGGCTTCCGTTGAGTCGCTCCATCGTGGAGGCCCACGGAGGCCACCTGCGTTACCAGGCCAGACCGGGCGGTGGCAGTATCTTCACGATACACTTGCCCGCGGCAGTGGAGAGCACGTGATGCGCGAAGACGAGGGAACGATCTTTATTGTGGATGACGACGAGGCGGTGCGGGATTCGCTCGGCCTCCTCATGCGCTCTCTGGGGTATCGGGCCCGCTGTTATCCGGGCGGCGAGGAATTTCTGGAAGCCTGGGACCCCAGGGCGTTCGGCTGCCTTGTCCTGGACATCCGGATGCCGGGCATGGACGGAATGACCCTGCAGAAGGAACTGGAAGAACGGGGATCGGAGCTGCCGATTATTTTCATCACCGGCCACGGCGACATCCCCATGGCCGTGGAAGCGGTACGCCGGGGCGCCGTGGACTTCATCCAGAAACCCTTCGACGACCAGGAACTGGTCAGCCGCATCCGTGACAGCCTTGCCGAAGCCGGCAAGCACCGCGCCGAGGCGCGTGAGCGAATCGAAATTCTCGAGTGCATGGATCGGCTGACGGCCCGGGAACGGGAGGTCATGGACCAGGTTGTGACCGGAAAAGCCAACAAGGTCATCGCCGCGGACCTGGGCGTGAGCCAGCGAACGGTGGAAATCCATCGAGCCCGGGTCATGGAAAAAATGGGCGCCAATTCTCTGGCCCAGCTGGTGCGGATGGTCATGCTCGCCGAACCCGAGGCCACGGAACCCCCTCCCCCGGGCCAGTGATTAGGTAGTTCCGCGTATTCCCTACTCGGGTAGCTGGGCCAATACTCAGAAAGCGTTGATCCATGATGATCGCCGGCCCGGTACGGGTCCCTTGCGGGGCTCAGACCCGAACTCGAACTATGGCAATACCGCCCCCGAGTCCGTCCACCGCCGGTCTTCCGACGCTTTGTGTCGTCGAAGGCGACGAGCACGAGCGGCAGGCCCTGTTGGGTCTCTTCGGGAAGCTTGCGGTTCAGGTCGAATCCTTTTCCAGTGGGGAGTCCCTGCTGGAATCTCTTCACGAACATGGCATTCATGCACTTGTGACCGAACTCGAGCTGCCCGGCATGTCGGGTCTCGACCTCCTCCAGGAACTCACCGCGAGGGGTCACCGGATTCCCGCAATCCTGCTGACGGAGGGCTCGGATGTGGCAACCGCGGTGGGCGCCATGCGTGCCGGTGCGGTGGATTTCATCGAGAAACCGGTGATCGACCGGATTTTGCTGCGCCGCGTCGAGGATGCCCTGTCCGGCGCGGCCGGAGTCGCCTCCTAGACCAGCAGCTTCTGCACCTTGAGCTGGTAGGCATCCAACGGCTTGTGCTCGGACCAGGCCTCCGCAAACGGCACCAGGCAAAGCGCTTCGGCCCGAATCCCGGTCATGACGCCGGTATGGCCATCGAGGGCCGCCTCAACCGCATAAGTCCCGAGCGTCGAGGCCAGGATCCGGTCCAGCGCAGCCGGGCTGCCGCCTCGCTGAATATGACCCAGAACGACGGCGCGGCATTCCAGACCGGTTTCGCGCTGGAGTTCTTTTGCCAGCACGGTGGAGTCGTGGATCGTGATGCGGCCGTCAATGGACCTGAGTCCATTGGCGACGACGCCTTCGGCCACCACGATAATGCAGGACAGTTTGCCGGCGGCGCGGCTGTCCTGAATATCCGCCACAAGGTCTCTGACCTCGGTCGGTTCCTCGGGCACCAGGATCTTCTCGGCACCGCAGCCCAGTCCCACGCCCAGCGCGATAAAGCCCGCCATGCGACCCATGACCTCGATGAGAAAGATCCGCTCGAAGGCGTCGGCGGTGTCCCGCACCTTATCGATGGACTCCAGGGCCGTATCCAATGCGGTGAAATAGCCGATCGTGAAATCCGTGCCGGCGAGATCGTTGTCGATCGTGCCCGGCAGGCCGATGACCTGGCCGTCCCATACTTCCGTCAGGGCTTGGGCCCCCTTGAGTGACCCGTCGCCGCCGATCACGAACAGGACATCGATGGCCAGTTCCCGAAGATTCTCCGCCGCCATCTGCCGGCCTTCCTCCGTGCGGAACTCCGGGCAGCGGGCGGACCTGAGAATCGTGCCGCCGCGCTGCAAGATATTGGCCACGGAGCGCCGGTCCATGACGTCGTACTGCTTGGTGAGAATGCCCTCATAGCCCCGATAGAAACCGACGACCCCCAGCCCATGGTGAATGGCGGTTCGGGTGATGGCGCGGATGGCCGCATTCATGCCCGGCGCATCGCCACCGCTGGTGATGATGCCCACCCTGGCCAGCTTGTGCTCCCCCATGCCTGTTCTCCGCGTTGCTTTGCCAGGCCGCCCGGCGCAGACCCGATTACCAGCATAGTCTCCCGCCCCTGTTTTACCGCAAAAAGTCCCCCGCAAGGGCGGCAAACCGCGGGCGCACGGCTGTCATGCAGCCTGTCTATACTCGCTGCAGGGGCGCCGGCCCCCTTTTTGCCTGGAGATCTTCAGCATGGCCATACACAAGGTGGGAATCATCGGCACGGGCAATGTCGGCGTCGCCGGCGCCTATGCCATGTTCGTTCAGGGCACGTGCAGCGAGATGGTGCTGGTCGACCTCGATACAAAGCGCGCGCACGGCGAAGCCATGGATCTCATGCACGGTCAGGCCTACAGCGGACGTATCGCGGTCCGGGCCGGCGGCTACGAAGACCTGGCCGGTGCGCAGGTCGTCGTCATTACGGCGGGGGCCGCGCAGAAGCCCGGAGAAACACGGCTCGATCTGCTCAACAACAATGCGCGCGTTTTTCGCAGCATCGCGCAAGATCTGGACCAGCATGTCCCGGACGCCTGCGTGGTGGTGGCCAGCAATCCGGTAGACATCCTCACCTGGATGATGCAGGAGCTGTCGGACCGCCCGGCCAGCCGGATCATCGGCACCGGAACCATGCTCGACACCTCCCGGTTCCGCTCGCTGCTGGGGCATCACTACGACGTGGATCCCCGCTCCGTGCACGGTTACGTCCTGGGCGAGCATGGCGACAGCGAGTTCGCCGCCTGGAGCACCGTCTCCATCGGCGGGAAGAGCCCGGTCCGCAGTACCGTGCTGGGCCGGAAGTGGGACTCCAAGCAGATGCAGGAACTGTTCGTCCGGGTGCGCGACGCCGCCTACGAGATCATCGACGGCAAGGGCTATACGAATCTCGCAATCGGTCTCGTCATCTCCCGGCTCGTGGCCCGGATACTTCAGGATCGCCACTCCATTCAGCCGGTCTCGGTTCGCCTCGACGAAGTCTACGACCTGCCGGGCCTGTGTATCAGTGTTCCCGCCCTGATCGGGGCCAACGGCGTGGAACGGCTGATCCACCTGAACCTCACCGAGAACGAACGCGCCGCGCTGGAGCATTCCGCCGGCATTTTACGCGACCAGATCGAGACCGTTTCGCTGCAGGACTAAGGTCGACACAGGCGATCTCCCGGCCAGCGCAATCCAGCTTCTGTGACCTGATTCCTCCCGGCCCACTCCCCGGGATGTTGTAAAGTCCCGGCAACGACAAGGAGGAGTCTGGACCGTGGCAAGGTTGCTGTTGATCGCGCTCGCCCTCTTGTTGGGCTTGGGCGCTCTTCTGTACTGGCAGTTCGGCGGCGGTGATGACTACACCGTGCTCGCCGGTGAGCCCGTGGTCACCGAGCGGGGCCTGGAAGAAGTTCTCAGTTACGACGAGCCTCTGGGCAACGTCGCGGTGTCCGCCGCGGGCCAGGTGTTTTTCACCATACATCCCGAATCCCGCGCTCCGGGGCCGCGGCTGATGGTCAAGGACGGTCTGGGAATGCGCCCGTTCCCCGACGCTGAACTGCAGGCCCAGCACTTCTCCAATCCCCTGGGCGTGGTCATCGATGAACAGAGCCGGCTGTGGGTCATCGATACCGGCGGCCACGGTTTGCAGGTGGCGAAGATTCTCGCCTACGACACCGCTACCGGCGCCCTGCTCCACGAACATGCCTTCGATCGCGATACCGCGCCGATGGGGTCCTTCCTTCAGGACCTGCAGGTCCATCCCGACGGCAGGACCGTCTATATCGCCGATGTCAGCTTCTGGCGCCGGTCACCGGCGCTGATTGTGTACGACGTGGAAACCCGGCAGGCGCGCCGCGTCCTGGAGCGGCACGCGTCGGTCACGCCGCAGGACTGGATCATCCGTACGCCGACCCGGCCGATGACCTTCATCGGCGGACTCGTGGCCATGAAGCCCGGTGTGGACGGCATCGCCATCAGCCCGGACGGCAGCTGGCTCTACTACGGGGCAATGAGCCACGACACGCTTTACCGAATCCCCACCGACGCGCTGGCCGACGCCGGACTGACCCGGACCGAACTGGCCGAAACCGTCGAGATGGTGGGCCGCAAGCCCCTGAGCGACGGGCTGAGCGCCGATCTGGAAGGCAACGTCTATATCACCGACGTGGAGCACTCCGCGGTGCTGAGAATGGACCCTGCCGGCAAACTGACCACCATCGTCAACTCGCCGCGGATCCGCTGGGCCGACGCCCTGTCTTACGGGCCCGACGGCTATCTGTATCTTGCGGACAGCGCGATCCCCGAGCAGGTCCTGCGCAGCCGCAAGCACATCAAGGCGCAGTCTCCCTACTTCGTGTTCCGTTTCCAGCCCGGCACGGCCGGTGTCGCCGGCCGCTGATTCCGCCAGCGGCCGCCAGACATAAAGAAACCCCCCCGGGAGGAGGAGTCCGGGGGGTTTAAGTGTCCCTTGAGAGGGGACGTGCCTGATTCTGAACCCTGTTCGGGATCATGTGCCCTGATCCCTTACGCAGGCCAGTTTGCCGTACTGAGGCGGCGGCGCCATGATCCAGATCAATTTCCGGCGCCCATGGCCGAGCGTCGTGGAAAACCGAGAGCCTCACGACCCCGCGACCAGCGACATGAGCGTCCCGCCGCTGGCGGCAAGCAGCACGACCCGCCAGGCCGGCCAGTTCCACACGCTCAGCGCGGCAAAGGCCAGCAGCGCCAGGGCAAAGTCCGTGCCGGCGTGGATCGCCGAAATCCAGACCGGGTTGTACAGGGCGGCGGCAAGGACACCCACCACCGCGGCGTTCACCCCGGCCAGCGCCGCGCGCGCTCGGGTTTGCCGGCGCAGCCGCTCCCATGCCGGCAGGGCTCCCAGGACCAGCAGGAAACCGGGCAGGAAGAGCGCCAGGGTGGCGAGCATGGCGCCGGTCGCCGCCTCCAGATCGTTGTCGGCGACGGCCCCCAGGTAGGTGGAGAACGTGAACAGCGGACCAGGCACGGCCTGGGCAATGCCGTAGCCGGCCAGAAAGTCGTCCGGGGTGACCCACCCGGTCGGCACGACCACCGTTTCCAGCAGCGGCAGGACCACGTGGCCTCCGCCGAACACCAGTGCGCCGGAACGATAGAAACCCGAAACCAGGGCGGCGGCATCCGATTCGTACCCCGCAGCGACGACCGGCAGCCCGATCAGCAGAGCCAAGAACCCGGTCAGCCAGCCTTTGCCGAATCCCGATGCCCGGCCCACCTGATCGCCGGCGGAACCCGGCGGAACCGGCTCGACCCGCACGGCCATCGTACCGGCGACAAGGCCCGCGGCTATGACGGCGAGCTGCACGAGACCTGACGGAAAAAGGGCGAGCATCGCGGCGGCCAGCACGGCAATGGTTGCCCGGGGCCGGTCCGGACAAAGACCGCGCGCCATGCCGAGCACGGCGTGGGCCACGACCGCCACCGCGGCAATCTTCAGGCCGTTGACCAACCCCGCCGCGGCCGCGCCCATGAGCCAGGACTGGCCGTAGGCGGCGGCGAGCATGATCAGGGCGGATGGCCACGTGAAGCCCGCGAAGGCCGCAAGCCCACCTGCCAGACCTCGGCGGCGCACCCCTATGGCAAAGCCTGCCTGGCTGCTCGCGGGGCCGGGCAGAAACTGGGTCAGCGCCACCAGGTCAGCATAATCCTCGTCGCTCAGCCAGCCCCGGCGGCGCACGAATTCATCCCGAAAAATTCCGAGATGTGCAATCGGCCCGCCGAAGGACGTCAGCCCGAGCCGGGTGAATACGGCAAGTATTTCGAGAAACGATGAGCGCGCATCGGACATTCGCCCAAGTCTAGGGGGCACCGGGACACCGGGTATGAAGCTTTTCTGACAAGGGCTGGCCCCGAAGCGGAGGCGCCGTGCCGGACCACCGGGCTGATGTCATCCATCGGTCGCAGCCCGCGCCTGAAACAAGCAGCCCCCGGGAGCCCCGCCGGACATGGTCTCAGCCATCATCGAATTTCTTCAGGGCAGCCCGGTCCTCATGCGCTTTCTCGTTTTGGGTTTCGGTTATCTGCTTGGCAACCTGGCAATGGCCGGGATGAGCCTGGGCCCGATCGGCGGTGTCCTCATCGCCGGACTGTTTTTCGGCCGTTTCGGTTTCGAAATGAGCGCCGCGGCCCAGACTTTCGGTTTTACCCTCTTCATTTTCTGCGTTGGCTATCAGGCCGGGCCGCGGTTTTTCGACGTGCTGATGTCCGAGGGACTGAAGTACCTGGCGCTGGCCCTCATTGTGGCGATAACCGGTTTCGCACTGGCTGCCGGACCGGGCCGCGCGCTGAATCTCGAGCCCGGCGCCAACGCCGGTCTGCTGGCAGGCGGGATGACCACCACACCGACTCTGGCCGCGGCCCAGGATGCGATTCGTTCCGGCGTCGACGAGGATCTGGCCGGCCACACGCTCCGGGAAATCGGCATGCGCCGGGAGTCCGGGGTCATGCTGATTTCTATCCATCGACAGCGCACGGAACTCCCTCTCGAGCCGGACCTGGTGCTAAAGCGCGGTGACGTTGTCTCGGTCCGCGGGCCCGAGGCCAACGTCGAGTATCTCGAGCGGTGGGTGGGTCACGTGGAGCGGGAGGTGGATCAGACGGACCTGATGACCTTTGCTTTTGGCATTGCCGCCGGGCTCGCCATCGGCGCGCTCTCAATCACCGTCGGCAGGGTATCGCTTGGGCTGGGCAGCGCCGGCGGGCTGTTGATCTCGGGTCTCGTGATTGGTTTTCTGCGCGCCAGCTATCCGGTCTTCGGGCGGGTTCCGGGCGCCGCGCTGTGGGTGTTCATGGAACTGGGCTTGCTGATGTTCATGGCGGGCGTGGGCCTCAACGCCGGCGGCGATATTGTGGCCACCCTCCGAACCGAAGGCCTCCGGCTGGTCGGAGCAGGGGTGCTGGTCACCGCGATTCCCGTGCTTGCGGGATCTGCCTTCGGCCGGAAGGTACTGGCGCTCAATCCCGCGGAACTGATGGGCGGGATCGCCGGGTCCGTGACCAGCGGCGCCGCCCTTCAGATCGTCACCCGGGCCGCCAACAGCCCGGCCCCCGCGATCGGGTATACGGGCGCCTTCGCCAACGTGATACCGACCGTTGCCGGCAGCCTGATCCTTCTCTTCTGAGACCCGATTGCCCGCCTCTCCCGCGCATAGCGTGCGCCACGGATTGGTGCCGGCCTTACCGGCTTCCGCTAGGATCGTATCCTCCATGCCCATCATGAGACGCGCCATGACCCAGACCGCCCGCTTCGGATTCGCCGTCCTTTTTCTGGCCGCGGCACTGATGCCCTTCGGGGCAACTCTTGCCCGGGACATGCCGGACCCCGGCATCGACCAACTCATCGAGCAGCTCGGCTTGCGTGCCGCGAAGGCGCCGGTGAGCGAACGCGCCGGCTGGTCAAAGCCCGAACGGGTCATCGTGCGCGGCGACGCGGAGCAGGTCGACGCCCTGGGCCCGTTTGCGCCGGGCGTGGAACTCGTTCCGGCACCCACGCTCGAGGACGCGGTGGCGGCCGCGGCGGGAGCCGATGCGGTTATCGGATTCTGCGCGGAGGCGCTGCTCGACGCCGGTGCCGACATTCGCTGGCTGCAGCTGCCCTATGCCGGGGCGGAACGCTGCGTATCCATTCCCGCCGTTGCGGAACGCGACATCCTGGTAACCAACGCCCAGCGGATCTATGGCCCGGAAATCGCCGAGCACGTGCTGGCCATGATGCTGTCGCTGACCCGGGGCCTGCATCTGTACGCAGAGACCCAAGGCCGAGGGGTCTGGGAGCGCGGGCTGATCCCGGAGGAGAAGCTCTGGGAACTCGAGGGGAAAACCCTACTCGTGGTGGGCCTGGGCGGAATCGGCACCGAAGTCGCCCGCCTCGGCCACGCCATGGGCATGCGGGTCACCGCGACCCGCAACAGCAGCCGCAGCGGCCCCGGCTTCGTGGACTATGTGGGTCTGGCCGATGAGCTACCCAAGCTGACCTCCGAGGCTGACATCGTCGTCAATGCAACGCCGCTGACGCCGCAGACCCGCGGCCTCTTCGATGCAGGGTACTTTGAGAGCATGA